>CAZTXJ010000032.1:18804-21551 GCA_964617285.1 uncultured Calditrichaceae bacterium | reverse complement strand
CAGGCATACTCGGCTTCCATTTCCGAATATGAGGAATTGCTCAAGGATAAGATCGGCAATTTTGTGATCCTGCAGGAGATGATCGGTTCAGCCTACATCATCGGAAATCATCGGTTGTTTGAAGAATTTCAGAAAAGGGTAACCGATAAGTATTATTATCATAAAAAACCCAATCGTTATCATGAGGGATATTTGCGGGGAATCCTGGGAGAAATTATCGATTTGTCCACCGCGCCGGAAGATCCCAACTATATCCATCCCAAGCATGACGGTTTGAGAATTATTAAGAATTTAATTTATGCCTATAAAGTTCGGTTGGGAATTGATGAAGTCAATCCCTGGCGCATCCTGGATGTTATCCGTAAAATATATCCGCATTTTAAGAAAGAATTCCGGATCCTGGAGAAGAGCCTTAGCTATATTGAGGTTTTTCGGTATATCTATCAGCAGCTGGTGGTGCAGGAAGAATTAATTTCCATCTCGGATGAGTATATCAAAAACAATCTGCAACAGGTGGCACTTAAACTACATTACAGGGACATCGGCCCCCATCTGGGAGTTCATCAATTGCTGCAGGATTACACCAAATCAATCCAGGCTTTCCGCAAGATCTTACCAATTTTTATAAACGACTTAACCCTGCATCTGGAAAAGATCACGGTGTTCCGAAAAATTTTCCAGCGGCATTTTCCGGCCGGAGGGGCGTTCAAGAATTTATTGTCCGAGCTGCGCTTTTTTGAATCGGTACATTTCTGGGACGATTTCTTTGTCCTGCTGCAAAAAACTTTCCGGGATTATGAATCGGATCTGGTAAAAGATATGAGGAAAATGAATGCCGCGGACCGGTCCCATTGTATGAAAAACGTGACTGAGTGGTCAGGTAGTCATCCGGAATTTGTGTTCAATTTCTGCCTCACCTTTGACCAGCAGGTGCCGTTCGATGATTTTTATCAGTTCAATCAGTTGATTCATTACTATGTGGACCGCTACAAAGACGATCCGGATTTCCTGCAGAATTTGATTTCACTGTTCCAGAAGAAACCCAATCTGGTTTGCAGGATCATGCAGTTATGCAGTTCAAACACCCTGGAAAGTTTGAACAAGATTCTCTTCCAGAAAACCATCCGGGGTAAAAGATCGCTCTATCAGAAGAATCTGGCGGAACTGTTGAATCTTATCAACAGCTGCAGCTATTATTATAAGCGCTTTATCACCAATATCTATCAAAACTTCCCGGCTTATGCCTGCTTCATCCAGGAACCAAAACATTTTCAGAAAGAGGAAAATAGAATTTTAAAGCATCTCCCTTTTGTAAAGTCATTTGATGAAAAAATTAAGATGCTGGGTAGTTATTATGATATCAATTTTTTCCATCTGGGTTTGGAAACTTTCCGGGGGATGGAAGTACAGGCGATAAATGATCATTTTACCCACTTTGTCAATATCTATATCGGGGAGCTTTTTCAGACCTGTGTGAGGAAAATCATTAAAGATTCCCGGTTGGCGCAGAAGATTGCCAGTAACATTATGATTTATGCCTGCGGTGGAAATGGCCGGGAACAGGCTTTCGATGACGATTTTGATCTGATCATAGTAACCAATGGCAGCTCCAAAGAGGAGATCGATTCATACCGGGAAATTATTGCGATCATGAATTCGGAAATGATTAAAAGAGGGACACTTCCTCATTTCCGGTTTAGTCAGCATTTCGGGGAATATCTCTGCCCGTTTGATGGATTAAAGGACCTGATCAGTTCATCTTACCCGGAGAGCTATATTGATAAATCCCAGCTCCTGGAATCCCGGTTACTAAACGGAAATACCGAATTTCATCAAAGATTTCTGAATGAAATTATTCGAAAAATTATTTTTGAGGGCACTGATCAATACATCGAGCAGATGATCCGGGAAATAACCCAGCGTCATGGTTCCACTACCTTTTTCAAGGAGAAATGCGCCAATATCAAAGAATGCACCGGAGGTTTAAGGGATATTGAAATGATTGTTCTCATTTATAAGGTGATCTATAAATTGCTGGAAACGGAACCCTTTGCTCTGATTAAGAAATTCGGTATCAGAAACCGCAAGTTCAGAGATAACTGGCTGAGTTTAAAAAATTCCCTCCTGTTTTTGCAGCGTTTTCGCTACGTCTACCGGCTGAGTCTTACCGCTGAGGACCAGATCTATTCCACCGGTCTGGACGTAGTGGCGAAAAGATTAAATCACCAACTACCCCACGATGTTGATCCCAGTGAATGGCTGTGGAATCAGTTTATTTTTCACCGCAAAGAGGCCTGGCACGCCATGCACCAGCTCATCCGGGCAATTGATTAATTCTGAAAAAATTAAGCAGTAACTTCGAGATGCTTTAGTTTGCTCAGGAATTGAGCAGGCAGGATTTTGTGATATTTAATGCCCACATCTTCCAGGCTGGCGCCCTGGGCGAGTGCCAGTAACTGAAAGTAGTAGATCACTGGTACCTGATATTCTTTCCCGACCTTGCGGGAAACCCGGATCTGTCCCAGATCAAAGGAGTCGAAGCAAGTCGGACAGATCAGTCCGAGGCAATCCGCTTTGGAGTCGGTTATGGACTGGAAAACGTCCGCACTCATGTTCAGGGTAAGTTCATGATCCTGGCAGGCTTTTCCGCAACAAAGCAGATATTCCCGATGATTTACCGGTATAGCCCCGGTAGTGGCGATCAGTTCTTCCAGTATTTTGGGAATCACCGGATCGTCCACATTCAT
>CAZTXJ010000032.1:2346-18704 GCA_964617285.1 uncultured Calditrichaceae bacterium | reverse complement strand
GTTGAGGTGCAGCCGCTGCACATGGTAATAATGTCCAGTTCATGTTCTTCGGCAATGGCTATATTCCGGGCCGCCAGGGTCATCCACTTGAGTTTGTCTCCAGCTTTAAAATAGATGGGATCCGGACAACAGCTAAAGCGGGTTTCATCGACCAGCTCCACCCCCAGCTTGTCCATTGAATACCGAACGGCTTTTTCCATTTGCGGATACTTTAAGGCAATCATGCAACCCCAGAACGGGATAACCTTCATGTTACTCCTTAATGTTTAAATATTTTTTCCAGCTCTTCCGCGCAATCCATTTTGTACGGGGGCAAATTTAGTTCTTTGCGTCTTTTGATGGAGAGGTCAGTAACAGAGACAGTAGAACCGGTTTTCTTTACCCGTTCCATAATATTGTTTACCACCGGTGGATTGTTGGATTTCTCCATGGTCATGTTCTTCAGGGCAATGATCACCTCAATAGGACTGACTTCCTGGGGACATCTTTCGTGGCAATTGTAGCAGTTGGTGCAGTTCCAGATAATGGAATCCGGACCAATCAGTTCGTCTTCAAAACCGAATAGTGCTTTTAGGATAATCGTGCGGGGATTGAATTCATCCAGGTGGCGGTGGGTCGGGCAATCTGCTACGCAGGCACCGCATTGGTAACAGTAGTTGTGACCAAATCCTCCCAATACCTTATTTAACTTTTCCCGAAAACCATAATCGATAGTTTTCATATATCTGGTTTCGTTTTAGTCTAACGGATAATACCAATTTTTTCAAAAAAAATCAATAGTTTATAGTTTTTGTTTAAGCGCTATAATTTAAAAAATAATTACACAGAGACACTAATCAATGATTACCGGTGGAATACGATTTTTGGGGAAATTTAAAATAATTCGACATACCGCAGGAGATTCTACTTGACATAAAACTTAATCTTCTTTTTAAGGTATATTTATTTCACTCCTCTGGAGTTTTCCCTTTTTTAAAAACCGACTTTCTACAAGCATTACACTTCTCCGGGGTTAGATTTATTAACCGTGGTATGATTTATTGAACCCTGTGAGGGTGAAATTTTGATAGTGCAGCTCAATCCCAATCTATAAAATCATATTGGGAAGAGTTCATTTATAGAGGCAGGGTACAATGACCCTGGGAAAGTGAAATATTTTAGCAGAAATTAATACAAATCTATAGAACCCTGTAGGTGGGGAGATCGATTTACAGGGGCAGGGCATAGTGCCCTGGAAGGTGAAATGTTTATAGCACAGTTTTATCTCAATCTATAAATCCGTGCTGGAAGAGGTTTATTTGTAAATGCAGGGTATAATAACCCTGTAAGGGTGAAATGTTTATAATATAGATGGCAAAAAAGATCTCTCAACCCCAGCGGGGTGGCATGTTGATTTACTGGGATTCTTCTCTAAACAGTAGATCCAGGACAGAAATAAGATATAAATTATATATATTACAAATACTATATTTCTTATATTTATCATATTTAATTTGTTTTTACCGACTTCTGATATTATTTTCTGACGAACAAAATGGACGTGAGTTTCGGGCTCTTTACCATTTGGAATGCAAACTTACTTGCGATTGAAGCCCATTTGAAGGTCATATGAAAGAATACTATTCCACCAAAGAATTATCCGAAAAGCTGGGCATTAAAGAAGTAACTATCCGTAAATGGGTATTCGACCGAAAGATTCCCCACTATAAAATCGGAGGAGGAAAAGGGATTCTGCTATTTAAAATTATTGAAATTGATGAATGGCTGACCCGACAAAGGGTAAAACCACGAATGAAAATTAAATCTTAAATAATTGACCTCAGAGAAACTGATTTATGTTATTAAAAAATTGGAGGACCTGATGAGTCAGGCACACCAGTATTTCAAGGCGCACAAAACCAAACTGAAAATCAAGTTGAAGATCAAGAAAAAATAGATCTATCTTATTTTCCGATATTATTTTGATTCAATTTGTACTCGTTATTGCATTTGCCCCTGGAAATCAAAGGCATCATCCGTTTTAATTCAAGCCCCAATCCTTAAATAAAAAGTATCACATCTA
Source organism: uncultured Calditrichaceae bacterium (assembly GCA_964617285.1). Taxonomy (GTDB): domain Bacteria; phylum Calditrichota; class Calditrichia; order RBG-13-44-9; family RBG-13-44-9; genus CAYVKM01. The sequence goes on along the minus strand of CAZTXJ010000032.1, from coordinate 16,642 downwards.
TCAAAGGTTTTTTGCAGTTACCTGATCCGACTGAAATACTTTTTAAGGTATCTAGTGGTTCGATATCTGGTGTGTAATATAAATACAAATAATAAACGGGATCATTACCAGAAATGATTTCGAAAGCTTATCTAATATTTTTAAATTAACAAATTCTTCACGCCATCCCGTCCAAGCATCTTCGTCAGCCAGAGATATCTCCCTAAATTCTCGGTAATAGCCAAACCAGGATTAACCTTCCTGATCACCAAACTTTCTACCGCTCAGAATATTTAGTTTGGAGATATTCCGATGAATTTGATCCAGACTTCATCGCGCAAGGATTTGTTCATCCTAAAAAATGGATGGCATCTTCTTTGTGATGGGCTATTTGTAAATCTTTTAGAAAAGTAAGGTTTCGCTAAAGAGTGAAAAATAAAGATCGAATATTATATGAGACAATTAATGTAGGCTAAATGCCACGCAAAAACTTAAGATACGGGGAAATAGTGATTTTTATCAAGAAAAAGTTTCGCCCGATTTCGATCATTTTTATTAAATGATATCTCAGGGAAGATTAAAATTATGCGCAAATATTACTATTTAAAACCGAATATCCAGTATGCCTTCACCAGTTTTTATACCATGCTCACAGCCATCGAAATAATTGCTTTCGGTTTGGTTCTGTATGTTGTAGAAGGACTCAATTTACATCACTCCTACGATATCCTTTTGTACATCCGTTTTTCAATAGTATTACTGGTAGTACTGATTTTCACCGGATTCAACTTCTGGTATGGCATGCGGTTATCCCATCGAATTGTGGGACCAATGATTCAAATTTTACGGGTGCTGGAAAGTGCCAGCAAAGGTGAATATAAATCCCGTATACAGCTACGCTCACATGATTATCTGCATGAAATTGGCGACGAACTGAATGTCTTACTGGAAAAGCTTGAAGAGCAAAATGGAAAGCAAAAAAAATCGACAACTCAAAAATCTGATATAGAAAAGTGATAATAAAAAATTATCGTGATACACGGAGGTTTGTTCATGGGTACCATATCTTTTAGAAAACTAACTGCCTCAAATAGTTTTGTTCTGCTTATTCTTTGTTCGGCACTACTTATATTTGGTTTTTCGGACAGGGCAGAGGCGCAGACTGCCACCAAACTACAGGTTTTATTACCCGGTATGTCTGCAGCACCCGGGACACCAAGTGGCTTTACCGGTACACCTTATACTCAAACCGTTGGTGTTCCTTTTCAGGTAATTGTGAATGCCACAGATCAAGACTGGAATGTCGCTCCGGTGAGTGATCTGGTCCAATTGACAGCCAGCGACCCCTATGCCAGTTTGCCTCCGGTAACAAATTTAACAAATGGCACAGCAACCCTTACCGTTACTATCAACTCCAGCGGCAGTCATACCATAACCGCTAATGATATCACCCATCCGAATGTCACAAATGGCGTTTCTCCTGCCTTCGAGGTAGTAGAAGTGCTTTACTTTAGCATTGAGCCGGATATTGGGAATCCTCATGGAAATCACCCCGGGCAGGTAAGGGTGGGCGATATTATCCCGCAGGTTGAAATAACCGCCCGGGATGCCCAGGGAAACCGGATTAATAATTATACTAAGGAAGTAACCCTAGCTGAATATACTGACTATGGTCTGGGAAGAATTTTTCCCGAAACCATTCTCCTGGTTGACGGCCGGTGGATAGGAAACCTCCAGGTCTTCCGGGCCGGTCTGAAAACCAATGGGCCCTATGTAACCGGAGATGTCTGGGTACGGGTAAATGACCAAAGTATTTTTGGAGTAAGCAACCGTTTTTGTGCTACTCCGCGTCCATATTCGCGAATTCTGAATGTGGTTCCCGGAGAGACGTTTCTTCCGGGTAGTGTTACCGGAAGAACTGGCAACCCAGTGAGCCAGCAGGCATCTGTCCAGTTCAATATGCATGTTTATGCTACTGACCAATACTGGAATCAAGTTACCCAAACTAATACCACCGTTAGTTTCACCTCCAGCGATCCGGCAGCTGTGTTACCGGGCAATTCCTCACTCAGTGGTGGACACCTGATAGTCGGGATTACCCTGAACACCCCGGGAACACATACCATTACCACTTCCGATGTTTACAATTCATCCATTCAGGATGGGATCAGTTCTCCCATCGAAGTGATTTCTTTTGGACTGGATCATTTTGTTTTCGATCCGATCTCCTCTCCCAAAACTGCCGGTACTCCCTTTTCGGTGACCATCCGGGCAGTGGATTCCGGCGGAAATACTGTGACGGATTTCAGCGGGACTCTCGATCTCGATGTTTCCACCGGGTCTCAGACCATCACTCCCAGCTCAATTGATATGGTAAATGGGGTGTGGTCGGGTCAGATCACTCTTACCCGGGCTGCTTCGTTTGTGTCGGTAACGGTTGAAGATCGAACGTCTCCGCCACACACCGGAACCAGTAATCAGTTTACTGTCCAAACGGGTGCATTTACCAAATTGCAGGTTTTAATGCAGGGAGAGACCGGGACTCCCGGAGTGGCACCCGGTAAGACCGGTACAGTGAGCCCGATTCTGGCGGGAAGCAATATTTCCACCCGGGTAAACGCCGTTGATAACTGGTGGAACGTAATTACCAGCGTCAATGATCAGGTGCAGCTGAGCAGTTCGGATCCCAATGCAGTATTGCCTCCGAATTCTCCATTGTATAATGGAACCAGACAATTTACTGTGACCCTGAATAGCACTGGTTTGCAATCGGTAACCGCCCATGATGTTACTCAACCGTCAATTACGCCAAATACTGGCACTCAGATATTAGTTAATCCGGGAAACCTGCATGAATTTCTTTTTTCACCAATCGTTGGACCGGTAACAGCCGGAATACCATTGACAATTACCATTACCGCCGTCGACCCATCCGGAAACCGGTTGATGGATTACTCCGGATCGCTAACACTTTCAGCCAGCACCGGAACAGGTACCATCTCCCCGGTGAACATTACCATGAATCAAGGTCTCTTTACCGGACACGTTACTTTGACTAAAGCGGCAGCTGGCGTTTTCTTAAATGTCACAGATGGCGCGACCACTCCGCATACCGGAACCAGTAATCAATTTCAGGTGGTACCGGGAGCGATCGCTCAATTCCAGGTTTTGGTGCCGGGAATTGTCGCAACGCCGGGTCTATCACCAGGCTACAGCGGCACACCCAATGACCAGAGAAGCGGGCAGCCATTTCCGATTCAGGTGAATGGTGTGGATGATCATTGGAATGTGGTCACCACTGCATCCGATTCATTTGGCGTGTCCTCTACAGATTTGACCGCCTCTTTACCGGCCAACACCAATCTGGTAAGCGGAACCCGGAGTTTAAGCATTACGCTGAATTCTGCCGGATCGCATACCGTTTCGGCTTATCAGTTGAATAATCCACAGATTTCAAATGGACAGAGTCCGAGTATAAATATTATTCCACAGAACCTTGATCATTTCGCTTTTGAAACAATTCCCAGTCCGGTAAATGCCGGTATCTCTTTCTCAGTAACCATACGTGCGGAGACAAACCTGAATCAACTCGTCGGTAATTTTACCGGTATGGTTCATTTAACCGCCTCCACCGGTGAAGGTACGATAATGCCCGACCAGGTCGGTCCCTTTGTTGGGGGCGAATGGACCGGATCAGTTACTCTGACCAGAGCATCGGGTAATGTATCCATAACCGCCAGCGATGATGTATTACCGCCGCATACCGGAACCAGCAATTTAATTTCGGTTCTTCCAGGCGCTTTCGATAAACTACAGGTATTATTACCCGGAGAAAATCCGCAACCGGGTATTGCTCCCGGAAAAAGTGGAGTACCGGAGGATCAGCTAACCGGTGTACAATTCGATTTCCGGGTCCGGGCAGTTGATGAATACTGGAATTTAATAACCTCGGCAGCAGACAGTATTGAAATTACCACTACCGATCCGCTGGCACAGCTGCCCAACCGAAGCAAGTTGAATAGCGGATTAGCAACCTTGTCTGCCATTATGGGGACGGTCGGGACACACACCATAAGTGCTTCCGATATCAGCAATCCGGGAATAACCGGGGATATGAGCAGCAGCTTCCTGGTGAATCCGGGTGAACTGGATCATTTCGAATTCCAGACAATTGCAGATCAAACGGCCGGGGATGACTTTCAGGTACAAATTCATGCTGCAGATGTGGCCGGGAATCCTTTGACCGGATATAACGGACACGCCCGGCTACAATCCACTACCGGACTCGGCACCATAACACCCACCGAAATTGATTTTGTGGATGGTTACTGGTCAGGGATGGTTACTATTACCCGTGCAGCGAATAATGTGAAAATAACCTGTCAGGATTTTGCCGCGGTTCCTCATACCGGCGAGAGCAATTTCTTTAATGTTAATCCCGGCACATTTACCCGTTTACAGATTTTATTACCGGGAGAACAAAGCACACCAGGTATCGCTCCTGGAAAAACCGGTACCATTCCGGCACAAACGGTCGGCGAGGCAGTTAATATTACAGTGAATGGTGTTGATAACTGGTGGAATCCGGTGACCACTGCTAACGCCACTATTGAATTAACCTCGACTGATGTCAATGCGAACATTCCACTAAATGCGCCGTTGGCTGCCGGCACAGTCACCTTCTCAACTTTCAGGTTTAATACACCCGGAAACTGGACGGTGACTGCAAATTGTGTAAATAACCCGCAGATCTCCTCCGATACATCGCCGCTGGTTCACGTCATTTCCGGATCGGTGGCAAGTTTTGTCTTCGATCCGATCAGCAGTCCGCAATATGCCGGAGATTCCCTGCAATTGACCGTGTTTGCGGTAGATGGAAGCGGAAATGTGGTGACTGGTTATAATGAACAGGCCAGTATGACTGCTTCAACCGGACCAGGAACTATCATCGTGGGAAGTATTCAATTTACCAATGGTCAATGGAGCGGACCGGTGATACTGACCAAAGCAGCTCAAAGTATACATATTAATATTCATGATTTTAATGATATTGTCCGTGGGAACAGTAATCCGTTTACTTTGCTGCCTGGTGCCCTGGCTCGTCTGAAAATAATCGTCCCGGGAGAAACATTGACACCCGGTCTGTCCACGGCAATTACCGGTTATCCTTCACCCCAGACTATCGGAGTAACCTTCCAGGTAACAGTGTATGCTACGGATGAATGGTATAATCCGGTTGTTCCGGATTCTCTGCAACTACATTTTACCAGTACCGATCCGGCAGCGATTATGCCGATGGATACCACTATGACCACAGCTTCGGGTGATTATGACGTCACCTTGCTCACAACCGGCAGCAACCAAATTTTTGTAGAAACGCTTGAAGCACCGTTCCTGAGTGACTCTTCCAGTCATTTCAATATGCTTACCGGCCAGGTGCATCATTTTGTGTTCTCACAGATTACAAGTCCTCAAACGGCTGGAAACGCCTTCCAGGTCCGGATCGAGGCTCACAACCAGAATAATTACATCCTGCTGGATTATGAAGGCGAAATCATTCTCTCCGCCTCTACCGGAAATGGCACCATATCCCGAACCGGAGTTACTATATCCGGTGGCTTCTGGGAAGGTGATTTAACCATTACCAAAGCAGATACTGATGTCGTCCTCTATGCAGCGGATTATATCCCTGCGCCTAATACCCATACCGGTTACAGTAATTCCTTCTCAGTGGTACCGGAACAATTAGCCGGTCTGCAGGTACTGCTTCCCGGTGAAAAGGCAACACCAGGAGTCAGTCCCGGGAAAAAAGATCCGGCGCTGTCCCAAATAGCCGGACAAAGCTTTGATGTACTCATCCGGGCAGTCGATCCTTACTGGAACCTGGTTGCAGATTGTAATGATACGCTCAATTTTGCCGTAACCGATTCCTTTGCTTTCCTGCCGGATACAGTTTATCTGGTCAATGGTGAAGTTCATATTCCGGTAACCTTGCGGGCCGCCACCCAGCACCAGTTTAGATCGGATTTCCAGAACAATTCCGGAATGCCGATTGCCTATAGTGACAGTGTGCAGGTAAATCCGAATAGTTTTACTCAGTTGCTTGTTCTCTTGCCGGGTGAAGAGCTGCTTCCCGGGGATACGGAAAACGATCCTCTAAAAACCCCGGGACGAAAAAATACAGCTACCCGCCAGACCTCAGGGTTAGCCTTCCCGGTGGAAGTATACGCAGTGGACGATTACTGGAACCATGTACCCACTGCACCAAACGATCAGGTGCGGCTATATACAACGGATAATACTGCTCAGGTGGTCCCGATAAACAGTAACATGATCCAGGGAAAGACCAGCTTCTCGGTTACCCTGAATCAGGGTGGAAACCAGATCATCCGGGCCATTGATAACAGCAACACCAACATCCGAACATCTCTCGATGCTCAACTCGAGGTCCTGGTCGGTGGACTGCACTATGAGATCCATCTGGACAGCAGCCGGGTTGCTGCGGGAGATAACTTCGGCATGCAGATTCTGTTCAAGAATGGTAATGATGAAATCGTTATTACTGCAAATCATCTGGTAAGTTTGGGTCTGGTGGATGCCAGTACCCTCGATTCCGTGCCGGGTAATTTGCTCTATAAATCCCTGAACCTGGAGAATGGAAAGCGTACGATTGTCCAGACTACAAATGCAGTTGGCATTATCAGAATAAAAGTGGAAGATCAGATCAATACTGCACCGGGGTATTCCGAACCTCTGGAAGTTTATGCCGGCAGCGTTGAAAATATTGTGCTTGAGGCCCCGAAGAATGAAGTCCGGGCTCTGGAAAAACTGGTTATTACCGCCAGTCTGACCGATATCACCGGAAATCCCGTTCCGGATAAATTAGTAAATTTTTCAGTAATCAATGGCAGCGGAAATCTGGCCGATACCACCGCGACTTCCGATGCCACCGGTAAAGTAGAAATTGAATTTACCGCCGGAAGAGTTACGGAAATGAATATGGTACGTGCTTCGGTAGATTCGGTCTACAGTGATTACGAAATAGTTGTAAATCTGACTCCATCAAGCATGCCCAATGGTAAACCGATTAACTATCCGAATCCATTTGGGGTAGAATCCGCGGTAACTCATATTGATTATTATTTAGCAGAAGACGCCGATGTTACCCTCAGGATATTCGATCTTTTCGGAAATTTGGTCTGGTCGAAACGATTTTCAGCCGGAAGCCCGGGGGGAATGGGTCGGGAAAGAAGTGTATTCCCCAATTCGGTCACCTGGGACGGACGGAATGATAAAGGCCAGAAAGTGGGTAACGGTGGCTATATCCTGATTGCCAAAGGCGTGGCCAATGGCAGAACCATAATGGATGCCCATCGCAAAATAGCAGTGGTGAGATAAAAGGAATTGTAAAATAAAAATTAAGGGAATAAAAGAGCTGGAGAGCATATGAAACATAAATTCATCATCTTTATCACGATTTGCATCTTTCTGATTCTGACGGTAGTCCCGGAGGTTTCTGCCCAGGACGGTATTGCCGGCATGCCAGGAACCTACCTCCACATGGGTGTGGGCGCGCGGGCTCTTGGATTTGGTAAAGCCTATACCGCCCTCTCTACCGATGCCACGGCGGTTTACTGGAATCCGGCGGCGCTGGCCAATCAGAATCCTTACCAGGTGTATTTTATGCACTCGGTCCTCTTTTTTGATACTAATTTCGATTATCTCGCCGGTAGTCTGCCAACCCGAAATTTAGGGAGTTTCGGATTGGGAATGCTCTACCTTAACTCGGGCGATTTTGATCAGCGAAACGAATTGAACCAGGAATTGGGATCATTCGGCATCTCGGACATGGCCTTTCTTCTCTCCTGGTCAAAAGAATTGTACCGGGGCATTGCGGTTGGCTTGAATTATAAATTGGTGAACCAGAAAGTTTTATCTTATTCCGGTACCGGCCATGGAATTGACCTTGGCTTTAAAACGCGGTTATTCGACCGGGTGGACGCCGGGCTGATGTTTATGAACCTGCTGACCCCCAAGATGAAACTCGCCTATGAATCCCAGGCATTTCCCATGCAAATCCGGTTGGGCGCGGCGATGACCTTTCTGGATAATAAACTGATTGTCAGTTCCGATGTGGGAAAGATCGCCGGATGGGAATCGGCATTTATCAATATTGGCGCGGAGTACAATGTATACAGCAATGTCGCCGTAAGACTTGGCCTGAACAATGGCCGGGTTACCATGGGATTGGGATTTGCACTCAACCAGGTGGGTATTGAGTATGGTAACAAAAGTGTCTCGGACTTCGGTTTTACCCAGAATTTTGCGGTGAAATATGCTTTTGGCGGATTTGGGGTCAGTGCCAAAGCTATTCCTGATATTTTTTCTCCGATCGGCGAGCAGAATCTATCCCGCATTTCCTTAAAGGCAAAAAGCCGGTCTGATATTCAGCAATGGACATTTGATATCATTGATCATAAAGGCGATATCGTGCGGAGTTTCTCCGAAAGGGGAACCATTCCAGAAGAAATTGTCTGGGACGGCCGGGATAATACCGGAGCACTGGTGGAAGATGGAAAATTCAAGTACCGCTTCGAAATCTGGACCCAAAATGGTGAGAATTTCACCGGTGTGGGATCGCTTGTTTCCATTGATACCAAAGGACCTTCCGGTACACTGGGATTGGGATCGGAAGAATAAATGGAAAATTTGTATTATCGATTAATTATAGGTGAGTTATGACCAAACATCGATTTCCATGGATTAAGATCGGTGTCTTCTTTTTGATATTTATTTTATTCCTAACGTTACCATTATTTGCCCAGGAGGAAGGAACACCCTGGTCGCAGTATGCGAAAGCGGCAGCTCTTTTCCAGCAGAAAATGCCCAGCCAGGAAATTATTCCGCTGGTCAGGGAAGTCCAGGCCTCGACCCAGGACCCGGTTTTATTTGGACGGGTGGTTTTTCTTGCCTCTTCTGCTTATGAGCGGGAAAATGAGTACGACAAGGCGCTGCTGGAACTGCAAAAGTTATATGAACCAGGCCGAAATTTGCCCGAAGCAATGCTGGCGGAATCTTATGTACGCTCAAGTTTACTCTATCTGAAGCAGCATAATCTCCGATCGGCCAAGAAGTTTTTCAACAAGGCGCTCGAAACCGGAAGTAATCCATTTGTCAAGCAGGAAGCGCTGCTGGGATTAGCCTGGATCGCGGCGGATAAGGATGAATGGGAAGTGTCGGATTCGTTGTTGTCCGAGCTAACTTCAGTCGATTCCCTGCAAATAAAAGATGAACGAATAGTTATTCTGAAGGCCAGACATGCCATGGCACTGGAAAAACCGCAGGAAGCCATTGAGCTGCTGGGAGATACAAAAAGTGTGACCGGACTTTATTTTCTGGCGAAAGCGCACGAGCATGCCGGTAACCGCATCATGGCGGTTAGCGTGTATAAAAAGTTGCATGATCTTTATCCGAGCACCCCTGAGGCCAAACAGGCTTTGTTCCAGGCAGCTGAAGTTTTTATGCGGGCCGGGGATTGGCTTGCTGCCCGATCCGAATTTAAACGATTGCTGGAGAGTGGATTGCAAAATGCCGATGCAATTCATTTCCGGCTGGGATGGATTAATCTCAATTTGAATCAATTAGGTGAAGCGCTGGCCGAATTCCGGTATACGCCGGCTTCGGAAAATGCCAGCTATTTTAAATATATGGAAGCGGAATGTCTCCGGCGCCAGGGGGCTGAAGATATAACCAAACTGAATCAGTCGATTATGTTATTTCATAACATCGCTTCCATCGATATTCACTCTCCTCTGGCACCGCTGGCAAAATTAAAAGCGGCCCTTACCGAGATGGAGAAAGGGGACAGCACAGTCGCCTTGGTCAGTTTGCGTCAATTTATCAATCTCTATCCCAAGGACGAATTGTCACCCGCCGTCTACTTTTTACTGGGTGTGAATGAGCGGCCCGGTGCCAGTCAAAAATATTTTGACCAGATTATTCAGCAGAGCCAGAAGAGCCACTTTTTTGACGTGTCCTATTTTGCTTTGCAGAATCACGATTTTAATAAAGGCAATTATCAGAAAGTCATTACCCGGAATGCTTCCATGCCTCAACAGGCGGTGGCCGGTGAATTGAATTATTGGCAACGGGCAAATCATCTGCTGATGGGAGAATCTGCCTACTTTCTGAAACATTATAGTCAGGCTTTATCAGAATACAAATTGGCTGTTAATCCGGACAATGACGATCTCACCGAAAAATCACGGATCGGGCAGGCATGGTGTAAACTCCATCTGGCGGGACCGGATACTGCCCTGGCTTTGTTCGAGCGCATCCGGAAAGAATTGAGAGGGACCAATAAAATTCTGGCAGACTATGGGTATGCCACTGTTCAGTTTATCCGGCAGGAATACCTGGCTGCTTTGAAGGCCTATCCGATTTCAATAAATACGCTTGAATTTCCCGAATTGAAGCCCCTGGTGATCAATTCGTTGTTCCGGAGCGGGCAAAGTTATTACCGGCTTCAGTACTATGTGCAGGCCATAGAAACCTGGGACAGATTGGTAAGGGAATATCCCGATTCTAAACTTGCAGTAGAATCGATGTTTAACATTGCTGATATCTATTTCCGGGCCAATCATTTTGGCGAAGCGGACTCAGTTTACCAGGTGCTGATCAGCAGCTATCCGGAGGATCCGCTTGCGGTGGAAAGTGCGCTCAAGCTGGCACAGTCCGCCTACAACGCCGGGGATTATGAAACATCGGTTGCCCGCTATCAGGCTTTTATCGACAAATATCCCGAAAACGAAAAGAACAAGGAGGCACTGGAGGGCATTCAGTTAAGCTATTATCAGATGGGACAAATCGATCAGGCTTCGGAAACCCTGAAGAAAGTGATTGATCAGACAACCAATTCCGATCTGGCCATCGATGCCCGGTACCGGATTGCCATAAATAATTATCAGGAAAAGAAATATCAGGAAGCCATTGAAGCATTTAAAGAGATCCTGACTTTATATCCCAATTCCTCCTATGCGGTGGATGCGCAATTTGCCCTGTCCAAATGTTATGTGGCGCAGGAGGATTACAAATCCGCTTCGGAAGAATTTCTGCGATTTATTCAGTATTTCCCGCAAAGTTCTCAGCTTCCCGAAGCATACTTCCTGTTGGGAGTGGCATATTACCAATTAGAAAGCTATTTATCCGCGGTGGATTATTTCGCCAAGGTGGTTCAGGATTATTCGAGTTCGGAATATTATGGTCCGGCCCTGAAGAATTCCGCCTGGTGCTACGATCGATTGCAGGAGAAGGAAAAAGCGGCCCAGGCATTTACCGATTATCTGGCCAGTTATCCCAAGGCGGAAGATTCACAGACTATTTTGCTGCAGGTTGCCCGGCTGATGCTGGAGACCGGTAAAAATCAGGACGCCATATCCCGGCTGGAAACCTTGCAAAAATCACAGGATCCGGCAGTTTCCATGGAAGCCAGCTTCCGTTTGGGTATGTATTATCTGGAAAATGATAAATCCACCAAAGCGGAACAGGCATTCAAACAGGCGACAAATCCAAATGGAGGGGATAATTATTACCGGTTGAGTTCTCTGGCCCAGTTGGCCGCTCTCTACGAAAACCTGGGTCAACAACAAAAAGCCATTTCTACCTATGAGTTGTTGGCAAACAGTACCAGCGAAGAACGATGGACTGCTGCGGCGAAGGAGCGGATAGATATGCTTCGGCTCCAGGCCAATCAGGAAAATCAATAAAAGGATAACTAAAATTTAGATGACTATAAAAAAGGAATTGTAACAATAGGAGCTTTAAGATGGAACTAAATATTGTCGATACCCTGCGATCCAGTTTTACCATGATTATTCTGGTGGGATGTTCTGTAGTGGCCCTCACTTTCATATTCGAACGGTGGCTGTACTACAAACACACCTCGGTTGATGCCGACCGCTTCTTTATTAAAATTAAAGACGCCTTCCGCAATGATGGAATCGAGAAGGCGATATCGGTCTGCAACACCTCACTTTCTCCGCTGGCTGCAGTGGTCAAATCCGGTTTGGAAGAATCCGGTAAGGACGCCAAGTCGGTTGAAGAAATGATGGATGCTATGGCAATTGATCAGCGCACCAAGCTGGAAAAGAACCTGGGCATTTTGGGTACACTGGGTAATATTGCTCCACTGATTGGTTTGTTTGGTACGGTGGTGGGGATTATCCGGGCATTTCACTCCCTCTCTGTTTCCGGTTCGGCCGGACCGTCGGTAATTTCGGCCGGTATTGCTGAAGCGCTTATCACCACCGCCAGCGGTCTGGTAGTGGCTGTGCCCGCGGTTATTTTCTATAACTATTTTCTGAGACGGGTCAGTACCATTATGAACGAGATTGAATCGGTAAGTAAACGGGTTATGGTTCTGCTGGGATTCAGTGTTAAGGCAACTCAGTAAATCCTGTTTGGAAATAATTAAGAATTGATGTAAAAAGAAGGTCCGAATGAAACGAAAACCCTATTCGACTGAAACGAAACCGATGACCGAGATCAACCTCACTTCGCTGGTGGATGTTTGTCTTACCCTGGTGATCATTTTCATGGTTTCCTATCCGCTGGTCATGCAATCCGGTATTAATGTTTCCACTCCCTCCATGCAAAAAGCCAGAACCCAATTAGAGGAAACCGAGCTGAAAGCGGAAATAACCCTGAAGGAGGATTATACTATCCAGTTAAATGGCAAGCCAATTGAACCGGATTATTTATCGGACTCTCTAAAAGTTTTAATGGCAGCCAGCAAAAATAAAATGGTGGTAATCAGCGCCGAGGAGAATGTACTGCACGATCATGTGGTGGCAATTCTGGATGAGGCCAAACAATGTGGTGCTGAACAACTTTCAATCGTGAAAAAAAAGAAATAGGGATTTGGAGGAGTAATGTTTAGTCCGGTCACTAAAATTGATATAACACCTCTGGTAGGCGTGGCTTTGATCCTGGTTATTGTTTTTATGGTAACCTCGCCTTTGATGATGACCCCGGTGGATATGGAGATTGATTTGCCAAAAGCCAAAACGGTGGAGGCGAAATCCGAATCCAATATTACCATATCTATCTCCAATGATAATGAGGTGGCCCTTAATGAAGAGCATATTGCTCTGGAAAATCTGGAAGGGGAATTAGCCAAGTTAGTCGAAAAATATCCCGAGCGGCTGGTGGTTATCCGGGCGGATAAAAATCTGCATCATCGGATTGTATTAGATCTGTTAACCATTGCCAAACATGCCGGCGCCCGGCGTCTGGCTATTGCAACCCTGCAACGAAACCGTCAGCCACTGTGAGAGAAATAAATGGTAAATAAAAAGTTTATGCTTGCAAATCCCGAACAAACATATCATAAATATTCGTTGAAAGAACGGATTATCACCTTCTGGGATGATCTGATCATCGAAACCCGTTACCGGGTGTCGAGTAGTTTATCTTTCTCCGTGCTGATTCATATTTTTCTCATTCTTGGATATTTCTCAATTACTTCTCTTGATCGACCGGTTGAACCGCCTATCCGGGAGATTAATTTTATTGATATGAACGAGGTTGAGAAAAAGCCGGAAGAAGTGATCAAGCAAAAAAAACCAAGGGTACAACCCAGAGTTGTGCAGGTTCAGCCGGAGCAGCAACCGGAAATTGTTACCGGTGCACCAAAGCAGACCTCGGCCCCGATTGCTCTGGGCAATGACCGGATCTTTCTGGACAGTCCCCGTAAACAGGCTCCGATCAGCATGAGTCAGGTGGAACCATTAAGCGATAATGTTAATAAAGGCGGTGACGTGCTGAACGTCTCGCCGGCCATTGGTATCAAAAAAGATGACCGGATTTCCAAGCCACAGGCGCTGGATCTGGGTAAGGGGTCGGATATGTTGATTGCTTCTTCCGGACAGAGCCAGGGGGCGGTCTCATTCGGGCAAACCGGAAAACCACAAATCGATTTGCAACCGGGTCAGGTGGTCAGTGGTCCGGTGGAAGCTGTGGCCAGCGATTTTGCCCCGGCACAACCTGCAGCAAAAAAAGAAGAGCCTCTGGTAAAACCGCGTGAAACCCAGACGATTATTACCGGTGCACTGGCTAACCGTAAAATTGTGGAAAAAGTTATTCCACCGTTCCCTAAATGGGCGAAAAGGCAGGGGGTAGGTGCAACCATTTCTCTGCAATTTACGGTGATGGAAGATGGTACGGTAAAAGAAAATGTAATTATCCAGAGAACCAGCGGATCACTGCAATGGGATCAGATGGTTATCGCGGCATTGAAAGACTGGAAATTTGTCCCCTT
>CAZTXJ010000032.1:0-2246 GCA_964617285.1 uncultured Calditrichaceae bacterium | reverse complement strand
GAAGCTGGTGCAGAGGAAGAGAAAATGCCGATCTTCCTGGATGCGGATTTCTCCAATCTGGTGGAGATTAAAGAGCGTATTTACTGGTCCTCGGTACCCTGGAAATATGGTGAGGGTGGTCCCAGCACAGATTTATTCGAATGCCGGATCTCCCAACCTGAATTCGCCAGAATTATTCCGGCACCGGCCAAAGTATTTCATCTCAATTTTAAAGATCTGGGGAGCTGGAAACTGGATATTTTTACCAGCGATGGCAGCACTTTCCGAAGCCTTTCCGGGGAAGGAGATCCGCCCCGATCCATTTCCTGGGATGGCCGCAGCGGTTCGGGACAGCCGCTGGTTCCCGGTGAGCAATATGCCTATTCCTTTACTGCCACCGATAAGGCGGGTAACAGGCGAACATTTCCGGGAGAAGGATTTACCATACCGGCGCTCTACTTAACGGATGATCAGGGCGTCTGGATCGGGTTGTCCAATGTGTCTCTCTTTTCACCGGATGGATATGGTTTATCCAAAACAGCCGAACAATTTTCCAACGAACTGGTCAATTTTATCTATTACTATGGAAAAAAGGGTACGGTTAAAGTTCGGAGCAGCAATGCCGAGACCGAAAAATTTCTGGAGTTGATGGCGCAAAAACTGGGACGGGATGTCTCCTTTTTCCAGCGGGAACCACAATCCGGCTCCTCTGCCAACTGTTTTATGATGTGGGTAAATTAACCGGTATACGGAATATCCGGTTTAGCAATAAATAATCTTCACTTCGAATCGTCCTCTAAAACTAAAAATCCCCTGATCACTCAGGGGATTTTTTATATGGGACGGAATAAAACTAGCGCAGTCTTCGCGAGGAGTCCCGCGTATGCGGGACGACGCGGCGATCTTCTTTGGTTCTTCACCTGATTATCCCTCCCTGGGTTATTACTTCACACGGAGATTGTTTTGACATCCCTGTCTCACAAAGTCAATCATCAGGTATGTCATCCCTGTATGTTTTAAGCGGGGATCTACTACTTACCATCCCTGGAACCTGGTTGCCGGATCTCCGTCCGGCATGACAAATACGAGTCATCGCTGTAGATATCAACTAATTCGGGGATCAAAGCTATAGCCATTATGCTATACCACTCAACCTTTTCTATTCCAGAGGAATCCGATCCTTATTTTTTTCAGCCCATTTACGGAAAGTCAGCAGTTCCGGGTTGAGGGACCGGGACAGATTCAGATCCCGGTTGGCGCAGTATTCCTTTTCGAAGTCGCGCTTCACCTGAAACATATTACCCAGATCTTCCGCGCCCGGGAAACCGAAACCGCGGTATACTTCCGGTGAAACTGAATTATAGACAATCTCCTTGCCCAATACTTCGGACAGTTGAGCGGCCATCTGTGCCCCGGTCAGGAATTCTCCTGAAATCCCTACTGTCTTCCCAATAAATTCCTGTCCTCTCTTGAAAATACCGTAAGCGCACTTGCCGATATCCTCAGCTGCCATGGCCGGAAGTTTTTTGTCGCCCATGGGAAAAGTAATGGCCAGTTTGCCATCCGGACCCTTTTTCGGGCCCATCCCGAAGTAAATCATATTGTCCCAGTAGAAAGAAGTGTTCATAATGGTCACCGGCAGGCCTAAATCGGTAAAGAACTTATTCGCTTCACCTTTGGCATCGAAGTGCGGCACTTTATATTTTCCCATCAGGGTCGGCATACGGTTATCACTCAGCGGCACCCATTTGCGCATATCTTCCAGGCTGGACCAGATTACATGTTTTACTCCGGCTTCTTTGGCTGCCTGGGCCATATTTTTGGCATGGGCCTGTTCCTTCTCCGGAGAAAAGTGCTCCCAGTAAAAGGTAACGCAGTAGGCGCCGTAGGCCCCCTCGAAAGCTTTTCGGATGCTTTCCTCATTGTCCACATCCGCCTGTACCACCTCGGCTCCCATTTTCGCCAGTGCTTTTGCCTTATCCGAATTGACATTCCGGGTAATAGCCCGGGCAGTAAAACCGCCCTGCTTGTCATTCAGGATGGCCCGGACCAGTCCACCGCCCTGGGCACCGGTAGCGCCCATCACCGCAATTATTTTATTTTGACTCATTTTATCGCTCCTTTATGTAACTGTAAAGTATGTGTGTGAGTTGATTAAGAGATCTGTACGCAACAGCAATCATTCTGTTGACCTCCCGATATATGTACCAGCGTTAAAAATTGAAGCTATTATTTCCGGTGAGCCGAACGATCGGATAACAGCCTCA
>CAZTXJ010000031.1:19308-26009 GCA_964617285.1 uncultured Calditrichaceae bacterium | reverse complement strand
TGGGAATTATCTTCCTGGCCAATCTGGGAATCGGCTATTCCACCCCGCCGGTGGGTATGAACCTGTTTATCGCCAGTTTCCGCTTCAATAAACCGATTGTTCAGCTATACCGTGCTGCGCTTCCCTTTATCGTTGTCCTGCTTATTTCCCTTATCTTAATAACCTATATTCCCGATCTCAGTCTCTGGCTGGTCAGGATATTTGCCCCGGGTGGATAACCCCCTTTTACGCTCCGGTTCATTAAATCAAAAGTTTGATTAATCTGATATTCTTCTTATTTTTAATCAAATTTTAACGGTCAGAGGTAAATCTATGCTTCGCATCGCACTCAATGGAATAAGCGGCCGGATGGGCAGGGAACTGGTGTCTTCCATTACCCAAAATCGAAATTTCAAATTAATTGGCGGAATTGATCCGGTGTCCGATAGTCCCATCGAGGGAATAAAGGTATCTCATACTGCGGATAAAATTCTCCCGGATGCGGATGTGGTCATCGACTTCTCCCTACCGGAAGGAGCCATGCAGATACTTGGAGCCTGTCAAAAAATGAAGAAGCCGCTGGTAACCGGGACCACCGGATTAACGGAGGACCAGCTCAAAAAATTCAAAGCCGCCGGCAAGACCATCCCAATCGTGCAGGCATTTAATTACAGCGTGGGGATAAACCTGATGCTTAAGCTGGTTGCGATGGCGGCTCAGGTTTTGAAGGGCAAATGCGACGTGGAAATTGTGGAGACGCATCACCGACGGAAAAAGGATGCCCCCAGTGGAACAGCTTTGACGCTGGCAAACCGCATAGCGGAAGAGCTACATTTGTCCGACAAAAAGGATTTAAAGTTTGGCCGGTATGGTAAGGATGTCCCTCGCGATAAGGAAATCGGAATTCATTCCCTCCGGGGCGGATCGGTGATTGGTGAGCATACTGTTTCTTTTTTTGGTGAAAATGAAAATCTTTCCATCGCACACCAGGCGCTGAACCGGAAGATCTTTGTGGATGGGGCATTGCTTGCCGCTCAATGGATCGTAACTAAAAAGAATGGTCTTTACTCCATGCAGGATGTCCTGAACTTTTAATTTTTAGAGGCACTATATGATTTCGCAGTATCTACCAAAAAAACCCCAGTTTTGTCTTATTTCTTTTTTCTTTTTTCTTGTTTTTGTGGTATTACCAACTCCTCCGGTTTTATCCCAGGCCAATATTTTTCCTTCCTTGCCGGATTGGGAGTCCCTGGCCCAGGGACAATATGCCACCGGTTTAGGAATTGCTGACATTAATGGCGATTCCTGGGACGATATCGTGGTGGCAAACGGGAATGACATGGCCCGGCAGAAACTATATGTCTATTATAATAATGGTGACGGTACATTCCCTCAAACGCCTTCCTGGATGAGTTCGGATATCGACTACCTGGGACATCTTTCAGTTGGCGATATCAATCAGGACGGCCTGATTGACGTGGCAGTCTCTTCTTTCCTGGGACCGGATCGGTTTGCCGATCCCGGGTATATCAAGGTTTATTCTAATTTGGGTGGATATCTGGAACCGAATCCCTCCTTTCGAAGTGCGGACAGTATGTATAACTTTTCCTGTGCTCTGGGGGATGCCGATGGGGATGGCGATCTGGATCTGGCAGTGGCCTGTGGAGAACCTTATTCCGGTATCACCGATTATGGAAAAATCTATTATAACCAGAATGGTCAGCTGGATTCTCTTCCTGGCTGGACATCATCAGTGGTTATGGGTGCGATGGATGTTGATTTTGCAGATATGGATAATAATGGTTTCCTGGATCTGATTTTCGCCTGTCATCTTACCCCCAATTATATTTATCTGGCTGATTCAACCGGTGCCATTCAGCAACAACCCTCCTGGCAATCCCAGGACAACAGCTACTATGCAAACTCCCTTACCATAGCGAAAGTGGATGCAAACAATTATCCGGATCTGATGGTTTCCGATAATTTTCAACTGGGAGGTCAGGGTAAATTTAAAGCCTATCTGTTTAATAATCTCCCGTCCCTTTCAACAAGTCCTGCCTGGTTTTCCAATACCGGAGGATATGGTTCTGCCGTGCTTGCTGAAGATATCAACGGAGATAATTTCCCGGATCTGTTTGCCGGCAGGTGGTGGGGCAATGTGCAAATTTATCCTGGTGATGGAAGTAGCTTTAATCCAAATCCAGGCTGGCAGTCAGCCAGCTCATCGGTCATTGAGGCATTTGCCCTGCGGGATCTGGATCAGGATGGCCGCATGAATATTCAGGAGACGATATCCGTTAACCGGGATTCGGTTCATGTGTTCTATCTGAATGAACCAGCAGTAGAAAAGGTCAATACTGTTCAGCTGAACGGAGTCATGCTGACAGCCGGGACAGACTATACCATTATGCCCGGTGTACAATGGATTTCCACCGAATCACCGCTGATGATAGGAGATCAGATCGAGGTGAATTACACTATTTCCCATGATCGTGACCTTATCGTAACCAATTGGGACACTAACAAAGGGAATTATATTTTCTATAATATGTCGAATCCTACCGGGATAACTTCGGTTGCTTCCCAAGGCGGATCTGAAGAAATTTCTGTCTACCCGAATCCATTTAATTCCCAATGTAAATTCCTAATTCAGCTAAAACAGCAGTCGAAAGTCCGATTAGAGATTTTCGATGTAACCGGCCGGTCAATAAAAACTGTGTATAACAATGAAGCGGATCCTGGGAAATTAGCCATATTCTGGAACGGAACCGGTAATTCGAACCGGAATGTAGGTTCCGGTATGTATTTCTATCAGGTCCAGATTAATGACAGGATAAGTAGTGGTAGACTACTCTTGATGAAATAGATCTTTCAAAACTTGCAGTCACATTTCCGGAGATAAATTCACTATGGCATCGTCTATTCAATACAAAATTCGTCCGGCGACAGAGGAGGATGTTTCTGATATCCTTTCTTTGGTAAAAAAGTTGGCCGAATATGAAAAATTAAGTCATGAAGTGACTGCTACCTCAGAGCTCTTCCGGGAAAACGGATTTGGAAAAACAAGCCACTACAGCTGTCTGCTGGCAGATGGAGGTATGAATTTAGATACCCGTTATTTTGGTTTTGCCCTTTACTTTTATACCTTTTCTACCTTTAAAGGGAAACCAACCCTCTATCTGGAAGATCTGTTTGTGCTGCCGGAATTCAGGGGATTGGGAATTGGTAAATCCTTGCTGATCCGGTTGGCGCAGATTGCCCGGGAAAAGAAATGTGGCCGGATGGAATGGGCAGTGCTGGATTGGAATCAACCAGCCATTGATTTTTACAGAAAGATTGATGCGGTGCCGATGGACGACTGGACGGTTTTTCGCCTGGATGAAAAGGCAATTCGCAGGCTGGCAGAGAGCACCCGATAATATATCAGGATTTGGAGAGGATTTTCTTTATCTCGAAATCGATTTCCGGCGGGACAATCAGATCTTGCTGCTCCCCGAAACTTTCCCGGATTTTATCGATCTCAACCGATATTTCCATGAACACATCGAAGATATCCGGTGAAAAATGTTTTCCCCTCTCGCGCTTCATGGTCTCCAGGGCAGCAGCATGGCTGTAGGCTTCTTTATAGCTTCGTTCGGTAGTAAGCGCGTCATAGACATCGGCAATAGCCAGTATTTGCGACGACAATGGTATCTGATGATTTTTCAAACCACGCGGATAACCATTGCCATCCCAGCGTTCGTGGTGGCAATAGGTAATTTCGATCCCCATTTTCAGGAATTCCATGTCACCGTATTGCTTGCGGATGGAGTTGAGGGTATTATAACCGATCAGCGCATGGGATTTCATCACATCAAATTCTGGCTCAGTCAGGGTATCCGATTTTAAAAGAATATAGTCCGGGATTCCAACCTTTCCGATATCATGCAACGGGGCAGTGCGGAATAACATATGGATAAAATCTCGGTTAATAATATTTGGATACATCTGTCTCTTCAACAGGGCTTCTGCCAATACCTTGCAGTAACTACGGATTCTTTCCAGGTGGAAGCCCGTGCTCTGGTCGCGGTGTTCCGCCAGACGGGCCATTCCGAAAATGATGGCTTCCTGGGCGAGGTTCATCTGTTTCAGGCTGGTAATCAGGGCCTGCTCTACCTGCCGTTGGGCGGTCACATCCTTGAATATTCCGGCATAGGCGAAAATCTGGTTATCCTCGTTCCTTATCGGCGAAAAAGTTATATTGGCGATCCAGGACTGATCGTCTTCCTTGCGGCCGGACAACTCATCATTCCAGGTATTTTCCGTATCCAGTTTCCTGAGGATATCTTTAAAGTTTAAATCGGGAAGGAGTGATTCCTTGAGGATGTCCAGCGGCTGCTGGATCAGTTGAATACTGCTCATTCCGGTAATTTTTTCGAAGCCCGGATTTACTTTTACAATGATGCCATCAACATCGGTGATTATCTCCCCGTCATCGGTACTGTCGAAAACATCCTGATAAATTTTTAGTTCGGAGAGCCGCTGGGAGAGAAGATCCCGGAGATCGTTCACCAGATTCTTCTCCTGCTTTTTAATCCGATGATCCTGAATAACCGGTTTTACCTTCTGGATAAATTCGGAGATCATAAATGGTTTTATGATGTAATCATATCCGCCGGAAGTCAGGAAATCCACCGCCATTTTTAGATCCGGGT
Source organism: uncultured Calditrichaceae bacterium (assembly GCA_964617285.1). Classification (GTDB taxonomy): domain Bacteria; phylum Calditrichota; class Calditrichia; order RBG-13-44-9; family RBG-13-44-9; genus CAYVKM01. Next base: position 21,336 of record CAZTXJ010000031.1, on the reverse strand, counting down.
TGCCGGTCATGAAGATAAAGGGGACCTCAATGGCATTATCTTTTACATATTTAAACAGATCGGTGCCGTTCTTACCGGGCATATAAATGTCTGAAACCACCAGGTCGAAAGTTTTCTTGTTCAGCAGGTCAATGGCCGAATCCACATCGGTAACCGCCATCGCTTCAATACTTTCATTCACCAATGCTTTTTCAAGCATTTTTCCCAGATAGTATTCATCATCGAGGATTAAAACTCGGGCAAGAGTCCTTTGCATTTAAATCAACCTCCGTGTCATACTAATATTATTGTCGGAATATTTTGAAATAGTTTAATGAAGATTTTGGATTATTTTTGACAATATACCCGGAAAAAAGGAATCCGGGCAATTTATATAACCTGCGGGAAATAGATGGAAAAATTGGATAACAGATCAAGGATAATGTGAGATGCTCTAATAAATCATCCCGATTTAATTGGGAGAAGTTTTCTCTTCTTTCAGCGCCCGTTCAAATTTTGGATACTCGGATGCATAACGCCCCTTGGGATAGGCGCTTTTCAACTCGCTGAAAAAGTTCGATAATTCTTTATTATCTTTAAGATTCAGATAGGCCTCACACAGAAAATAACCGAGTGTTTCTTTATCAAAGAAAGCATCGTCCAGTCGCATGATTTTCTCAGAAGTATCTATCAGCGCTTCATATTCTTTATGCTGGTAGTGAAGATGAGCCAGACCGAAATAACCACCCGCCAGGGTCTTATAATCTTTTCCTCTCTGGACCACAAAATTAAAGTGCTTCTGGGCCAGCGGGAAATTTTTTTCGAAATAGGCGGCAAAACCCAGGTAGTAGGCCAGCGCAGTTTTGTAATCCATTTCGGAATCTTCGAAGAGTTGATTGGCTTCCTTCAAATATTCCTGGGCTTTGACGATTTGTCCGGCAGTGAAATAAATTTTACCCAGTTCAAAAATGGCATAGCGCTTGGCAGAGCGGGAGACATCAATGGTCAAGGCAGATTCCAGATTCTTAATGGCCAAATCATCTTTCTTCAGCATTTCGTAACAAAATCCGATGATCCGGTAACAATCGAATATTTGCTGTTGATTGATACTTTTGCCGGCTATGGCCTTTTCCATGCGAGTGATGGCATTTTCGTATTCCTGGTTGTTATAGAAAGCCCAGCCCAGTTCTATCAAAATCACCGAAAGGTTTTCCGGATCATCTTTCAGCACGTTTTCCAATTTTTTATATATTTCAATAGCCTTAGGATAATCGCCCTTCAGATATAAATCTCTGGCAGATTTTAGTTGATCTAATATTTTTTGTTCGGATTCATTCATATACACCTTAAAAGGATTACACTCCCTCGGGTTTGCTGGAATTTTTAAAATTACTTTTTTAAATTTAGATATTATTTTAAACTATATCAATGCAATAATCCTTTATGATTCAAATAAATGAACAAGGAGATACCTCATGGAATCCATTATCAGACCTTTAACGCATTTTACTGAAGAAGAAAAGATGTTCAAGGATATGGTTTATGAATTTGCTGAAGAGCAAATAAAACCTCATTCTGCGGAAATGGATAAGGCCGGGTCATTCGAACCGGAGCTTATCCGGCAGTTTTTTGAACTGGGTTTAATGGGTATAGAAATTCCGGAAGATTTTGGGGGGGCAGGAGGTAATTTTTTCATGTCCATCCTGGCGATTGAATCGCTCTCCATGGTCGATGCATCCGCTGCTATTTATGTGGATGTGCAGAATACCCTGGTGAACAATGCAGTGCAGCGCTGGGGCAGCGATGAGCTAAAGAAGAAATATCTTCCCCAGCTGGTGAGCGAAAAATTGGGCGCATATGCACTTTCGGAAGCCGGTTCTGGCAGTGATGCCTTTGCCCTAAAAGCGCGGGCCGAAGAAAAAGGTGATCATTTTGTCCTGAACGGTCAAAAACTGTGGATCACCAATGCCGGTGAGGCTGATCTGTTCATCATCTTTGCCAATGCCGATCCTGCTGCCGGATATAAGGGCATTACCGCCTTTCTGGTGG
>CAZTXJ010000031.1:12024-19208 GCA_964617285.1 uncultured Calditrichaceae bacterium | reverse complement strand
CTTTTCAACGAATGGCAGACTACCGGTGAAGCCCTTGTCGGCAATTCGAAGGTGATTGAAGAAGTGGTACGCATTCCCTTTCCCAAAAACCAGATTCTGGTGGAATTTTTTAAACGGGATAAACAGAACCATTTTACCAAGGTGATTGGCAATTGGGTCATCGACCCGAATTCCGGAGAGATTCGCAAAGAAAGCAGAGCAACCGGTGTCCGTGTGTTCGATGTCTTGTCCAATGGTTCACCCACCCAAAAAGTGGATCTGGCATTTCTGGCCGAGGGGTACGATCAATCCGAAATGGAAAAATTTGAAACCGATGTTGATCACTTTACTGATCTTTTATTCCAGACCGAACCCTTCAAAACTGAAAAGGGAAATTTCAATATTCGAGCCGTCTTTAAACCGTCAGTGGATTCGGGTGTGGATGACCCGGCCAGAAATCAATATAAGAATACGGTTTTAAATGCCAGTTTCAGCACCTTTGGCTCGCAACGGTACCTGATGACTTTCGATCAGTTGGCGGTTACCGATATTGCCTCTGCTGTCCCGTACGATGCCCTGTATATTCTGGTGAATTCCAATGTCTACGGGGGAGGGGGAATCTATAATCTATATGCCTGCATCACAGTAGATAATAAATGGTCTGATAATATTTTTATCCATGAGTTTGGTCATAGCTTTGGTGGTCTGGGAGATGAATATTACACCAGCGATGTCGCCTATAACGATTTTTATCCTACTACCGTGGAGCCCTGGGAGCCGAATCTAACGGTTTTATTAAATCCCAACCGGGTGAAGTGGGAGAAATTTATTCTGGCTGGCACACCGATACCGACACCCTGGGGCAAGGACAAATTTGACCAGGAGAATAAAGATTATTCAGGGAGATATAAAAAGCTAAATCCTGAGAACAATTCGAACAAAAAGATGAACAACTTATCGGAATCGCATCAGGAGTGGATCGACCATTTTTTTGACAATCATCCTGAGAAAAATAAAATTGGTGCCTTTGAGGGTGCCGGTTATGCCTCCAGCGGGATCTACCGTCCTGCTCTGGAATGCATCATGTTTTCCAACCGGAAGATCGCTTTCGATCCGGTGTGTGCCGATGCCATCCGGAAACGGATTTTATTTTTGAGCCGATAGTTTTTCCCTTCCACCATACCAACTTTTCATATCATCTGCCCCGAAAAACTAAAAATATTTTGATAAACATTTAATGGAAGATGCCGATAAATAGGTTGTCTATCTCTAAGGATATTTCATCGACGTGACCCTGTTCAATCTTAAAAATAAAAGTCTATATGACCGACTGGTGCTGACCATTAGTCTTTTATTTGTCTCCGCTTATTTTGCTTCGCTGATCATTTCCCAAAATATTTATATCCATTTCGTTAAAAAAGAATATCACGATCATATCCTGGCCCTGGCCCGGAATATCTCTTCGGTTTCCTATTATCCCATGATAAACGATAATGAGGTGGAACTCTATAAAATCGGGAGTACTTTTTTAGAGGAAGAAGATTTCGACTTTATCGCCCTGATAAATCGCAAAAAACAGGTGGTGTTCAGTGATTCCAAAAAAACCGGTCAGATGGCCACTTTCACCAATGACCTGATCCGGGATCATGAACACGATTTTGGCACTAAACCGGTGATTCATCAGGAGAGTCCCGAACAAAAAGTGGTAATTTATCCGGTAAAGATGGAGGCCCGGGAAACACCATGGGGTTACATTCTCTTGGGTTTCAATGATGCCGGGATCAATTACTCCATGAAATCTGCCAAATACACCTCACTGCTCATCAGTACCCTTCTGCTTTTCCTGGGTCTTGTCCTATTGCAGCGTTTTAGTAGGAGAATTACCAAGCCCGTTCATGATATTATGGATGGTACCGAGCAGGTGATCAAGGGAAATTTTCATCACCAGATCCATGTGGATGATGAGGGTGAACTTGGTCAACTAGCCCGGAAATTCAATGAGATGGTGTTAAAGCTGAATTATTATTATAAACAGAAATCACTGCTCAATAAAAAATTACATGAATATAACGAAAGACTGGAAGAACGAATCCGGGAGCGAACCGCGCAGCTGAATAAAATTCAGAAGGAAGTTGTCTCGATATTTCACCAGATCCCGGTCGGATTATTGGTGGTGGATATACAGGGCGGGATTCTCTGGTACAATAACGAGTTGCTGAAAATCATCGAACTAGACGATGCTGATCTTATGGTGAATGAAAACCTCTTTTCCCTGCAGCATTTTAAAGATATCGGCCTGTTTGAGGTTTTATCACAACTGTTCAATAAAGATGGAAAACAGGTGATCCAGCACCATCTGGATATTAAAAAGGATCCGAACGCCCGCCTGGTGGAAATTGCCTCCCAGCCATTACTGAGTGATGGCGAAATAAAAGATGGAATGATCTATATTATCCGGGATGTTACCCGGGAAGTGATACTGGAAAAGAAACTGATCCAGGATCAGAAGTTGGAGAATATCGGTGAAATCGCCGGTGGCATTGCCCACGACTTCAATAACATCCTGGCGATTATCATGCCCAATGCCCAGTTGCTAAAATTGAAGGTTCAGGATAATCAGGAATGGTTGAAATACCTGGATACCATTGAGCGAGCCGCAGATCAGGGCGCATCGTTGACCAAGAAGATTCTGTCCTTTTCCCGGGGAAGCAGCCGGGAGAACTTCGAAATTTTAAACATGAATAATGTGGTATCGGATTTTGCCAAAATGTTTCGCCGGGTGCTGGACCGCAAGATTGAGATTGTTCAGGAACTGGACAAAAAATTATGGAATGTAAAAGCAGAGAAAGGTCAGCTGGAGCAGATTTTAATGAATCTCTCGGTCAATGCCCGGGATGCCATGCAGCAAGGTGGTAAGCTCATTTTCAGGACGAAAAATATCACCATTCGTTCTTCCGAAAAAATGGAGTATGATCCCAAACTTGAGCCCGGAAAATATGTTCGGTTATCGGTGGAAGATAACGGGTCCGGAATTCCCCATAAATATCTGGACAAAATATTTGATCCGTTCTTCTCCAGCAAAAAGGAAGGTAAAGGGACCGGTCTTGGTTTGAGTGTGGTCTATGGAATTGTGAAGGGACATAAGGGAGTTATTGATGTGGAATCCCAACTGGGGAAGGGCAGCCAGTTCTTTATTTATTTTCCGATTTCGGAAGAGCGGGCAGAGACCATTCCCATTCCGGTGGAAAAAGTGGAACCGGGTACCGGAACCTTACTGATTGTCGATGATGAAATGATGATTCAGGAAACATTGACCGGTATGCTTCAAAGTTTGAATTATAAAGTATTATCTGCTGACAATGGTAAAAAGGCGGTGGATCTGTTTAAATCCCAAAAAGACAAAATTGATGCCATTTTGATGGATATTCAAATGCCGGAGATGGATGGAGTTGAGGCGGCAAAACATATTCTGAAGGTAGATCCGAAGGCCAAAATCATATTCACCAGCGGTTATGCCGAACCCAAAAGTTTTGACAATTTAAGAAAAATGGGCTATCGCTTATTTTTAAAAAAGCCTTATAAGATCGGAAATCTGGCCGATATTATACAACAGGCACTCAATTAACTGAAAAATTTGTTTTAAGATAAGAATGGGAATGTTGCGCCTCGTGCCCCACAGGGAAGTGGGGTTTATATTCAGGGAAGAAGCAGCAACATTCCCATTTTATTTTTTAAAAAGTTCTATTTTAAAACACCGATTATCTTTCAGCTTGTCATCAGCAGCTACCGTAATCAGCAGAGATCGGTGCCTTTTTCCCAGCTTAATTGATTCAATTCGATACCCGGTTTCCGATTCCATTCCCAGTCTCTCGATCTGGCCAGTCGACCGCCGATAGGTATAAACTTCACCTGACTTTATACTCAAGTCCAGCGATTCCGGATTCATATAAATCAAATCAATGACTTCGGTTTTCTTCCTTTCAATTTTCTGAATGATGGCGGGTATTAACCCTCTTGAATTGAAAATAATATTCTCGCCATTGATTTGAACCACTTCCCGTTCCGGCAGATGATCCTTTTTAGTCTGTTTCAGAAAATTGAATACCATATCTTTTCGCAGGTATCTGAAAATGATTAATGTCCCATATTCGGTGGCATACCCATCATTGGTCTGCCTTTTTCCATTTCACCGCTGGGTATGGTGTAAAATAAGTCGTAAATATCATTTTGTAAATATTTATTTCTCACGTCAAGGATGGATTCCATGGTCACTGCTTTAATATTATTAAATATGGAAAAGAAGTAGTCCGGAGATTTACCAGCAAATTCATTTGTTCCCAGCACAAAAGCCTGGTTCTCCCGGCTGGCCCGCCGGCGAACCAGCGCAGCAATCCGGCTGTTCTTTGTTTGTTCGACCAGGTGTTTGGTCAAATCTTTCGCTTTAAAATTGCTTATCTCGTCCAGAATTCCCTGGATGGCCGGAAAGGTCGTTTCCCTGCCAGTGCCCATGGAAACGTTGAGCAAAAATTTACCCTCTATCCCATCAATACTGCTGCCGAGGCGGTAGGCCCATCCCTTTTGCTCGCGCAGACTGAAGGCAATCTGATCGCTTAACATGCCGTTCATCATCTGCAGTGCCATTCCGTCCTGGGATGGAGCGTCAAAAATGTATCCGAGTTCGATGTACGCCTGTTGACTTCCGATTTTGGTGCTGTCTTTATCTATGGATTGGGTTAAGGGTACCTCCGGCAGCACAATTTTTTCCCGGAGAAGGGGCATGTTATTAAAATATTTTTCCACGGCACTGAATACGGTTGCCGAATCCAGGCTGCTTACTACGGTCAGAATGGTATTACCGGCACTGAAATATTTCTGATGAAAATTCTTCAGGTCCTCTAGGCTGATATTTTCGATCGTAGCAGGTGTTCCGCTTACCGGTTTGGTTAACGGATTGTTTTCTCCCAATACCATTTTCATAAATCCCAGTTTAGCGGTTTCACTGGCGCTTTTTGCTTTTCGGGCGGCCAGTTGTTCCATCTGCGTTTTTGTCTCCGAAAAAACGGAATCCAGATTCGGATAAAGAATGTTGTCCGCCGCTATTTTCATGGCATCATCAAAGAACTGATCCAGCGTAACAAAACGGATGTAGGAATATTCGGGAACATTATAATAATCATCATAGGGGATAAAATCCCAATCGTAAGCTTTAATTTCTGCCCCGATGTTTTTGATCTGAAATTCCAGCTGTTCCGATGGGTAATCTTTAGAGGATTTAAAAAGTGCGTGATGCAGAAAATCGGCAATTCCGGTCTGGTTGGCGGGTTCGAATGCACTGCGATTCTTAAATAGGAAATGCATGGCCAGAACGGCATTGTCCGTGTTGTAAAGCTGCAGCATGGTTAAACCGTTTTTGAAAACATGCCGGTATATTTTGCTCTTACCAACCTCCCCCTTACTGGTTCGCTGCTCGTAATTTTTCAGGGAGACGTCTTTTGCCCAGTTATCCGGCTTAAAGATTTTTTCGGGTGACTGATATAACCGGGCATAGCTATGCAGAAAATTATTGATGGTCTTGTCTTTTATCTGCAGCACAGCGGGTATTGTTTTTTCAAAGGCATTTTTACCACCCACCGCCAGGGCCTGTGCCTTCAAGAATCCATAATACATAATTTTTTCAGTCTGGAGGATTTCGGATATTGCCTCCTGGCGTTTGGTCACCGCTATTTCCTGATCGGAAATTTCCGCATATTTCAATGAGTCCAGCTTATTAGCAACTGCATTAAGAATTTCTTCAGCAGGTGTGGAATCCGGGGCGGTTATTTTCAATGTCAGAAAAGCGAATTCGGGATGATATTCGTAATCTACCTGCATTTTTTTGATTTTCAGATTTTCCCTCTGCTTCAATTCCTGAACCACCCGTCCATTCTGGCTGTCGAATTCGGAGGATAAGATGAACCGAAAGGGAATGTAACCGGCCGAATTGAAAGTTGGAGCCGGCAGCTTAATAAAAACGGTTTGCTCACCTTCTGTTTCGTTCTCGGTGTAAAGAAATGGAAACTTCTGATCCAGTTTTATTTGTCGAACCGGAACTTCTTTGGCGGGAATGTTTCCAAAATATTTATTCATTTCCTTTAACATCTCATCGGGTGAGAAATCCCCGACCACAATGGCAATCATGTTATTTGGTGAATAATAGGTCTGGTAGTATTGAACCACCTGCTCCCGGGTCATATTCTGCACTGTTTCAACGGTACCGATCACCGGCATGGAATATGGAGGATTCTGATAAAAAGCCTGGCGGAGTTTCTGCTCTTTCTGGAAATCCGGATTCTCGCTGTCCTTGCGAATCTCCTCGACAATAATTCCCTTTTCCTTTTCAAATTTTTCTGCCGGAAAATTGGAGCGAAACAGCATGTCCGACATAATTTCCAGGGTATTTTCATTCTGATCCTTATGATTCAGCGCCATAAAAGTGGTATAATCTTCCGAGGTCTGGGCATTCAGGTAAATGCCATAATAATCCAGATCATCATAGAGCTGCTTCTGGGTGCGGTTTTCCGTTCCGTTGAAAGTCATGTGTTCCAGCATATGTGATACGCCATTATCCTGGAGTGTCTCATTACGCAGCCCGGTTCGGATAACCACTACCGAGGCAATAAGCGGATTGGTATGGTTTTCCACCATGATCAATTCAAAACCATTGCTGAATTTATGATATGAATATTTAGGCAGCTTGAAGGTAAAATTATTGTTCTCACTGCCCAGACTCAAGGTCGTGGTGATCAGTAAAATGGTGATTATCAGATTTTTAATCATTGCATCTCTCCTGAAATTTTTTCGATTCGATGTTCAATGGATGGGTGGCTGTAAAACAGAAATTCCACCAGGGGATGAGGTTGCTGATCGGCCAGATTTAGATCGGCCAGTTTTTCCAGGCAACCTTTATATACTTCGGGCTTTGAGGTTTCGGTTACGGCAAAATTGTCTGCCTGATATTCAAAATGCCGGCTGATCGCATTACTGATCGGACCGGTTATAAATCCATATATATAAAGCAGAAGTCCCAGGTAGGGCAGGGCCTCCAGCTGTTGCGGCAGATAGTCAAGATGCCCTATTATCGCGGAATAGACTACATAAACCAGAAACAAACCGGCCAGGGAAAGGGCACTGTTAATTGCAATCCCTTTCCATAAATGTTTGTAGCG
>CAZTXJ010000031.1:0-11924 GCA_964617285.1 uncultured Calditrichaceae bacterium | reverse complement strand
AAGAGAATGCTAAAGGCCAGAATGAACAGCCACAGATAAAACCACCATAGTGTTGGCTGTTTCCAGAGTAAATAATAGAATATGGTCATCAGGACAAATCCCAGAACGATTCCGACCAAAAACCCCTTTAGCTGTTCCCACAGCCATTGTCCGAACTTCTGGGTGGTAAGCGAAAATTTATGTTCAACCACATAGCCGCCATAAAAGGATAACGGCATTTTAATAACAAGGCTGACGATTCCCAGAATTCCGGCAAAGATATAAAAATGGATAAAGAGATGATCGGTAAAACCCTGGGAGAATCGGGATAAAATAATATTCAGCCCGCTGAAAATGAGTACCAGCCAAAAAGCCAGGTCGATTGCCATTCCGGAAAGAGAGAGGGCAAGTTTAATATTATTGTATTTCTTCGCTTTTGTTTTTTCCATCCTGATTATCTTTAAAGAGATAGCTTTTCAAAATATCGGTTAGCACATTAATCTGGGATTCCATTTTGCGGCTAAAGCAGATCGGATTCGAAGTATAACATGTTTCGCTGGTGCAGGCTTCTATCGGTTCCCGGCAATCCTGCCGGGTATAATAGCGGTCCACCGGTTCATATCTCGCCTTCAGACTGTTGGCCGGAATTGGTTCGGAATCGTGTTTTGCCGAAACATGATAAACTTCTTCTTCGAAAAAATTCCGAAGATTTTTTAATTGTATGGCGGAAAATTCTGAAAAAGTGGATTCAATTTCTTCCTTATTCAGAAGCTTCAGCAAAATTTGTGCTTTCTTTATTACGGTTACTTCTTTCTGGTGTTCAGCGGTCATCATTTTCTCCTGGGATATGATCTGCAAGGAAAAAAGTTTAAGGTCTATGTTTAACTTCTTTAAACGTCGAAATAATAACGACAGTAAAAACTATCTGATTCTATTTAGGAAATTTTCGATAGCAATTTATTTAAGTCGTCTTTTTTTCCCACCACAATTAAGGTATCTCCCTCCTGAATTGTCGTTTGAGCAGCGGGCATGATCACATCTTTCAATGGTCCTTTTTTTGCTCTCTCATCTTCACTTCTATGACGGTGGATGGTTATCAAATTGAGACCGTATTTATCCCGCAGGTGTATTTGCTCCAGGGTTTTGCCGTGAAAAGTTTTCGGCGCGTCAAATTCGGCAATACTTAATTCACCTCCAAGATAGATAATTTCCTTAAAATTCGGGTGCATTAAAGTGTAGGAAAGTTTATCGGCAACCTCCCGCTCGGGCAGGACAACCCGGTCGATACCAACCGCATTCAGGATTTTTTCTTCTACTGCCTTGGTGGCCCGGGTAACCACCATCGGTACGCCAATCTGTTTTAAGATCACTGAGGTCAATAAATTGGATTCGAAATCTTCTCCGATGCAAACAATCGCCACATCCACATCCTGTATTCCCTGGGATTTGAGGGCATTCTCATCGGTACTGTCCAGTTTTACTGCAATGGAGACATAATCCTGAATATCCTCGACCCGCTGCATTTCCTTGTCAATGGCGATAACTTCGGCGCCCTTTTCCGTAAGGGCTTTGGCAATGCTTTCTCCGAAACTGCCCAGCCCGAGAATAGCAAATTTTTTCATTCCTTTACTCTGTTTTTAAATTCCAGAAAATATAAAGTTTACTTCCCAAACTGCCAAATATTTTAAATTAAAGTCGGACAATTGAATGTGAAATAAAAAAGGCGGTAATTATCGATACCGCCTTTTGCTGTAGTAAATGATTTAAAATTATGCCACGGTAATTTCTTTTTCCAGAAAAACATCCTGAATAGTATTGAGCAATTCAATACCTTCCTTCATCGGCCGCTGAAAGGCTTTCCGACCGGAAATCAGACCCATGCCACCGGCCCGTTTGTTAATCACTGCCGTTCGCACCGCCTGGGCCAGGTCGTTTTCCCCCGAAGCACCACCGGAATTAATCAATCCGGCGCGTCCCATATAATTGTTTACCACCTGATAACGGGTCAGATCGATCGGATGATCGGTAGTTAATTCCGAATAAACTTTTTTATTGGTCTTGCCGAAATTGAGTGCAGTGTATCCGCCATTATTTTCCGGCTGCTTTTGTTTAATGATATCGGCTTCGATGGTAACACCCAGATGATTCGCCTGGCCGGTAAGATCGGCGGAAATAGAATAGTCTACACCATCTTTCTTAAAAGCGGAATTCCGGAGGTAGCACCACAAAACAGTCGCCATTCCCATGTCATGAGCGATTTTAAAGGCCTGACTGACTTCCTGGATCTGACGGTCGGCATTGTCCGAGCCAAAATAGATGGTGGCTCCCACCGCAGCGGCACCAAGATCCCAGGCCTGTTCCACATCCGCAAACATGATCTGATCGAATTTATTGGGGTAGGTCAGTAATTCGTTATGGTTTATTTTTACGATAAAGGGAATTTTATGGGCATATTTGCGGGAGATAGATCCCATGACTCCCAGGGTAGAAGCCACACCATTACAGCCGCCTTCAAGGGCCAGTTTGACAATATTTTCCGGATCGAAATACATCGGATTGGGGGCAAATGAAGCACCGGCAGAATGCTCGATACCCTGATCTACCGGCAGGATTGAGACGTACCCGGTACCCGCTAACCGGCCAGTACTGAACAGCCACTGTATATTTTTCAGCACATTGATATGTCGGTCAGACGGTGCGAAAATCCGGTCGACGAAATCCGGACCGGGAAGATGCAGGTCTTTCTTGGGAACCGTATTACAGGTGTGATTGAGCAGAGAATCGGCTTCATTTCCCAGTAGTTTTAGAATTTTAGCATTCATTTTAAACACTCCTTTTTATTTTAGAATTCTTATTTATTCCCGCAAACAAGGTGTAAATATAATAAATGTCCCGTGACCTCACAAAGGAAAAGGATTCTTAAAAACCGAATTAAGCGAAAATCCGGGAATTTCAAAAAAGTATTTGGGATTTTTAGGGGATGACTTAATTTATCAAATCATTTCCTGGTCAGCTTACCCTGTAGTGAAAATGCAGCATGTTATGGAAAGTGATGGAACAAAACTTACATTTAGATAACCTGAATCTGGAACAGACAATCTCAAAAAAAGATATACTGGTTTTGCAGATCATTTATCTGGCACTGGGTTTGGGTGTGCTCATCTTTCTGACTCTTACCCTGTTTATGAATTCACTTGATTTACAGGAACAACAGATGGCCGATACCGGGTTCCTGAACATTTTAACTATGGTTCATTTTCTGTTTGCCCTTATTTTTATCCCGCTTTCCGGTAAGGTGTTCGAAAGTTTCTTCTCCGAGAATTGGTGGTCAAAAATCTTTTCCCGGCAGCTTAAACCACAGTTGGCCAAAATAACCGACATCGGGCAGAAAATAATGCTCATTTTACGGACGGCGTACATCCTGCGTCTTGCCATGCTGGAATTTGTGGCATTCTTCGGAATTATGGTTTGTTTTCTAGGCGTCATATCCGGAACCTTAGCTGAGTACCCGATATATTGGATAAATCTTTTTTCCGCGGCATTTTTTCTGGGATTCATCTGGCTCAATTTTCCCACCCGGGAGAAAGTGCTGGATATTATCCGCAGCAGATTTGGGGATTATCAAGTGATATCATAGCTAAATCGAAAGGATAAGTAGGTAGAACATTGTTTTTGAACTGGATTTTTTTAGTATAAATAACTAGTCAAGATAAAATTGTATTGGAGGAATATCTGATGAAAAAAATTATCATCATCGTTTTAATTGCCATGTGGATTTTGATTCCTCTTGGTTTAACTGCTCAAGAGAAAGAAAAAATTACCAAACTGGATGACCTGCCCCGTTTCACTTACCAGGTTACCGGGACGGTGACGGATATGATGACCAACGACAGCCTGTTTTTTGATTTTGCCACAAAAGTCCGTTCGGACGTAGAGGGTGTTCTGCAAAAATATGATATTGAGGATAACACCACCCAGAAACGGTTATATGGTTTAATGAACATTTTTTATATGTTCGATAAAAATTATCCCAAGGTGCTGGAAACAATCGAATCTCTAAGAGGCCTGGATGAGAAACCCGCGGATAAACTCACCCGGGGTATTGCTACCATAGCTATGGTAAAAGCCCGCCGGGAGGTTGGTGAGAATGATCCGGGTTATAAAGATACCTTTAAAAAATATTTTGCGGAGCAGGTCAATGTCCTTCCCTGGGATGTTGTCCAGGATGATATGGAGTCCATGAAGGGGCGGATGGAGATTATGAGTGAGAACCTCCTGCTGGGTGTCATCCAGAGTAGTATCGAACCTGCGGTTGAAAAAACCGGGAATATTAGTGGCGATGTTGCCAATCAATTGATAGGAATGTATTACACCATGAACAATGTTCTACCGCTTAAAAATGAAATGGTTGAAGTGCTGCAGGCTTACATCGATAAAAATAAGGTTGAGAAGCCGGACATCTGGGCAGCACGGTCAGTTGATCTATCTGGCAATAATAAAGTATCTCCGGTGGTCATTGGCATCTGGGACAGCGGGGTTGATACCGAAATCTACCAGAATCAACTGTTCACCAATCCGAAGGAGAAACAGGATGGAAAGGATGATGATGGCAACGGATTTGTTGATGATGTCCATGGCATTGCCTTTACCCTGCACGAAGAAAAATCCACCGATTTACTCTTTCCCTTAACCGCGGAGCAGAAAAAGAAGTATCCGGATATGAAGGACCAGATGAAAGGGCTGGAAGACCTGCAGGCGGCTGTAGAAAGTCCGGAGGCTACGGACCTGAAGAAAAAAATGTCCGGTATGACCCCGGATCAGGTAAAACCATTTATTGAAGAAATAGGACTCTTCGGTATCTATGCCCATGGTACCCATGTGGCGGGTATCGCTGCTAAAGACAATCCGGCTGCCAGAATTCTGGTTGCCCGGTTAACCTTCGATTATCATATTATCCCCGAACCCCCGACGGTTGAGTTAGCCAGGAAAGCCGGACAAAATTACCAGGAAACGGTAAATTATTTTAAAGCTCACAATGTTCGTGCGGTCAATATGAGCTGGGGAACCAGTTTAAAGGAAGTGGAGTCCGGTCTGGAAGCAAACGGTATTGGCAAGGATGCCGAGGAACGGGGAAAGATAGCCCGGGAAATCTTCGATATTTATCGCGATGGATTGTATAACGCACTCAAAAGTGCCCCGGACATTCTTTTCGTTATTGCTGCCGGAAACTCTGATAATGATGTGACCTTTGATGAGGTCATTCCTTCTTCTTTCGAATTACCCAATGTACTCACCGTTGGCGCAGTGGATCAGGCGGGGGAAGAGACCGGATTCACCAGCTTTGGCAAAAGCGTGGCTGTTTATGCCAATGGCTTTGAAGTAAAGAGCTATATTCCCGGAGGAGAGCAGCTGGCTTTTTCCGGAACGTCCATGGCTGCACCCAACGTAACCAATCTGGCCGGAAAACTTTTTGCCCTGAATCCTAAATTGACCGTGGCCCAGGTAATCGATTTGATTAAGAGCGGTACAGACACCAGTGAGGATGGCCGAATAAAACTGATCAATCCTCAAAAATCCGTGGAAACATTAGCTGCAGTCAAAAAACAGTAATTGAATTTTTTGTGACTATTATAATGTTATTAGGTGAACCCGTTTTTTGAAAATCATGGAGAAGTAAATTCGTTAGAAGATGAAAAAGAATGTCATCTCGACCGAAGCCCCGGATTTTATATCCGGGGCATAGTGCCTATCCAGCTGCGCAGCCAGACGGGGAGAGATCTTTGTTTTTTTGATTAGCGATAGGATCTTTTGACTCCCGGGCACTCATTATTTATTATTCATCCTTTAAGATATATTCCTGTTGAGTGCTCGCTCGCTCAAGATGACATGTAAGAATATTTCTTATATAGTTGTTCCATGAGTAATAGAAATTTACAGAAGAAACTTTTTTTGATCAAAAAGAGAAATAAAAACCGATGTGTAAATTAGAAAACAAGTACAACAAACAAATTAATTATACCCCAGATGCCAAGATCGACCATCATACGTTCCCGCTTTAACCTGACCCGAATCTTCTCCCGGATCATTCTTTTCCTGATGGGATGGCGAATCCGCAATGAGCCGCTGGATGAGTCTAAATATGTGATGATTGGTGTTTACCATACCTCGAACTGGGATTTCTTCATCGGTTACCTGGTAATGACCGCCATCGGTCTGAATTTGAGTTGGGTGGGTAAACATACTCTGTTTCGCAAGCCATATGGATGGTTTTTACGATGGATTGGTGGTATTCCGGTCAACCGGGAGCTTACCACCAATTTCGTCGATCAGGTGGTAAAGAAATTTAACAACGTCGATCAGCTGATTGTGGCCATGTCGCCGGAAGGCACCCGCAAGAAGACCGAAGGCTGGCGCACCGGATTTTATTATATCGCCCGGGGAGCTCAGGTGCCGGTGATCCCGGGATTTCTGGATTATTCCAAAAAGGAGGGCGGCATCGGAAAACCGATTCATCTGACCGGAAATATTGAAACTGATATTAAAAAATTTCAGGAATTTTATTCCGGGATTACCGGAAAATATCCGGAAAAAATGACTGAGATCATATTTAGGAAAAAACCAGCCTGAAAAAACCAGACCTACCGGTTCAGATTACTCACCCGCAATATTTTCAGAAAACGGTTCACATTGCTTCTGTTCATCTCGACAAAAGCAATTCCGCTGAAAATAATGATCATGCCGATGATAGCCCGGATTTCGATAACTTCCCCGAACATAAAATAATCCACAATAATGGCCACAATGGGGGTGATATAGATTATCAGTGACAGGGTAATGGCGCTTACTTTTTGCAACAGCCAGTAGTAAAGGGCAAAGGCAATGGCCGAACCGAAAAGTCCCAGATAAACCACTGCCAGAATGACTCGTAAATTAGGGTGAAAATCCGCGTAGCTTTCGGTAACAGCGCTGAAGAGGAAAAGGTAGATAACCCCCTGCAGCATTTGGTGAAAACTGAGGGAGATATGATTCACCCTGGTCAAGTATTTTTTGATGATCACCACCGACATGGAACCACCGGCCGCACCCAGGATAATGGCCAGAGTTCCCATCGCAACCGTTCGTTCAAACTGGGTAATCAGCAGCTGATCCAGAAAGACAATGATTATTCCCGCGATCCCAAGCATGAGACCGATAAATTTATTCCAGTGGAATTTTTCATTGCGAAAAAGGAAGGTCGCCCAGATGCCGGTAAACAGCGGGAATGTGGCGAAAAAAATAGCGGTTACCCCGGCGCTCAAATATTGCTCGCCCCAGTAGATGAGACCATAATCGATGGGATACATCAGAAAGGCGGTTATCGCCACCACCATAAAATTCTTCCGGTTCATTTTCAGGGAAATCTTATTTAGCCGGGTATACAGGAAAAGGAGTAACAGGGCAATGGAAAAGCGGAGTGCCGCCCCACCAAATGGCGGCAGTCCTTCCAGTGAGATTTTTATTGCCACCCAGGTGGTTCCCCAGACGGTACATAAAAACGCGAAAGTCAGAAATTGAACTAAACTCATGGTTGCCCGTTTCACCAGTCGATGTTGAAAGGTTCGCCAAATATAGATACGCTTTTGGTTCGAATCAAGACGAGAAACGAGCGGGACTGGTTGCAGAAAATTTATTTCACTTGTTGGTGCCTCTTCATCGCTGCAAATTTTATCCGAATAAGAAAGGCATATCATGCTCGAAATTTATCTGATCCGTCACGGAGAATCGGTTGGCAACCGGGAAGACCGTTTTCGCGGTCGGCATGATTTTCCGCTTAATGAAAATGGCATCCGGCAGGCCCGGGCACTCTATCAGGAGTTAAGCTCCGTCCCATTTGATGCTATTTACAGCAGTCCGTTAAAACGTGCACTCACCACGGCAGAAATTCTGGCCAACAAAAGACCGATCCTGTCAATTGATAGCGGTTTTACCAATATCTCCCTGGGTGACTGGGAGAACCGGAAGAAAAATGAGATCCGGGAGCGTTTTCCCGAACTGTGGGAACTCTGGACAACCGAACCGGAAAAATTGAATTTTCCCGGAATGGAAACCCTGGTACAGGTCCAAAAGCGATCCTATAAGGCATTACAGGAGTTGTTGAAGAAACATCCTGAAGGGAGAATTGCGGTTGTTTCCCACCGGGCAGTGTTAAAGCCGCTGATAGCTGCGGTTTTGAATATTTCCGAACCTTATTTCTGGAAAGTGCAAATCGATACCGCAGCCTATTCCATCCTGGAATACCGGCCGGAAAGGGGATTCACCCTCACCTGTCTGAATTTTAACAAGCACCTGGTCAATTTTATCCGGGAGGATCTGGGATAAAGGAGATTGAGATGAAAGATATATCAGTAAATTCACACTTTGAATGGGAACAAAGGGGTTGTGATTTTGGCAGTTCGTATTGAAACGGACCGTATAAAAGGGAATAGGTTCTCTGTTAATAGGACAAACCTTGACAAAGGATGTTGCAATACCTTTAGGTACGTTTCAAATGTGTCATTCCGGCATGTTTGTGGCCGGAATCCAGGTTTTTAAAAATAGGACAACCCCCTGCACCCTTCGCCGATGTAGGACAGGCTCTTGTACAACCCCCCATCCCCCTTTAATAAGGGGGAGTAAAGAGAAGCAATTGCTGAGGGAAAATCTTTTTAAATAAGATAAAGTAAGGCCAGGGATATAAATGATGAAACTAAAAGTTGGTGATCCGGCACCGGACTTCAAACTGAAAGACGAACAGGGAAATATCCGCTCCCTGGATGAATTCCGGGGCAGAAAATTGGTTATCTATTTCTATCCCAAAGATGATACTCCCGGCTGCCGTAGGGAGGCCTGCAGTTTTCGGGATTCCTATCAGGAACTGATTACCGCCGGTATCCAGGTTCTGGGGATCAGCTACGATTCACCTGAATCCCATCGAGAGTTTAAGGAAAAATACCAATTACCTTTTATTTTGCTCAGTGACCAAACCAGGAAAACCACCAGGGCCTATGGGGCTTATGCTCCAATCCTCGGATATTTAAGTCCCCGGCGTTATACCTACCTGGTTGATGAACAGGGGAAAATTATTAAAATATTTACCAGGGTGCGGGTCGAGGAGCACGCTTCTGAAGTACTGAAGGCGTTTCAACAGGAAAGTTAATTTTTATCATAAATTGACTGTATTTTTAACGCAGCAATATTTTGAACCATGAAAATCGAAGTATTCCATATTTATCAACCGGATAAAATATATCCTGCAGAACTTAAATCTGCTGGCTTCAGGGAGCGGGTGATTGCCCAGCTGATCGACGGAATTATTCTGGGAGCGCTCATCGGTATTCTGCTGGCACTTATCAGCCGGGGAAAGATCTTTGCAGTGTGGATCTCACCCATCATCCCGGTCTTTCTGGTCCAGCATGTGGAAGGGCTGGTGCCACAGCTCAGCGATTGGTGGTGGGGCGGGTATCATCAGACCATTTCCTTGAAATATCTGGCGGATATCCACCTGGCATTTCCCTCTCCGCTGCAATGGATCATTTATATTTTCTATTATAGCTTTTTTCATGCAATCTATGGTCAAACGCCAGGAAAAATGATGAAAGGTCTGGTTGTTCTTACCGAGCAGAAAGCAGGATTATCTGCGGGAAAATCTCTCATGCGCTGGTTTTGCTATCTGTTATCGATCCTTCCCCTGGGCTTCGGTTTCTGGATGCTGCTGATTACCAAAAAACAGGTCTGCCTGCACGACCTGCTGGTCAGGACCAGGGTGTACCGTTTTCTGGAATTGGCACCTGACCGCGACTGATGTAAATATTATCATGATCGGAATATCAAATATCTGCTTTTCAATGATTGACAAAATCTATTGAATTTCCTATATTGAAGCTGCAAGTAAATTATCCGGAGGGACCGGCTATGGAGGGGAACGGATTTAATAGCATTTCGCGCTTGTTTAATCTTAAAATGAATTTTGTTTTCCCGGAATTGAATCTGGTTAAAAAAAGAAATAGATCTTTATCTCATATTCTATTTCTCATCCTCTGCCTTACGAGCTTTACTTTTTCCCAGCAGTGGGAATTTATGAATGGGCCGTATTATGCATCCATAAATGTTTTGGCCATTGATCCGATTAATCCCAATAATATCTATGCAGGTGCAATAGAAAATGGTGGAGCGGTTTTTAAAAGCACAAACGGTGGAGTCGACTGGCAATACCTTCCACCCACCGGGACCACCTATGCATTGGTAATCGATCCACAAAATCCTTATAGAATCTATGCAGGAAAATACAGAAGTATAGATGGCGGACAAAACTGGGAATACATGAATAATCTGGGTATTGGGGATTCCTGGGCATTGGCCGTAGATCCGGTCAATCCTAATAATGTTTATGCCGGCGATCTTCTAAATAGTGGTATCTGGAAGAGCACTGATTATGGGGATACCTGGGAGCCGAAAAATAATGGTATTCCGGTAGGTTTCCCGCATGGATGGATAAAATTTATAGAAATTAATCCTCAAAATCCCAGTTCAATATATGTTGGAACCAACCTGGACGGAGTTTTCAGAACGCGGGACGGGGGTGAAAACTGGAGTTCATTCGGAATAGTTGCTTCAGATTTTAAGATCGACTGGAATGATACCACAATTATTTATCGTATCCAGGGTGAGCAACTGTACAAAACCTATAATAGCGGTGCCAGCTGGGTACAGTGTAGTTTAAACGGTATAAACATGATTGAAATTGATCCGGTTGATCACCTGCGACTATATGCCGGCTGGCCTGGTGTTTATAGAAGTAATGACGGCGGTTCAACCTGGAATGATATTGGAAATGAGCTTTCATTTCGTGCAGGTGATGTCGCAGATATTGCTGTAAATCCCGTTAACAATAATGAAGTCTATCTGGGTACCGGTATTGGTGTTTATAAGAGTGTTGATAGTACCTACAAATGGCAGGAAAAATTTAGGGGATTAAATAAAGCTCTGACTTTTGATTTTAGTATTGCGGGCAGTTCCTTATATTCAGCTGTGGGATTTGGAGTCTTCTCATATAATGATGGGAAATGGATATATAAAGGATTAAGCGGTGCAATGAATATTGCCGCAAATCCCGGTGATCCCTCGATTCTTCTGGCTTCAATAGATACTGATTTTGGTGATCGTTTGATTTATCGCAGTACCGATGGTGGTAAACACTGGTCATGGAACGGGTTATTTACAATTTATCATATCCCTATTGCCATATCGGATATTGATCCGGATAGAGTGTATGCCGGAGACTGGCGGAGTGATGATAAAGGAGCAAGTTGGGATACAATATCTGCCCATATAATAAACGGGGGCTTTGCCATCCATCCGGAACAAAGTGAGATCGTGTATATGTGCAGTATGGATGGTGTTTATAAGACTTATAATGCAGGAACTTCCTGGGATTCCCTGGCATTTCTGAATAGTTTTGAAAGAAAGTCCATAGCTGTAGATCCGACGAACGGTGATGTGGTTTACCTGGGGTTTTTTGGAGAAGGAGTGTACAAAAGCATAAATGGCGGTTATGATTGGTTTCCGATCAACAACGGGCTCACCAATCTTCAGGTTATGGCGATAGGTGTTCATCCGGTGAATGCAAACCAGATTTTTATTGCAGTATATGACGGTGGAGTTTTTCAGAGCAACAATGGTGGTGGAGACTGGTTCGAGATAAATGATAACCTTCCCAATCTGGCCGTTACCACGCTGGCTGTGGATACCCACTATGTCTATATTGGCTATAATATGGATCTGGAGGGTGTCTACCGCCGGGAGATTATCACCTCAATTGAGGAACCGGGTGTAAGCCAAAAACCGGTTAGCTTTCAACTATTCCAGAACTATCCCAATCCTTTTAACTCGACCACTGCCATTCCCTTTGAACTCGGACAATCCGGACA
>CAZTXJ010000030.1:0-26469 GCA_964617285.1 uncultured Calditrichaceae bacterium | reverse complement strand
AACCGGCTACTTTCGATCACAGCCAAACCCAGTTCCCCCTGACAGGTGCTCACTTAAACCTGCAATGTATAGACTGCCATGCCAATGGTTATACCGGCACGCCAACCGACTGTTATTCCTGTCACTCCAACGATTATAACAGTACCACTAATCCTAATCATGTGGCTGCAGGATTTCCAACCCAGTGTGAGACCTGCCATAATACCAGCAACTGGAATCAGACCACCTGGGATCACGATAATCAATATTTTCCAATCTATTCCGGAAGGCACCAGGGCGAATGGAATGATTGTGCGGATTGTCATGTCGATCCCAACAATTATGCAGTATTTGAATGTATTTTCTGCCATGAGCACAACGATCCGAATGACTTACTGCAAAAACATCAGGGTGTATCGGGCTATCAATATGTGAGTACAGCCTGCTATAATTGTCATCCAAACGGAGAGGCAAAATTCAAGAGATAAAATGAAAATACTATATTTGTTTTTTTATCTGGGACTATTACTTCCCGTATGTTTTTTATGGTCACAGGAATCCCCGCATGAGGTAATGGAAATGGAATGTTCCGTTTGCCATAACCTGGAGCAGTGGAAAGAAATTCATTTCGACCATAGCCAAACCAAATTTCCACTGATAGGTCAACATCGTCTGCTTAGATGTCAGGATTGTCATGTGCTGACTAATTTTGCGGATGTCTCCCCCAACTGCATCTCCTGCCATACTGATGTGCACCAGAGCAAGCTGGGGCCATGGTGTTCTGCCTGCCATACCCCAAAAAGCTGGACTGTTCTGGATTATACCCTGGCCCATGCCAATACAACTTTCCCGCTCTTAGGAGCCCATGCCCGGTTGGATTGTGGTGCCTGCCATTTTACCGAAATTGAAGGAGAATTTTCCCTGCTTCAATCGGAATGCTTTTCCTGTCATGAACAGGAATATTTCTCGGTCCAAAGTCCGAACCATGCCCAGGCCGGTTTCAGCAAACAATGCGAGAACTGCCACAGTTTCTATGCCTGGCAACCGGCAGAATTTGAACATGATTCTTTCTTCCCGATCTTCAGTGGTGCCCATGCCGGTGAGTGGAGCACCTGCCGCACCTGCCATTTTAATTCCGCAAATTTTAAAGATTTTACCTGTTTTAGTTGCCATGAACATAACAAATCATCAATGGACCAAAAACATCGTGAGGTGTCCAATTATGTCTACGACAGTTCTGCTTGTTATTCCTGCCACCCCAGAGGTTCGGGAGAGGGATCGGGGGATTAAAATAATGAAATATTCTTTTTTGATTATATTATTGTTTTCCAGTCTTTTTGCTCAAAATAATTCAACTTTTCGAGTCAAATATTTATCGGCCGAATACGTGTACCTGGATGCCGGGAGGACTCAGGGAATTGAAACCGGAGATACCCTGATCATCAAAAAGAACAATCTGGACTTTGCTCAATTGGAAGTTGTTTATACCTCGGATTATTCTGCTTCCTGTAAAATTATTACTTCAAAAGGAACCATAAAACCGGGAGATATTGCCCAATTTAAATCACTGAAGTTGAAGCCGGAACCGGAAAAAACAGACGAAGCAACCCATTCCGAGACCGAAGTAGTCAAAACGCCTTCAAAATACTCAAACCGGTTAGAAACCAGGAAAAAAAGTAATTTCCGTTTACGGGGGAATATATCCGCTCAATATTATTACTGGCGGGATCTTGACCGGACGGACTTGAATTTCTCCCAACCGACCATGCGATTAAATCTGTACGGAAGTAATTTGTGGAATCGCGCTTATCATTTCCGGGTAAAAGTGAGAACCCGATATAATGATCGGGCCAGACGTCTGAATGCCGAAGTGCCAAAAACCGAGTGGCGAAACCGGATCTATGAATTCTCCTTTAGTTATGATGATGATAACGCCTTTCTTAATTACAAATTGGGCCGAATTATTTCGAATCAATTCAGCGGAGTTGGCTACATCGACGGATTGCTGCTTCAACAAAGAGTAAGCCAAAACTTTCGCACCGGGATATTTGCGGGTACACAGCCCGACTGGCAATATGCCGATCTGCAAACCTCCATTCAGAAGTACGGGGCATACCTCACTTATCTGCAGGGTAATTACGGATCCAATCGCTATGAATCAACCGTTGCTTTAACCGGGGAATACCACAGCAGCACGGTAAGTCGGGAATATATCTATTTGCAGAACAACTTTTATATCAGGCAAAAATGGAGCATTTATCAGAGTATGGAGCTGGACTACAACCGGAGCTGGCGAAAAGAACGAACCAATCAGACGTTCAGTTTGAGCAATTTATATATTTCCGGTCGCTGGGAAGTAAATTCCTGGGCATCAGTAGGGCTCATGTACGATAACCGAAAGAATTATCAAACCTATGAAACCAGGACCATCGCCGACAGTCTTTTCGACAATGCCATGCGTCAGGGGCTGCGTGGAACGGTGTCTCTTTTATTGCCGGCAAATTACCGATTCTTCGGTAACTTCGGGGTCCGAAAAAGAGAAACCGATACCAACTATACCTATTCTTATGGAGCCGGTCTCAATAAAGTTAATTTCCTGGTGCGGGGAATGCGTATTTTCCTCAATGGTGCCGGATTTTCCAATTTCTTTACTCAAGGTGTGAATTATTCGCTAACCCTGGGAAAATATTTCCGAAACAATCTGAATATTGATTTTGGATTCGGAGGCTATACTTACCAGCTGAAAGCCGGCAATACAAACCGGAATAATCAATGGGGCAGATTTTCTACCATGGCCAATATTTATTACCGGTTTTATATTAACGGTCAATACGAATATAACTGGGGGGATGACATCAACGGACACCGGGTACTTGTGGAGCTGGGTTATCGCTTCTAGCAGCTGATCGGCCAATGTTCATCGGAACTAACCTGTCCCTAAATAGTAAAGTCTGAAGTCAAACTGAAATTTTACATTATTTTTGAATCAAGTCCTTTTATATGGAATCTCTGGTAATCTGGTTTATCACATTTGCTTTAATTATCCTTATCATTATACCATACTATATAAAATTCCGCAAACAGCAGAAGCAGAATGAACAGCGTAAACGCGAAGCAGTAGCCCTGGGTATTGATAAGCCACGGGCGCAATTCCCTTTTATTGATCAGGCAAATTGTATTGGCTGCGGCTCCTGCGTTCTGGCCTGCCCGGAGGGCGATGTATTAGGGGTGGTCTTCGGGAAGGCTACGGTTATCAATGGGATGCGCTGTGTGGGACACGGACTGTGCGAACCAGCCTGCCCGGTTGGGGCAATCGAGGTCGGCCTGGGCGATATCAAAAGCCGCGAAGACATCCCGCAGGTTGACGAGTCTTATGAGAGTAATGTGCCGGGTATTTTTATTGTGGGAGAACTCGGCGGGATCTCGCTCATCCGCAATGCCATTGAACACGGAACCAAAGCAGTAACAAAGATAGCCGGGAAACCAGAGCGTTCTCAGGATCCGGAAGTAAAAGATGTATTGATAATCGGGGCCGGACCGGCTGGATTAACAGCTGCTCTCACCGCAATTCAGAATAATTTGAACTATCTGGTGCTGGATCAGCAGGAACCCGGGGGAACCATACTACAGTATCCCAGACAAAAGCTGGTTATGACTCAACCAGTGGAAATTCCGCTTTATGGTAAATTGAAAAAACCCGAATATTCCAAGGAAATACTCCTGGAAATGTGGTTGGAATTAATTGAAAAATACAGTATTCAAATCCGATCCCATACCAGAGTTGAAAGGGTGAATAAGCAAAATGGTGAATTCCGGGTCATCTCATCCAATGGGGAATTTCGCAGCAAACATGTCGTACTGGCTATGGGCCGGCGTGGCACACCGCGAAAACTGAATATCCCGGGCGAAGATCTTCCCAAAGTTGCTTATCAGTTAGTAGATGCGCAATCCTATTCTCATCAGAACATTCTGGTGGTTGGTGGCGGAGACAGTGCCATTGAGGCTGCGGTGGGGCTGGCAAGACAAAAAGGAAATAAAGTAACCATTTCTTATCGGAAACCCAGATTCTTCCGAATCAAGAAAAAAAATGAAGATAATCTGAATGAAATGGTGAAACAGAAAAAAATAAAAGCCATGCTCGAATCAAATGTAATAGAGATTTTGGAAAAATCTGTTCGTTTGCAAACTATGCAGGATACCATAGAAATTCCCAACGACTATGTCTTTATATTTGCCGGAGGAATTCCCCCCTTCCAAATGCTGGAGGAGATGGGCATTCTATTTGGAGGGAAAAAGAATAACGTTAATCAATTGAATTGATTGATTTTCAACCTACTGTTTTATGGAAAAACAACCTGCAAGTGCAGGAACTGGTCGATCCGCTAAATTCCAACTCTTCCCTATTCATATTTAAAGGTCTGAATAAATTTATCAAAACTCTGCCGCCAGAAATCGATGGTCGCTTCCGGTCCGGTCGCCTTAAAAAACCACGGTCCGTTCGGCGCTTCGACAATTGCCGCCAGCATGGCATAATCGGGCAGTTCGTCCACCGGGCCCTGCATCATCATTGGAGAGGTTGATTTTAAATAGGTGCCGGTAACATAGACTTCGGTGACTTCCATACCATTCACCTGCACTTTTTTCTGCGAAACATGATCGGTAGTCGGCGATCCATCCGGTTGTTTAAACTGCCCATACCAGCGCTGGAGATTCGCTTCAACCGAACCCCCGGTTCCCGGAAAATAAAAAACGGCCAGCTCCGCATCTTCTTTGCCATCCTGACCAGGCCATTTGTACTGTGCCTTTCGCATAGATGAACTGGGGGTTTCTTTGACCCACTCCGATGGGGCAGTAAAAGTCACTTCTCCGGAATGAGGATTGCCCGAAACCTTATTTTCATTTTGCTGATTTGTATTACCTTTCCCACCGGAATCACATCCGTAGAAAAATATCAATATTCCCAATAATACTGAAAAAACTAATCTGTTTATCATAAATTCCTCCTTTTAACAAAAATGAATAATTCCAATCCTTATTGGCCGGACAATATAAGAAATAGCCATCAGCCAAACCAAGTCGTTTATCCATAAAAAAATAAAATTTCCGGCCTACCCAGAAAATATTTGATGTTTCACCAAAATTTTGTTAAGATTAATTTTCAATTAATAACGGAGACTTATTATGAAATTTAAAATATATATCATGGCCTCATTTTTACTGTTTTCCTGTGCAGTAGGAAATTCTCAGGTCGAAATCCAAACGGCATTTCCCAACCTGAACTTTACCCGGCCGGTCGATTTGCAATATGCCGGAGATGGATCAAACAGATTATTCGTGGTGGAACAGCAAGGTATTATCCGGGTATTTGAGAATAATCCAAATGTTCCTGGTTCCACCATATTTTTGGATATCAGAAGCCGGGTACAGGACAGTGGAAATGAACAGGGATTACTGGGATTAGCTTTCCATCCGGATTATATAAATAATGGATATTTTTACGTGAATTATACCGCGGCTAATCCAAACCGGAGCGTCATCTCGCGGTTCAAGGTTTCCGAGTTGGATTCAAACATTGCTCTGGCAGACAGCGAGCTGGTACTTCTGGAATACAATCAACCCTATTCTAACCACAACGGTGGCCAGATAGCCTTCGGGCCCAATGATGGCTATCTCTATATCGCAGTTGGCGATGGTGGCTCCTACGGAGATCCTGAATGCAATGCCCAGAACCGCAGTACATTGTTGGGTGCTATTCTGCGAATTGATGTGGATGGTACTTCTGCTCTGGGTAATTACAGTATTCCCGCGGATAATCCATTTTACAACAACTCACAAGGCTTCCGGGAGGAAATATATGCCTATGGGCTGCGCAATCCCTGGCGCTTCAGTTTCGATCCGGTAACCGGCTGGCTGTGGGCTGCGGATGTAGGCCAGAGCCTCTGGGAGGAAGTTGACCTTATCGTCAACGGTGGCAACTATGGCTGGAGTACCTTCGAAGGCAATCATTGTTATAACTCCCCCTGGCCTTGTGACTCCCTGCCCTGTGACACTACCGGTTTGGAAATGCCAATCTGGGAATACAGCCATAATGTTGGGCAATCAATCACCGGCGGTTTTGTCTATCGGGGAAGTTTAGTTCCGGAATTGGTCGGAAAGTATGTTTATGCGGATTTTGTCAGCGGCCGGATTTGGACGCTGGAATACAGTGGTACCGGCAATCCGGTGAATCAGGAGTTATTTGATACTTCCCTTCAAATTGCTTCATTTGGGAAAGATGCTGACGGGGAATTATATATTTGCGCATTCGACGGCAAAATATATCATTTCGTTTCAACATCAACCTCCATAAAAAAAAACAATAGGTCGGGAATAGATGGATATAACCTCGAGCAAAATTTTCCCAATCCCTTTAATCCGGAAACTCGTATCGTTTATGAAATAACCAACCATGTGCAAGTCAAAATAAATATTCTGGATCTTCAGGGCAGATTAATTCGTCAGTTGTTGAATAAAACTGAGGCACCGGGAACCTATTCAGTTACATGGGACGGGACGAATCAAAAGGGCATCCCGCAATCCAGTGGCATTTATTTTTATCAGCTTTTTCTGGATGGAAAAAATATTGAATCCCGGCGCATGCTTTTATTACGTTAACAGCAGAATGAATGAAGAATACCGCAAAATTTTTCTCTGGCAGGAAAAAGGAAATTGATGTGATATAATTAGAACTCTAAAATATTATTTAAACCAAATTTAACTTTTAATTTCCCCTTGCATTTCTTTAGGTCAGAGGTTAAATTTTTTGCCACTTTTTGCGTGGTTTGGGGCGGTAGCTCAGTTGGTTAGAGCACTACGTTGACATCGTAGGGGTCGTCAGTTCGACTCTGGCCCGCCCCACGAAATTCGGCCACGAATCCATGGTTCGTGGCTTTCTTAATGTTTTAATTTTGTTTGGTGAGAATGAAGAAAAAAATTCACATAAAATTTCCCGATGGTCAAGTTAAGGAATATCCGCAGGGTATTACCGGTCTGGAACTGGTTCAGGAGATTAGTTCCCGGCTGGCCAAGGAAGCTACAGGGATCAAAGTTAATGGTCAGGTAAAGAGCTTACCTGAGCCCATTAATGACGACAGTGAAATCCGTATTCTCACTTTTGACGATAAAGAAGGTCGGGAAGTGTTCTGGCACAGCTCAGCTCACCTGATGGCCCATGCGGTAAAGCATCTTTTCCCCGAGACGAAATTTGGAATTGGTCCGGCTATCGAAGATGGATTTTACTACGATATCGATCTGGACCGGCCCCTTTCCCCGGACGATTTTGAAAAGATAGAAGCCGAGATGGATAAAATTGTGGACAAGGATTACCCAATCGTCCGCAGAGAACTGGACCGGAAAGAGGCAGTCGATTTCTTCAAAAAGCAACATGAGGATTTAAAGCTTGAACTAATCGCTGATCTAAATGAGAACATCTCAACCTATTCGCAGGGAGATTTTACGGATCTATGCCGGGGACCGCACCTGCCCTCCACCGGACGGATCGGAAAAAATTTCAAGTTATTAAGTGTGGCCGGCGCCTACTGGCGGGGTGATGAACATAATAAAATGCTGCAGCGACTCTATGCTACTTCCTATCCCAAAAAGAAAATGCTGGAAGAACATCTGCATCGACTGGAAGAAGCAAAAAAGAGAGATCATCGAAAACTGGGTCGGGAACTGGATCTATACAGCGTTGATGAAGAGATCGGAAATGGGCTAATCCTGTGGCATCCGAAGGGAGCCCGCATTCGCCGGATAATGGAGCAATTTACCATTGAGGAACATTATAAAAATGGGTATGAACTGGTTTATACCCCACATATCGCCCGGTTGGATTTATGGCAAACCAGCGGACATACCGGTTTTTACCGGGAAAACATGTATGCCCCCATGCCGATTGACGAGGTGGATTACCAGCTGAAACCGATGAACTGTCCGTTTCATCTTACCATTTACAAATCGCATATCAGAAGTTATCGCGACTTGCCCATTCGGTTGTTTGAACTCGGCACGGTTTACCGTTATGAACGATCCGGTGTTCTGCACGGGCTCATGCGGGTGCGCGGCTTTACCCAGGATGATGCACACATCTTCTGCACTCCCGATAATCTGAACGAAGAAATTTCCAGGGTGCTT
The DNA here is from genome assembly GCA_964617285.1 of uncultured Calditrichaceae bacterium. GTDB lineage: Bacteria > Calditrichota > Calditrichia > RBG-13-44-9 > RBG-13-44-9 > CAYVKM01. The sequence continues at coordinate 18,318 of CAZTXJ010000030.1, read as the reverse complement.
GAATTTACATTATATATTTTGCGCACCTTCGGATTCGCAGAATATGAGATCTTTCTGTCCACCCGGCCGGAAAAGTTTGTCGGGACGGTAGAGAATTGGGATAAAGCCACCGAAGCTCTGAAAGCCGCGCTGGATAAAAGCGGACTTCCCTATGAGATTGATCCGGGAGAAGGTGTTTTTTACGGACCCAAAATTGATATTAAAATTAAAGATTCTTTGGGAAGATCCTGGCAATGCTCCACCATACAGGTGGATTTTAATCTTCCGGAACGATTCCAGGTAGAATTTATCGGAGAGGACGGCCAAGCGCATCAAAGCATCATGATCCATCGGGCGCTGATGGGATCGGTGGAGAGATTTTTTGGGGTAATGATTGAACATTTTGCCGGGGCATTTCCCCTTTGGCTGGCACCGGTGCAGGTACAGGTGATCCCTATTTCTGAAAAACATCTTGGTTATGCCCAAAAGATTTTTGACACCTTACGCAAAGAGGGAATCAGGGCTGAATTAGATTTGAGAAACGAAAAGGTTGGCTATAAAATCCGGGAAGCAGAAGTACACAAAATCCCTTATATGGTAATTCTTGGTGACCAGGAAGAAGAATCGAACATGATTTCAGTGCGGCAAAAGGGAAAAGGCGACCTGGGTAAATCAGGAATTGATGATTTTTTGAAACAACTGAACGATCAAATTAATAGTAAAAAATAAAAAGATCAGGAGGCATTTATTAGCAAAGAGACAGATGTTCGGATCAATGAGCAAATCAGAGTACAAAGTGTTCGGTTAATTGCTCCGGATGGCGAGCAAATTGGAGTTGTCTCTACAGAAGAAGCATTAAAAAAAGCCGAAGGTTACGGTTTAGATTTGGTTGAAGTGGCACCGAATTCTAAACCCCCTGTTTGCCGAATAATGGATTACGGTAAATACAAGTATGAACAAAGTAAAAAGGAAAAAATAAGTAAAAAGAAACAACACACCATCACGGTGAAAGAAATTCGGCTCCGTCCCAGAACAGATGATCACGACCTGGAAACAAAAATTAAACATGCCAGAAAATTTCTGGAACAAAAAAACAAGGTAAAAGTAACGATGCTGTTCCGTGGCCGGGAAATGGCTTACCAGGATTTCGGACGGGAACTTCTGGAACGGGTTCAGGAAATGTTGGATGATGTGGCAAAGATTGAGAGCGAGCCGAAAATGGAAGGACGCCGAATGATCATGGTACTTGCAGCCAAAAATTAGAATTATAAAAATCTATAGAAGGGAATAACCAATGCCAAAAATGAAATCTTGCCGTGGGGCAAAAAAAAGATTTAAAGTCACGGCCTCAGGAAAAATAAAATCCCGCCGGGCTTATAAAAGCCATATCCTGACTAGCAAAAGTCAAAAGCGCAAAAGGAACCTGAGAAAACCGGCTTATTTACACCCGGTGGATGAGGCACGTGCACACAAGATGATTTTAGAATAAGAATATATCGGAGGATACAATGCCAAGAGCAAAAAATAATGTGGCCGCCAAAAGCCGCCATAAAAAAATACTTAAGATGGCCAAAGGCTATCGACTTTCCCGGGGAAAATTATATAGCACTGCTAAAGACCAGGTGGAAAAAGGCTTACAATATGCCTACCGGGATCGACGGCAAAAGAAAAGACATTTTCGGGCGTTATGGATTGTCCGGATCAATGCAGCCTGCCGTTTGAATGGTACTTCCTATTCAAAATTGATCAATGGCCTGAAAGAGAAAAGTATAGACCTGGACCGGAAGTCGCTTGCGCACCTGGCAATGCACGAACCCAATGCATTTAAAGAACTCGTCCAGCAAGTTAATGCCTGATGAAACTGTTCTTTTCTTGAAAAATTACAGGAATTGGAATTTTTTCAATTCCTTTTTTTTTCTTAATTTGGATAGGTCCTAAATTTATCGGACATGCAAAAACAAAATTTAGACAACGTTTTAAAACTTGCTTTAAAGACATATTAGAACAAAGGCTGAAATGGAAAAGAAGATCGAGCAAATCAAGGCCTCATTTCTATCGGATATTCAAAAGGTAAAAAGTTTTCAGGAATTCGAATCACTCCGGGTTTCTTATCTGGGAAAGAAGGGACAGATCCAGGGTCTGTATCAGTCGCTGAAAGATGCTGATCCATCAGAACGACCCAGACTGGGAAAAGAAATCAATGAAATCCGCAATTTAATCGAAGCAAAGCTGCAGGAAGTAAGATCGAAATTTGAGCAGAAAAAAACCAGCAAGAAATTAGACACTACTCTGCCTGGACGAATGCCATTTATTGGCAGAAAACACCCACTGACCCAGATACTCGATGAGATGAAACGGTTCTTTTTGAATCTGGGATTCAGCGTAGCAGATGGTCCGGAGGTTGAAACCGACTTCTATAACTTTGGTGCACTCAATTTCCCCGAAAATCATCCGGCCAGGGATATGCAGGACACGCTCTTCATAAGCCAGGATATTCTGCTTCGTACTCATACTTCCCCGGTACAGATTCGCACCATGATGAAACAATCTCCTCCGGTTCGGATTATTGCACCCGGCAGGGTTTATCGGCGGGATACACCCGATGCCAGCCACTCACCGTTCTTTCACCAGGTGGAAGGTTTATTTGTGGACAAAGGGATTAGTTTTGGAGATTTAAAAGCGGTGATCCAGGAATTTGCCAAATATATGTTTGGTAAGGAAATTCATGTCCGATTTCGTCCAAGTTTTTTCCCTTTTACCGAACCCAGCATGGAATATGATTTTAACTGCCCCTTCTGCAAAGGCAAAGGTTGTAAGGTCTGTAAATATACCGGATGGGTCGAGATTTCAGGCGCCGGAATGGTCCATCCCAATGTTTTTAAAGCAGTGGGTTACGATCCGGAAATTTATACCGGTTACGCTTTCGGTATGGGGGTAGATCGTATTGCCATGCTCAAATACGACATCGACGATATCCGTCTTTTTTTTGAAAATGATCTCCGTTTCCTGGAACAATTTTAAAACAATTTCAAGGATAAAGGCAATTAAATGAAGATATCCTATAACTGGCTGCAGGATTATGTTGATCTGAAAACAAAACCTCAAGATTTAGCGAACCAGTTATCGCTATCCGGATTGGAAGTTGAAGAAATAATTGAAAAAACACTGGACTATCCAGGTGTTGTGGTCGGTCGTGTATTATCGGTAGAAGATCATCCTAATGCAGATAAACTGAAGATCTGCAAAGTTGACACAGGAAAAAAACAGAGCTCTATTATTTGTGGTGCTCCAAATGTCGTCAAAGGCCAAACAGTTCCGGTAGCCCTTGTTGGTGCAGTCCTTCCAACCGGCTTGAAAATTAAAAAAGTCAAAATCAGAGACGTACTTTCCGAAGGCATGATCTGTTCTGAAGCAGAACTTGGATTGTCCGATAAATCCGAAGGGATTTGGGTGTTGGACGATTCACTGAAGATTGGGGAACCTCTGCATAAAGCATTGCAATTTAAATCGGATTATATTTTTGATCTGGCAGTAACACCAAACAGACCGGATTGTCTCAGTCACATAGGGATTGCCCGGGAAGTAGCCGCTTTAACTCAACAAAAACTGCGCAGACCGGAAGTTCAGTTTAACGAAGCAAAAGAATCAGCTTCTTCCCAGATTAAGATTCAAATAGAGACGCCCAAAGGGTGCCCCCGCTATTCTGCTCGGGTACTGAAAAATGTTACTGTGGGAGATTCTCCTCAATGGCTGGTGGAACGATTGGAAGGGGTAGGTTTGAGGTCTATTAATAATATTGTGGATGTTACCAATTATGTCCTGATGGAAACCGGGCATCCACTCCACGCATTTGATCTGGACCTTATCGAGGGGAAAAAAATAATTGTCCGAGAATCCGGTGACGGGGAAAAATTTACCACCCTGGATGATCAGGAAAGATCATTAAAAAAAGGAACAGTTCTTATCTGTGATGCCAAAAAGCCGGTGGCAATTGGCGGGATAATGGGTGGCCAGAATTCGGAAGTAAATTTGGGAACCAAAAACATTTTACTGGAAAGCGCATATTTCCAGCCGGAGTCGATTCAGATCAGTGCACGTTACCTGGGACTTTCAACTGAAGCTTCCCAACGTTTTGAAAGGGGCGCCGATCCCAACGGAAATATCTACGCGTTAGACAGGGCTGCACAACTGATCCGGGAAGTGGCCGGAGGAGAGATTCAAAATGGTGTGGTTGATGCTTATCCAACTAAAATTCATTCGCGTAAAATTCCTCTGGAATTAGCGAAAATAAACAATCTCCTGGGGACACAATTTTCTAAAACCCAGGTTAAAAAGATATTGGAAAGCATCGAGCTTCATGTCGAAAACGAAATGGTTTCGATCCCAACATTCAGACCGGATCTTTCCACCTCAACCGACCTCGCCGAAGAAGTTGCCCGATTATACGGATTGGATAATATCGAGGCGAGTGACAAGGTCAAGATCGATTATGATATTCATTTAAATGAGCTGGATATTTTCATTGACAATTTGAAAGATACTCTGACCGGATTCGGACTGCAGGAAATTATCACCGGTAGCATGATTAATTCGGAAGTCTGGGAAAAACTCACCGGTGAAAAAATTTATCGGGTTCTCAACCCTATTTCAAAGGATATGGATGGCCTTCGGAATTCTCTTATCCCGAGTATGGCAATGACATTGCAATATAACCGGAACAGACAAATCAAAAATCTGAAACTTTTTGAAATCAATCGGGTTTTCATCCCCCCTCAAAAAGCAAATACCCTCCCCTCTGAGGACACAAAATTGGTAATTGGTCTGCTGGGAAAACGGGAATTTGAGATGTGGTTTTCTAACCATCAAGATAATGATTTTTATGATATTAAGGGACTTGTTGAGGCAATTGCTCACAAAATTTCCCTTGACAACTGGCAATTTATTTCTTATTCTGCTTTTGCCCTGGAAGGCGATGGATTGGGTTTACAGTCAAAAGATGAGACGCTTGGATTTTTAGGTAAATTAAAGTATAAAATTGCTTCATTTTTTGAGATCGAGGAAGATGTTTTTGTTGCCGAGATCTCAGTAACAAGCTTATTTAAGCACCTTCGAAGAGAAAAAAAATACACCCCCATTCCACGCTTTCCATCTGTAGAAAGAGATTTGGCTTTAATTGTGAATCAGGATATCGAATCCGGAAGCATCGCCGAACTCATATATAAAGAGGGCGGAAATTTGTTGAAAAAACTGGAGCTATTCGATATTTACTCGGGTGCCCAGATTGAAGCAAACAAGAAAAGCGTCGGGTTTCGATTGACATTTCAGTCACCCGAGCGGACATTGACAGAAGATGAAGTAACAAAATTGTTGGACAAAATATTAAGGTCACTGGAAAAGAAATTTGAAGCAAAATTAAGGGCTTAACGGTGGATCCGGAAATTAAAATTGTCCTGACCAATTTCAAAAGTTTACTGGCACGAATACAGCGCACCCTTGCATTACTGAAAAAATTTTCCGAGCAGAACTTGGAGTTGCAAAAGAGAATTAAGGAGTTGGAGGACAAACTAAAGAACTTTTCTGTAGAGTCAAAAACGTCGGAGCTGGAAGAGGAAATTAAACAATTAAAAAAGGAAAATAAAACTTTAAAGGAGAAGGAAAAAACCATTAAAACAAAAATAGATCGCCTTGCAGTCAAGTTAGATCAAATACATCTTTAACATTTTCATAATGAAACATAACTATTAAACAGTATCAGATGGAAAAGAACTCAATAAAAGTAAACATTATGGGGGCAGAGTACGCGCTGAAATCAGATGCGGATCCCCAGTATATTCAGGAATTGGCAACCTATATCGATCAGAAAATGAAACGATTGGGCGAAGGACTACCAGTGAAGTCCCAGCTAAAAATTGCTGTTTTAACTGCCATAAATCTGGGTGATGAACTTTTTCGTTTGAAACAGAAATATGAAAATTTAGTAAAAGAAATAGAATCGACGAGCGAAGAAATAACGGAGAATTTAGACAACTATCTGAATCAGTTTTCAGATTTTTTAAAATAGTCCCTGGATCAGGTTGGGTCGTAATTTGGGAAGAACCAACACTATGAAAAAGGGAGCTTGACTCTGGGCGTCTAATGCAGGCCTCTCTTGAAGAGGAAGCGTGAACCGTTTAGGCGGGCACCCACCGTGTTTGAACCGGTTCTTTTCCAAATTCGCCCAAATGGTTCAGGGATTTTATATTAATTAGAATACGATGAAATATTTAACATGAGCAAACAGAGTGACTGCCACGATGAAAGCGACGGAGGAAAGAAAGCATGATTTGGATCATCAGCGGCCTTATTGGCCTGGTAGTCGGCTCGGTCAGTCTGTGGTTTTTTCTTAAAATAACAGCTGGTAGTAAATTAATTTCAGCCCGTGAAGAAGCAAAAAATATTCTTGAAGATGCAAAATCGGAGGCAGAGTCTCTCAAAAAAGAAAAATTAATTGAGGTTCAGGAAGAGTTATTTGAAAATAAACAAAAACTCGAAAAAGAAATTGAGAGTAAAAAAGAAAACCTCCAAAAGCAGGAGAATCTTTTAGATCAGAAAGAGCTGGAGATTGACCGCAAAGCCGAAATCATAGAAAAAAAAGAAAAAGATGTATTAAAATTAGAAAAGCAGCTGACTGATAAAGAAAAATATGTCCAGGATAAGACTCAGGAATTAAACACTCTTATTTCCGAACAGGTACAAAAACTGGAAGAAATATCAGGGCTTACTCGTGAAGAGGCCAAGCAATTACTGATAAAAGATATGGAAAAAGAAGCCGAAGCCGAAGGCATGAAACTGGTTAATGCACTGATTGATGAGGCTAAGCTTATTGGTAAACGAAAAGCACTCGAAGTCGTCGTGTCGGCCATCCAACAGACTGCCGCTGAACAATCTTCAGAAGCGACCGTCTCGGTGGTCACCCTTCCCAATGATGACATGAAGGGACGGATTATCGGTCGTGAGGGCCGGAACATCCGGGCATTCGAATTAGCTTCAGGTGTTGATGTGATCATTGACGATACACCCGAAATAGTGATCCTATCATCCTATAACAGCTTTCGGCGGGAAATTGCCAAAATTGCTATGGAGAAACTTATTCTTGACGGACGGATACATCCCGCACGAATCGAGGAGGTTGTTCAAAAAACAGAAGAAGAAGTAAAAGCATCTTTCCGGGATATTGGTGAGCAGGCGATGCTGGACGCGGGTGTTCACGGATTGCCTGACGAAATAATTGAAATGCTCGGCAAATTAAAATACCTGACCTCTTATGGCCAGAATGTTTTAAAGCACTGCCTGGAAGTTTCTTATTTGGCAGGCATCATGGCCACTGAATTAGACCTTGATCCTAAAATCGCCAAACGTGCTGGTTTGCTGCATGACATTGGTAAAGCTATCGAACGGCATTCCGACTTGCCCCATACTAAAACCGGCGCGGAACTTCTCAAGAAGTATAATGAGAATCCGGTGGTAATTAACGCGATTGAATGTCATCACAACGAAGAGGAAGCGACCTCCCCGTATACAATTCTGGTAGCAGCAGCGGATACCATTTCCGGGAGTCGTCCGGGTGCACGAAGAGAATCCCTGGAAAGTTTCATAAAGCGAATGCATAATCTGGAAGAAATTGCCAAAAAATTGTCCGGAGTGAAGAATGTTCATGCCATCCAGGCCGGCCGGGAAGTTCGGGTAATTGTGGATTGTGATTCGATAGATGACAATAAAGCCAAAGAATTAGCAAAAGAAATAGCCCATACGATTCAGGACAATTCGGAATTCCCAGGCCAGATCAAAGTAACGGTGATCCGGGAATACCGAGCGTTCGATTACGCAACATAGGTTAAGATTTTCATATATCCTGTTAATGTTCTTCCGGTAAAACGAAGATGGTTTCGTTTTTCTTAATTTGGTTTTTAAATCTAATACGTTTAGATTAAAAGTATATTATGAATATTCTATTCATTGCAGATATTGTGGGTGAAGACGTTATCGATATCATTTTGGATATTCTCCCGCGGCTACGAAACAAATGCAAAATCGATTTTATCATCGCCAATGCAGAAAATACCGATAAGGGTAAAGGGATTACCGATAAACAAATCGAACGGTTTAAACAAGCCGGAATCCACAGTCTGACCTCGGGAAATCACATCTGGGAACCCAGAAAACGTGACGTTTTGATCAAACATGCCGGATATTTATTGCGTCCTATCAATTATCCCGAGGGAAATATTGGTATTGGTTCATTCATATATAAAGCTTCAAACGGATTAAAGGTAGCCGTTCTTAATTTACAGGGGAGAAGTTTTATGTTTCCGATAGATTGTCCCTTTAACGCCGCCCAAAAAGAACTGCGCCGGCTACGATCGGAAACTCCCATTATTATCGTCGATTTTCATGCCGAGGCCACCGCAGAGAAACAGGCAATGGGCTGGTTTCTTGACGGAAAGGTCTCTGCTGTTTTAGGCACCCATACCCACGTTCAGACCGCGGATGAAAGGATATTACAGAAAGGCACTGCCTATATTACCGACGCAGGTATGTGCGGCCCGTTTGACTCGGTAATTGGTATGGACACTCAAAAAGCCATCGATCGGTTCATGTTACAAACACATATTTATTACTCTCTGGCTAAAGATAATTTGAGATTTAACGGCGTTGTGCTGGAGATCGAAGAAGATACCGGAAAAGCGACAAAAATCACCCGACTGAATTTTAACAAGCAAGAGTTCGATGCAAATGGCTAAGATAATAGACGGAAAATCCGTTGGCATTGAGATCAGAGAAGAAGTCAAAAATGAAGTTCAGCACCTTTCTGCAAAAGGTAAGAAACCCGGATTAGCTGTTATTCTGGTCGGGGAACATCCCGCTTCACAGGTCTATGTTAGAATGAAAGCCAGGGCCTGTGAGGAGGCTGGCATTCATTCCATTACCGATCGCATTTCTGCGGATATTTCCGAAGGATTTTTATTAGAAAAAATAGATACCTATAATAAGGATCCGAAATACCATGGACTCCTGGTGCAACTTCCTCTGCCGGATCATATTAATGAACAAAAAATAATAGAGGCCGTTGCTCCGCAAAAAGACGTGGATTGTTTCCATCCCTATAATGTTGGGCGTTTGATGATTGGGATGCCAATCTTCGAACCGGCTACACCCGCCGGAATTGTCGAATTACTCTGGCGTTCGGACATCGACACCAAGGGTAAACACATAGTCATTCTCGGACGAAGTAATATCGTGGGAAAACCATTAAGCATGATGCTAATGCAAAAAAGGGAAGGGGCTAACGCCATTGTCACGGTTGTTCATACCGGGACGCAAGACATCTCTACCTTTTCCCGCGAGGCAGATATTCTAATTGCCGCAATGGGGAAACCAGAAATGGTTCGGGCTGACATGGTTAAAGAAGGTGTGGTGGTAATCGATGTTGGTGTAAACCGGGTTGAGGCCCAAAATGAGAAGGGATACCGGTTGGTTGGTGATGTGGCTTTTGCCGAGGTTGAACCAAAAGCATCTGCCATTACCCCGGTCCCCGGCGGTGTTGGACCCATGACAATTGCAATGTTGTTGAAAAACACAATAAAAGCCTTTAAATTTCAGGAGCACCTGTATTAAATTTAGCCTGAATCCAGATGATGGTCAAAAGTACAACCGATAAAGGTAAATGGGGTGAATCAGTCGCCCGGGAATATCTTGAGAAAAAAAACTATAAAATCATCAGCACAAATTGGCGTGCGGAAAGAGGCGATATTGATATTATTGCCCTGGATAAATCTTGTCTCGTGTTTGTCGAGGTGAAAAGTGGTTATACCGAAAAATTTGGCCCTCCTGAACTTCGGATAACTCAAGGAAAAAAACGCCAATTGTTTAAACTCGCTTCTCTCTTTTTGGAAAAAATGCAGAATGCTGAAATGAAAAATGATTCGTATCGCTTTGATGCGGTCATTGTGGATGGTTATCCCAATAATTTCAAAATTCGGCATTACGAAAACGCATTCTACTTTTAGCATACTTAATTAACTGTTTTCAGCATTACGACATATTTATTATCAGGTAAAGTCGAAAGACAAAACGAATAGTAAATAAAATTTCCAAATGAGTTCAATAAAAAACAGGAATTGAATCATGCCAATCACCAAAAACAAGGGTATTTCCCGGATCGATTCTGAAGCATGCCGGACTTATGGCTGGTATGTCCGGCTGAGATATAACGGGAAATCTGTGGCCAAATTATTCAGCGATAAAAAGTATGGTGGCAAAGCCCAGGCACTTATGAAGGCCCGGCGATATTACAAAAAATCCACCGAAAAGCTGAAAAAGGAAATGCTGAAACTCTATTCCAACAAACTGCCGGTTAAACCGATTGTCTCAAAAAACAGAAGAAATAATACAGGAGTGGTCGGTGTTCAAAGAATTGACCGGAAAAATACGGGCGGCAGTGTTTACCGGGCATTCCGGGTTAACTGGACGGACAAATCCGGAAAATCGAAAAACAAATTTTTTTCCTTCGAGAAATTCGGAGAGAAAAAAGCCTTCGAGCTCGCCTGCAAATATCGTCAGGAAAAGGTTAAAGAAAATTACTTTTAGCAGAAGCGCCTAAATTATCATCAACAAAACCAGCTTTTCATTTCAAACGATCTGAAATCGCCAATCCAGCCAAATTAATCATAAAAACAGATTGACTCATTTGTCAGGTCTGTCTATTTTCAATAAAACAAACAGAGGACCTTTCAATGTCGGTTACCAAGCTTAAAACATCACAACTTCGAAAAACCATTGATGCGAAAACCTTTCCCTACAAGTCTACCAACGAAATTAAAGCCCTGGATGATATCATTGGCCAGGAGCGGGCAATTAAAGCTATTGAACTCGCTTTGGAAATGGATCATTCCGGTTATAATGTTTTTGTGACCGGGATGTCCGGTACCGGTAGAACAACTATCGTCCGCAATATCCTGGGGAGTATTGCCAAAAATAAACCTGTACCGGACGACTGGATCTATGTTTATAATTTTCAAGATAAGGATTCCCCACAGGCAATAAACCTTCCTGCAGGAAAAGGAAAATTATTCCGTTGCGAAATGGAAGACTTGATCAAGACCCTCAAGAAAGAAATTCCCTCCACTTTCGATAGCGAACAATATGAAAAGCAAAATACTGCTATTATTAAAAAAAATACAGAACATAAAAGACAAATAATGAATCAATTGGATACAGAGGCCAGAGCTCTGAATATCCAGATTCAGAGCACACCTGCCGGATTTCAGACCATCATTCTTAAAAATGGCGAACCCATGAATCCGGAGGAGTACGACAAATTAAGTGACAAGGAAAAAGAAACCATTGAAAAAAACCTGGCCAAGGTTCAGGAAAAAATAAATAACGTGGTGCGCGAGATTGTCCGTCTGGACCGGGAAGCTCAGACGAGTATTCAGGAACTGAACGAAAAGATCGGTTCATATATTGTTAATAAATATATTAATGGAATAAAATCCGAATACCAGAAAAATGAAGAATTATCAAAATATCTGGACGACGTGAGCGAAGATATTATTACAAATATTAATGAATTTCTAACCCAGACCCGCAAAGAATCCGAGAAAGATGGTGATGATGGCAGATTAACCGATCACTTCAAAAGATATGAAGTGAATGTGATTGTGGATAATAGCAATACCAAAGGTGCACCGGTAATCTATGAACCAAATCCTACTTATAACAATCTGTTTGGCCGGATTGACAAGCAAATATTTATGGGTGCCCAGGTTACCGACTTTACCATGATCAAGGGTGGTAGTCTGCACCGGGCAAATGGCGGTTATCTGATGACCGAGGCTTATCATGTTTTAACCAACCCTTATGTATACGATTCGCTGAAACGGGTGATAAAAACGAAAGAAATCCGGATAGAAGATGTTTACGAACTTTATGGTTTTCTTTCATCCGCCGGAATCCGGCCAGAACCCATACCTCTGAACCTGAAGGTAATACTAATTGGCTGGAATCAAGTATACTATATGCTTCAGGCCTACGACCAGGATTTCGATAAAATTTTTAAGATACGGGCAGATTTCGATTACGAAACCACTTCCGATAAAAACAGCGTGATGCAATATGCACGATTTGTAAAAAAAGTGTGTGACGAAGAAAATTTACTGCCTTTTGACCGCACTGCCCTCCAGGAAATAATAGCTCATGGCCATCGTCTGGTGGATGATCAGAAAAAGATCAGTCTTCGGTTTGGGTCGCTGGTAGGGATCATACGCGAAGCAACCCATTTTGCTAAGAAAAATAAAAAATCTATTGTGACTGCCGCACACGTTCAAACAGCGATACAGGAATCTGAAAACCGGAACAGCATGATCCAGGAAAAAATCCAGGAAATGTACGATCGGGATATCTATAAATTGGATGTTGCGGGAGAGCAAGTCGGGCAGATCAATGGGTTGTCCGTTTCTTCAATCGGGGAATTTACCTTTGGGCGGGCCAGCAGGATTACCGCAAAGACCTATATTGGCAATGAGAATGTGGTCAACATCGAGCGAAAAGCCAGACTAAGCGGAAAATTCCATGATAAAGGTTTATTGATCCTTTCCGGATTTTTCAACTGGAAATTCGGAGAGTATATTCCCATTGCCTTTTCCGCGAGCCTCACCTTTGAGCAGAGTTATTCCATGATTGACGGGGACAGCGCTTCTTCAACCGAATTATATGCGCTCATCTCCAGCCTGGCCGGAGTACCGATAAACCAGGGCATCGCCGTAACCGGTTCGGTAAATCAGAATGGTGAAGTGCAGGCAATTGGTGGTGTTAATGAGAAAATTGAAGGTTTCTTTAACGTCTGCAAAGCAAAGGGACTGGATGGAAAACAGGGGGTAATGATCCCAAGAAGTAACATTGATAATCTTATGCTTAAAAATGAAATTATCAATGCAGTGAAAGATGGAAAATTTAATATCTGGGCGGTAGACACCATCGAGGACGGATTAAAAATTCTGACCGGCAAAAATGCCGGGAAACGGCAACCTTCCGGAAAATTTCCAAAGAATTCGCTATACTCGTTGGCGGAAGAGCAATTGATTACCTTTGCCAAACGATCTAATGACTTTAAGAAAAAATTTGGAGAGGTTAAACCGAAAAGCAAAAATAATACGCCCCAGAAAAAAAACACAGAAGAAAACGATTCGGAATAATCTTAAGCAGTCTTTATTTTTTCTTCCAATTTATCCAGAAACGAAATTTGTCCCTTCAGGATTTTTTGCCTGGCTTCGGGTAAAGAAAACCATCCTCCCCGGTCAACTTCCGGAAATTCCTGCATTTTGCCGGATTTCGGCGGCCATTCCAGTTGAAAAGTATTACTCCGAATGTTTTCCACTTCCTGATCATTTTCCAGCGCCCAGACCATCACCCGCTTGCCACTTGGCTGTCTTACCTCCCCTAGTTCAATAAAATTGCCCTGGATGGATAATCCGGTTTCTTCCTGAAATTCCCGTTGTGCAGCTTTAAGGGCATCCTCATCATCATTATATTCGCCCTTGGGGACAGACCAGGACCCCAGATCCTTATTCACCCAGAAAGGTCCGCCGGGATGAACCAAGAACACCTCTACCCCGTCCTTCTGAAATCGATATAATAAAATTCCGGCACTTTTTCTGGGCATTTGGTGAATCCCACTTATTTATAACTTGATATTCAATTATCTATTACAAACGAGTAAAAATCGTTGATCACCCTTTGAAAATTACAGCCGCTGTTCCACCAGTTTCCAGGACCCGGTGATTAAAAAGCTCTCGTCCATATCATTTACCATGGATTCAAATTTTTTAGCCGGGATTGTAAACGTGAGGGTATTTGCCGGTACAGAGGGACGGGCTGAGACATCAAACATTCCCAGGACACATCGGGGATCGGCCAGTTGGGACTCGTCAATGGGATAATTCAAAATGGACGAACAACCCGAACCCATGGGAGCAGTAACACCGTTGGGATCCTTCCGGTCATAATTTGCCAGGGTAAATAATCCGGAAAGGACATCCGGGGCAGCAAAGAAAATATACGCGATGGGTTCCTCAGTTTCAGAAAATTTGTCAAACCGTTTAAAGACCAGATATTTTCCAGGCGCTTTAAAAGGCGAGTGATTCTTCAAAAATTCTTGCACAAGCTCGGGTGTCTTCTTATATCGCTCGCCCTCCACTTTACCGGGAATTCCGCAGGAAAGAAAATATTCAAAATTGGGTCTCAATTTTGAGGAATAACCGCTGTACCGCTTTCCACCGGAACAACCGGGAGAATGTGCAGAATAAACATAGGGATATCCCGCTCGCACCCGGTACAGATTACCGATGAGGCAGCGATCGGTATCCCGGGAATTGTCCAGATTATTGGCCTGGATCTGATCCGAATAGTAATAACCAATAGGAAGCTCAGAATCCAGAAAATATTTTTTCCACTGATTCAGGAAAAGTTCTTGAAATTTTTTCTGCATCGATTTAAACCAGCCTTTTATGAATTTATTTTTATGAGTATTTCAACGTCAAGAGATTTGGTATTCTCCAAGCCACTAAAAAATTTTCCTTTCTAAAACAGTAAATTTGGTATTTTTTGATTACAATATTTTTTACTCTTCTGTTTTCTTATCTTTTGCTTTTAATTCATTAGAAATTTCAGGATCAACCGAACGCAAATGAAGGTCCCGCTGTGGGAACGGAATCTCGATATTCGCTTCCTTTAATGCCTTATTTACCAACACGGTAATTTCACTTTTCAGATTAAGCCATTCCTCAAAATCCGCCGTCCAGAAACGCAATGAAAAATTCAGTGAACTGTCGCCAAATTCAGTGAAGAGCACCACCGGCTCAGGATTTTTCAGGATGGAGTCGTGTTCCGCAACAATTCCTTTCAAAATATTAATCACTTTTTCCGGATCCGTTCCATAGGCTACCCCAACCAGAATTTCAATCCGGCGTAATTTGTCCGAGAGCGTCCAATTGACCACTTCGCTGGAGATGATGTTTCCATTTGGTACAATAACTTCTGCACCTTCATAGGTTCTGACGGTACTTGATCGTATTCCGATGCGAAGCACCCTGCCAAGCAATGTTCCGAATTCAATGGTGTCCCCTACTTTTATGGGGCGTTCGAATATTAAAATAAGGCCTGAGACAAAATTATTCACCAGATTCTGCAGCCCGAAACCGATGCCAACACCCAGCGCGCCGGCCAGAATCGCCAGCTTGCTCCATTCCATCCCGGCCGCTGAAATGGCTGCAACAAAACCAAGGGTAATGATTGAATAATTTATCAGTAATGATATGGTCGCTGGTACACCGCGGGAGAGTTTCAGCCGGGGGTAAACATCTTCATCCAGAATAAAACGAACAAACCGGGAAATTAAGATGGAAATCCAGATGGTAAGAATAAAGGCAATTACATCGCCCAGGGAAATATTCAGATCTCCTACTCCCAGTTTTTTATTCAAAATAGAGGAAATAAATTTCCACAACGGATTAAACACAGTATAGTAATTCAGGATAGAATAAAGCCAGAAAAGGAAGGCAGCGAATTGAAAAAATATCTGTACGCGGGAAACGATAGTGCTGCTGTGCCGTCGTACCATTTGTAAAGATTGAGCGATCTTTGTTTTCATTATCAGTGTCAGAAGCGCTTCCACAATTCTTAATAAGGTATACAGGGCAACACCAATGTATATGCTTTTCAGAAAAGCGCTGGTTATCAAAGTGGCCAATGACACGTAGCCAAAAATATTCCCCAGAATTCCAATTCCCAGTAACGCCAGACTGATCCGGCCAATCAAGATGATGCTCCTCAATAACCGGCCTTCACCCAGTTTAAAGACCGGACCTCCGGGTTTAATCAGCCAAAAGGTCCAGCCCAGTGTGGCGATAGTCATTATTAAAAGAAGGATTCTTTGAAGAAGCAACTGTTCGAAAGCCTGATCATGCAGGCGATGCAAAATGAACAGAGCCACTAAATAGTAAAGAGGCTTTCGCAGCGTTTTGGGTAGTAATCCTGGGAGAATCCGCAATAAAGGAATGAGTATGAGCGTATTGTATAAGCGGATAATCTCACCTGGTGCATTAGGATAAATGGTGGTTGTTAGAGAAAGTGCGATGATAAAAGCCACCGAGATTGGTCTGGACAGAATTAGAATGACCGATTCATGGGAGGCATTATCCTTATCCAGCCAAGTGTGACTGCGGCGTTTTAAATCATAGACCACGATTAACAAAATCAAAAATATGGAAAAGTGTAAAAGAATACGGGATTTGTTATCTCGGGCAAATTTGATAAATGATCCCAGCCGCTCGGTGTGATACCTAGAAAGTTCTATCTGTAGTGATGAATCCGGTCTGGCACCCCATGCCTGCCATAAAGGCGGGCGATCCGGCTCAAATAACTTGACCTGGGCTTCCTCTATTGCCTGACTCAGTTGGTTTTGGATATCGGAAATAATTATTGCTTTATCGGACAGAACATTTAACATGGATAATAAAATTTCGGCCCGGTTTCGTAATTGGTTTTCCGCATCATTCAGTTTTGTCTTTATCGTTTGAATTTGCGGGATCTGTGTCTGAGAAAATTTGGCCTGAGAGATATTTTTTTCAAGTCCTTCCCACCGCTTGCGCATTTTCGATAGATTTTCCAGACCGGACTGCAATATTTTTGAACGAGATTCGAGATATTTCTTTTGTTGATCTAACTGTTGGGATAGATATGTCCACTGCTTTTGCAGCTCAATCAGACCATTAATAGAAATGTTCTGCAGCGGATGTGACCGGAAATAATTTCTGGATTGATCGATTTGTTTACTTAGCGCATCAATTTTTCTCTTCTCAGACTGTATATTATCCATCGGACTCAGTTGGGAGAGAACATCCTGTATCGTGGAAATAGACTGATCCGCTTCCTGACCGATGTCAAGGAAGGAGACACTTGTTTGGGTTGAATCTTTAGTGGCTTTGCTGGAATCGGCTTTCTGCGCATTCCCCGAACCAACAAATAAAAACATAAAAATGATAAAAATAAATCTAACAGTTTTACTAAAAACAAATTTCTCAGCCGTACTATTGCCGGTAATTCGCACTCAAAATCCTCCTGTTAGCAATTCAAATTTAAATATCACAAGACCATTATCAGACCACGATAATTCATTCCAAAGCCTCACCTAATAATTCCGGTTTAGCCGGAGTTAGAATTTAGTGTGACATATTCATTAAAAACAAGGGTTATCATTTCGCTGTGTTTGGTTCATTCTGAAATTCATTCCCATTCATCCTGTGTTTTCACGCACTTGTGTCTCTCTTTTAGCAGGATAAATTAAAACATGGAATTCGATAAAATCTTGTACCAGAAGTTGATTGGAGAAATTCGGTTTATCCGTAAGCTGTATGATATTATATTTCCAATAATTTCTAACAATCTACAGTTTCACTTTAACAGATATTATATCTTAAGTTTTTTTTCTTCTCTGATCTGCCTTATATAAGTTATGTTGTACAGATTTTATCTTCAGATTGATAAGTATAATAAACTTTCAGGATAAAAAAATATGGCTCAAAAGCATCATCTTCCTTCCCGCGACCGGCTATTCGGACGAAGTTATCCGCTTGGTTCCTCCATTCTTGATGGTGGGGTAAATTTTTCTCTTTATTCTAAAAATGCCGAACGGGTAGAGATCCTGCTTTTTGATGATGTCAATAATTCCAAACCGGCTCGGGTTATACGGCTGGATCCCGATAAAAATCGCACGTTCCATTATTGGCATGCTTTTGTGGAAGGCATTGGTGAAGGACAGCTTTATGGTTTTCGGGTGTACGGACCGTTCGATCCTAAAAATGGCAAGCGATTTAATGGGAATAAAATTCTGCTCGACCCTTATGCCCGGTCGGTTATTGTGGGAGAAAATTACGACCGGGAGGCGGCAATAAAACCGGGAGACAATTGCAACCATGCCATGAAGAGCGTGGTGGTTGACCCACGTTCTTACGACTGGCAAGATGATCTGCCTTTGCAAAGGGAGTATGCTATTTCGGTAATCTATGAGTGCCATGTGGCCGGTTTTACCAAACATCCCAATTCCGGTGTGGCAAAGCCCAAGCGTGGTACCTATGCCGGTCTGATTGAAAAAATACCTTATTTGCAGGAATTGGGAATTACCGCAGTAGAATTAATGCCGGTACAATTATTCGATGAACAGGATGTTCTTCCACCCCGGAAAAATTACTGGGGGTATAATCCGGTTGCATTTTTCGCACCCCATTGTGGATACAGCTCCGATAA
>CAZTXJ010000029.1:15804-27074 GCA_964617285.1 uncultured Calditrichaceae bacterium | reverse complement strand
GTGTGGCAAAATATGCAGATTTCATCTTCACTGCTCGCCCTTATTGTGCCCGGTCCGCTTACCGATAAATTATGCACAGTATTCACAATGGACTGTGCAGACAGCAATTGAATCAAAAAGAGTAAGCTAATCAGGAAAATTAATCCATTAATTTTCACTATCACCTCTGGTTATCAGTTGAAACACCTGGATCCGGGCATTATAACTGTCTGCAACATAAATTCGGTCTTGGTCATCAATATAAATCCCCATGGGTAACCAGAATTGACCAGCCTCACCCCCCTGTTCCCCGAAATTTGACAGATAATTACCCTGGGAATCAAAGATCTGAACCGTATGAAATACCGCATCCACCACATAAATATTTCCATGGGAATCGGTGGCAATTCCTTTGGGCCGGGCAAAATAACCGGTGGCATCCCCGGCTTCACCGAAGACTGATAACAACCGGCCCTCTTTTGCGAATATTTGAACCCGGAAATTCATTGAGTCAACGATATAAACTGTTCCCTGCTTATCGATCCAGATGAAGGTGGGAAAATTAAATTCTCCCGGTTCAACACCGCGGGAACCAAGATATCTGATAATCTCACCGGATCTGTTCAAAATAACAATCCGGTGCCGACCTGTTTCAACAACCCAAACCTCATCCGTCGATTCCAGATAGGCAATTCCGGTAGGTTGACTGAGTGCAAGCGTATCACTCATCAAGTTCAATTTTGGTTCATTTGCCCGGAGGAAGTAAATTTTGTTCAGGTAGGAATCGGTAAAATATATCAGATCTTCCGCTCCCCGGCAGACGCCTACCAGAGAAGGCAAATTTGTATTAGATTTTAGCAGTTGAATTTTCCCTTCAGTTTGATTACTGACAACTATTTTTTCAAGACCCTGGTCTAATATGATCCATTTTTGAGTATCATACGTGATAATCCCTACCGGGCGAATCAACCGAAAATCATCTATTCCAAATAAAAAATTTAAAAACCTTCTGGGCAGGTTATCCCTATTATCTAAATCTGAAGAACCGGAAAACTGGGAAATCCACTTGATCTCCGGTTTTTCTGATTTTTCATCTTCCCTGATAATCTCCGTGTTTTTACCGTGCAGAACTTGATTAATCATAATAACCGCAGGAAAAAAAATCAACCCGAATATAAAAATGTATCCGGACTTTATTTCAGATCTTCTCGACATAGAATTTTCTCAGGCAAAATCAAATAAAGTGTTCCTGTTCCACAGCCTGCGCAGCCACTACTAAAATTGAAAAATCCGATTAGATTGTCATTTATGATTTAAAACAAAATAATTCAGCTCGAAATTCTATGAATTAATTTGATGCTAATATTACATCAAGAAATTTTTTCTGATCTTTCAGGTCGGGGATCAGGGCAGTGGGATGATAGGATTCCAGTTCTGCCATTTTCGTATGCCCGGTAGCCACGGCAAAGGAGCGAAGATGATTGGCCTGGGCACATTTGATGTCGTTGGCACTGTCGCCAATGATCCAGATATCCTTTTTATCGAAAAAACAGTTAAAGTGTTTTTCTGCCCTCTGGATGGCAAAGGGCGGTAGGTATTCCCGTTTTAGAGCATCATTGCCGAATGCCCCGACCGGGAAATAATCAATGATTTTATTTTTGGCCAGCTTAATTCTGGCTCCGGCTTCCACATTACCGGTAAGCAACGCCAGAGCAAATCTGTCGTCTTTTTTAAGCGCACGAAGAAGTGGCTTAACGCCGGGAAGAATTTGTACCACACTGTTGTCTTTTAATTTAATCTTGAGATTTTGTAGATACATTTCCAGTACATTTTCAGTCATATCAGCCAGCATGGGTTCGATGGCCCCGTTTCTCCGGAGCAGGGTCTGGATAATACTTCGGTCCGTATTTCCCACAAAATCCGTAATATTCCATTGAATGGGGGAACCGATAACCCGGGAAACGGCCTCGGCCATTAAACCCGCTGCCAGCCCGCCGGTGAGGATTAATGTTCCATCAACATCAAAAAGCAGCAGTTTTCTTTTCATAAATAGTTTTCATCTATTTCAAAAAATTAATATCCTAAACTTTTCAGCTTCATGGGATTTTTCCGCCACCCTTCCAGAACCTTTACATACAATTCCAGAAAAACGGGTCGATCCAGAAATGCTTCGATATCTATACGGGCTGCTGCGCCCACACGTTTCAAGGCTAAACCTTTTTTACCGATTAAAATGCCTTTCTGAGAGACCTGATCCACATAAATAATGGCACTGATATAATCCTTCTTCCCCTTTCTCTGATTAAACGTCTCAATCTGAACATGGCAGGAATAGGGAATTTCTTCCCCATAAAAATTAAATATTTTCTCCCGAATAATTTCCGCCACAAAAAATCTTTCCTGCTGATCCGTTACCTGGTCCAGCGGGAAGTAAGGCGGATTAAGGGGAAGTCTTGCCACAACCTCTTTGAGCAGAATATCCACCCCATCGTTTTTCAGAGCGGAGATTGGAACAATTGCTTCAAACTTATACTGCTTCTGATAATGCTCCATCAGCGGAAGCAGTTGATCCCGGGGTAGTAAATCGACTTTGTTCAGCGCCAGAATTACCGGCTTTTCAAAGGCGAGTGCCTGTTGATCAACTTCGGTGAAATCCTGTTGCGATCTGTCTACATCCGCCAAATAAACCAGGACATCCGCATCTTTGACTGCAGACTTTAAATAGGTCATCATAATATTCTGCAAATTATAATGCGGTGCAATCAGTCCCGGAGTGTCGGTAAATATGATCTGATAATTTTTCTCGCTTAAAATACCCAAAATCCTCTTCCGGGTGGTTTGAGGTTTTCGGGTTACAATAGATAGTTTAAATTTCAGGAGCTGGTTCAGTAAGGTGGATTTCCCCACATTTGGCCTACCTACCAGTGCCACATATCCGGCGCGAAAATCTGCTGATATCTCCATTAACTTACCTTAATAATTTGAAAATTTTTGTAACCCGAACATCAGAAGCTAATATATGCTGGAAAAAGTAGCGAGAAAAAATAAATATAAAAAGGTAGAAGTTCAGAAAAATTAAGACTTGCCAATTGAGTTAATTCAACAGACCAATTTACTTACTTTGTCTGCATGGTAAAAACACCATCCCAGGCTTCGGGTGGCGGGTTCTGTTTATATTCTCTCACCCTTTCGAGATAAAGGAAAGAAGGTCCATCGTCAGGAACAACTTTTAAACAATATTCAAAGCATTCTTCCGCCCTCTGCCAGTCCCGCTGGTGGTAGTAACGGACGCCATTAACAAAAACCGGCAGCATCGTTCTTACATTTTCCCTGATTTTGGCATCTCTCCGGGCAAGTACTTCCAGAACCCGAACCGGTTTTTCCCTTCCCTTTACCCGGATTAAATCGAGCGGACGGGAAACGACCACATCCTTGACCAGTTTATAGGTATCCTCACTGATCATAATATTGGTTTTATAGAGCTTATTGGCACCTTCCAACCGGGAAGCCAGGTTCACCGCATCTCCCATCACGGTATAGTCGAAGACATTTTTTGAGCCCATGTTGCCCACAATCATGTGGCCACTGTTAATCCCGATCCGGCAGGATAAACGATTGATAACATCGGTATATTTGGACAGATTTAGCTTACTGAGCCTTTCCTGCATCTCCAGGGCGGCGAAGCAGGCTTTTACCGCATGGTCTTCAAAGAAAACCGGCGCTCCGAATTCTGCCATAATCAGATCGCCCTCATACTTGTCAATGATCCCATCGTGCTTCAGTATAACCTCGGTCATTTCGGTCAGATAGGCATTGATCAGATGAACCAGTTCAGCGGGCTTTAACTTTTCGGCTACCGAGGTAAAATTGGCCAGGTCCTGAAATACCACGGTAAGAAAACGTTCTTCACCACCTAACTGCAACTTTTCCGGATGGGCCAGCAGCTCCTTTACCACACTCTGCGGTACAAATCTTTCGAAGGCACCAATAATCATTTTCTTTTCCCGCTTGGTCAGTATGTACTGGTGCAGATTACTGGCGACAAAGCTAAAGGCCATAGCCATGGTCGGCCCTACCATATTCATGATAATACGGTAATTGGAGAAGAGGAAAAATTGGCCAAGATTGTAAATGAGCAGCAGAGCGACGAAGAATAGTATTGCCCAGGCCGTGCTAAAACGTAAAACCACCAGATAGATGATTATTATAAACAGTAATAGGAGAATAATTGAAAGGGCAAACGGAAGTTCAGTAAAGTATGCCCGGTTTAATATGGTCCAGATAGCACTGGCGTGAATTTCGACTCCGGGCATCTCCTTCTTCCGAAGTTTTCCTTCCCGATCCTGATATTCATAAAAAGGTGTGGGAAAAACGTCGTGTAATTCCGATACGGTAGAACCTATCAGAACAATTTTATCCTTAAAAACGCCGTTTGGTAGCAACGATTCATTGAAGTAATTCAGATCAAAATCACCCAGATCAAAAGTTGAGTCGTCGATCACCGAATCAAACGAGTACTGGGGAAAGGTACCGGGAGGTCCGACAAAATTAATCCGCATCATTCCCTCATTGGTGAGCGGGACCGAAACATTGGCCAGCCGGATTGAATCTCCTGAAACAACCGGTTTCTGATTGTCAGGAATATCCAGGTATTTCCGGATCACCTGAAGTCCAAACGAGGGTAATAATTCTTTCTGATGATAGAGAACGATCAGGTACTGCCGGTTTACTCCATCGGGATCTGCCAGATTGGAAACCAGCCCCCAGGTGCTGTCCGCTTGCAGGAAAACCGGGGCCGGTGTCACCAGCATTTGATAGCTGGAGACCTGTCCCATATCTGCCCGCTGTTCAATTTTGCCGGACAGGACCACATTGCCGTAATTTTTCATCGCGTCAGCCAATGCCATATCACTGGCCGGGTTTTCTTTATCCGGGACATCCAGCATTACATCTATACCGACCACTTTAGCACCGGCCTTCTCCAAATTTTTTATCAAATGGGCGTAATAG
Organism: uncultured Calditrichaceae bacterium; assembly: GCA_964617285.1. Classification (GTDB taxonomy): domain Bacteria; phylum Calditrichota; class Calditrichia; order RBG-13-44-9; family RBG-13-44-9; genus CAYVKM01. The sequence goes on along the minus strand of CAZTXJ010000029.1, from coordinate 22,085 downwards.
GCTCTGGGCCAGGGCCACCGGGCAGAAATCGACTCAAAAGACTGATCGTCGATGGTAACCAAAACGATGGGAGAATCATCAATTTTCACTGCACCACGCCAGGCAAAACGCCAATCGATCGTTTTCAGCTCCAGGGAATGAATGGCGGGGATCATGCGAAAGAAAAGGGTAAGCAAAAATACCAAAATGATAATCGCAACAACGGGTAGAAAATGATATTTTTTCATTCAGGAGTTTTCATCGTTTATAATTCAGAATAACTAAACCGGATTCACAATTATGCCAGATCAAAAGTTGTAATCATAGCGAACACTGTAAATCACATCATTATATTTCCGGTCCCCCGAATAGAGCAGAATGTCTCCGCTTAAACCGAGGGATCCATACTTCGGAATCGAGTAGCTGGCTCGCAAGGTAAAATGATTTCGATTGTACTTGAAATCCGGCAAATCAGAAAGCAGGTAAATCGAATTTACCGAACCAAAGCGCAGATTTCCACTCAGGAACAGGCGATCTGTGGTAAATAAATTGGTGAATACATACCGGGCACCCAGCCCAAAAGTCGTCAAATCCAGTTTGCTTTCTGAATCTGTATCAACTCCGGTTTCGGTTTGCTGGATGATAAATTCCAGAATAGTCTCCAGCGGAAAATTATACTGGGAACGTAAATTGAGGGCCAGATAATTTGAGCTGCTCTCGGCGTATTTAAAAATATCGGTCCGGTTATAGCTCATCACATTCAGACCAACCCGGTGTTTCAGATTGATCAGATTAAAACGGTATCCGGTGGCAAAATTTATTGAATTGGTCTGATTATCTTCCGGCCGGTTCAAAATCGATTCAAGTGAATCTTTGGAGACACCATTATCCCGGGAGTAATTGTTATATCCAATGGTGATTTCCGGTAAATTTCCCATCGGGAAATAGGAAAGATTAACATTAAAGTTTCGATTGGTGGTGGTGTGGCTTTTGTTATCCTGCAGATTGTTATGATATTGGCGATAGCCAAGCGACAGGAATACCTGATTCTTTATCAGATTAATATTATCCACAATGTGAATACCCCGGTTATCGCGCAGCAGGTAGGGCTGGCCAAGACTGTAGTAATCTTCATCCACCGATTCGTAGAGAATGCTAAAGTTATTGTTATAATAACGCAGGATAAGTCTTGCCTGGTAAGCTAATCCGGGCCGAACAATCAGGTATTGATTGACGGTGATGAATTTCTTTGCCAGATCATAATATTTTTCATCCAGATCATCAAAAACATTTTTCAGGGTGTCGTACGGGATTGAACCGCCTTCGATATTCCGGTTATAGGCACTTGCCCCAATGCTTCCTTCAAATACGACGCGCTGCTGGTCAAAACCCAGGAACAGATCGAGACCGGCAGCTGCATTCTCTTTCGGATTTATCCCATAATCAATGCTTCCCGGATCATCCTTACCTCTTAAATATGTTAACCCCAGCTGAAAGTTTTCACCAGAGCCAAAGCTGGGTCGAACTGAAACCACATTTCGCTGATAAGTTCCGGGAAAAGAATTTTCACTTTCGATGGCCCGAATTGTTTTGCCGGTTGCAAAATCAACATTCAGGAATTTCAAATATAGCCGGGAGTAGACACCTCTTAAAAAGATATTCTGCATGATTAAAGGATGAATTCTCGGATAGGTGTCGCCAAAATCCAATTCAAAAGATCGGTCGTTCCAGAAAATTGCCCGGGCAAATCCGGAGTACCGGTTTACCGGTTGCCGGTCCGATTTTTCCTGATTGCTCAGATATAACCTTCCCCCAAACTGCCAGTTATTATAAATGCCGCGCAGAGAAAGCCCACTCTGATTATAGGCATTGGAATAATCTCCATCCCTTAAATCTTCCTGCCGGGTTTCGGCGAAAAATCGACCGCTTACATTCAACTCGTTTTCCGTAACCGCTAAGGTTGGTGAGGCCAGACCGGTAAAGTACCATTCCCGGGAAGCCACCAGATTCGAATTTTGGTCAAACAGTTCCAACCGGATCTTGTGGCGACCCGCCGGTACTGTTTTCGGGGCAAAACTGATAAAATCCTCGTATTTCAGAAGAAATTGAGAAACATCCCAGGTATCCAGATACATTTTGGTTTTTTCGATATCCACATCGGAGGCAAACTGGGTGAAAGAGGCAGTTATCACCACATCATTGGACATAATCTGCTCATCCGGTTCAGGACTGATGATGAAGATCTGATCATCATAAGTTCGGCCAACCTGAATGGCGGTTTTCAATAAGGGAGCGGTAGGTGTGCCGGAAGGATAGGTTTCTGCCGATCCATCCAGATAGGCAATTCTGAAATAATATTCCAGCATTTGACCATCTTTTTTACCCACATCGATTTGAGCATAATAAGAGAAACCCTCATTGCCCATTCTCAGCATATCAAAACGGCTTTCGCCGACCCAACGATAGAATACATTTACTTCCCTAACCGCGATGCCAGAAAAATTATTGATGGTAAGTTCCAGGGGAAGCGTATTACTTGCCCTCAATATTTCGGTAGGATTATATTCGATGCTTACCAATTCTCCACCAAAAACACTTAAAGAATATATCAGAATGAAAAGAGCACTGCTGATTAAAATCCGCTGTAGATATTTCATCATGGTCTTCTCCATCTTTCCTTTATCTGAAAGAAATTTTTATTACAAACCCATATCTTATCTGGAGACAATAAATCTTAAAAAATTAATACGATTAATTATTTATTGATCAACTCTTCCGGCAAATTCTGGTATAAGAATAATTTCTATTGTTCCTGATAATCGATGCGCATCCGCTTGACCTGGCCATCTGCATCCATGAATTCGATTTCCAGGGTTTTAAGCCCTTCAAAACCCTCTTCCCAGCCGGGGATCTCCCCGGATTGGGTCAAGCGTATTTCCGGCAGCTCTGAGGCTGAAGTATAAATAGCTGTTTGACCAGCCTTGAGAAGAACCTTTCCGGCCGAATTGGATAAATCAATTAATCCCTCCAGGCCAATATAAATTGTCCGGCCATCGGAAAGCTGTAAAGTCCACCATTGAGTCCCCTTAACCGAGGCGACCGAAGTGGGTGTGGTAACGGTAAAAGATCCCCGGGGTTTGAACAGACTGGTAAAAAAAGTGCCGATTTCGACAATGATATTTTTATTGATATGTTCCTCTTCCCGTTTTCCTTCAATAACACAGGTAGATTTTTCTTTGATTCGCAGCAGACTGGCATCATCGATAAATTTAATGGCACAGAAAGAGACTTCCTTGGTGGAAATCTTGTCCCCGTCGAAGAGGACGGTTCCCTTTTTCACTTCCCGCAGTTTGGTTTCATCTTTTCGCAATAAACTGACTTCACCTTTATCCTTGATGACCACTGCAACCGGATCTGCACAAAATGCCAGCATTATAAATAACAAAATTAGTAAAATAATGAGTGAGTAATTGTATTTGTGGACCATGAAGACCTCTCCGTAATTTTGTTATTGAACAACTACATTTTTAATTTCAGCCTGTTTATCCTGTATCTGAGTAGCAAGCTGAATAAGGGTTTCAATTTGAACAGGTACACCGTTTAACAGGATATTCCCATCCGGATCATATCCTTGCAGTTTCGACATATACAGGTCATATTTGTCCCCAAGGATCTGCCTCAGGTATCTTAATATCATATCAACATCAGCCTGGGCACCGGCGAGCTCGGCAATTTTAAATTGGTAAATATCACTTGGCAATACCGTCTCTCCTGAATTGGTGGGGATAATAGCTTCCACATACCAGTAGTAGGTATTGCCTGGTTCCAGGGGACGAACCGCACCTACACTTTGACCCACCGGGTTTCCCGCTTCATCATAGAAAAAGAGTGGATCAGATTCGGCAGGATATTGGAAAAGATTATTGGGATATCTTTCCAGATGTAGTATCGGATCACGACTGAGCACATCCTGAATAGACCTGTCTTCATATTTACGATAGACATACAGATTAAACTGGCTGACATCAGATTGCCAGTAAAAATAAGGGAAGGTCGTCGGTATTTCCGTCAGAACAGCATTACTGACTCTTTCCCCGGGATAGAGCGGTTCAATAGTTGTGGGATTGGTGATGGTCAAAATTTCTTCATCAGAGGCTAATATCAGCGAAGGATTGTTTTCCTGAAACACAGTAAAAACAAACCGGTAAATTCCGGCAGGTAACTTACCGGTTGAAGTCACCACATTCTGCAAATTGTTTATTTCATCAAAATTCAAATTATAATCAGTTATTTCGATTTCTTCTCCGGTTTCAGGAATAATGGCCGCACCCAGATTTAATTGATTATTGGTAAACGCATAGGTATGGTTCGCTGGCAAAGTAAATGCGTTAGAAGTGGCATCGACAAAACTTTTATTATCGCTGATGATCTCAAAACCTAACTGAACCCGCTCATCCGTCGAACCAAGATTACCTATTTCCAGGGTATAGTAATTGGGAGCGTTTCCCAAACCGGTTGGATCCAAATCTCCAATATAAAAAATATTCGCCTGGTTGTTAAATAGCACCAGATTAACAGTAATATTTGGAGCTTGTCCCAGTAGAAAGTTGGGTAGTATTAATAACGAGAGGATAAAGAAAGACTTAACGAGGGAATTCATAGAGGACTCCTGCGTTTTGTGTATTTTAATATAACAATAAAATATATAATTTCTCAAAATATTATTTGCAAATAATTAAATTTACTGCAATAAGCCGTGACGAAACACACATCCAAATGAATAGAAGTTTTTAAGTTTGTTTAATATTATCAAATAAATGAAGGACTTTAGAACAAGAAAGCCCTATTTCGAGTAGCTTTTTAGGTCAACCAGCATCTTAAAAGGCGCAGACATTTCGATAGAAAAATATTTTTGTCATTAGTTTATATCACATAAAATAAAATAAATAGATATAGTTGATTCTTACTAAATTGTGAAATAATTACTTGACATTTTAAAAGCAAACATCATATCTTATTGATCATGATCCAGGAATTTTCAAAGGATTTAAAAGGTCAAATTTTATAAGGAATTGCCGGAAATGACTAAAAGAGAATTTGTATGGTTGAAAAAGGGAGATGTTATTTTAGCTATTCGGCATATGCTGGATAAAGACGGAAAAATTCTGGTGGCAGAGAATAGTGAGTGGCGGGTGGCAGAAATCACTTTAATGCGTTATAAGGGACAAGGAAGAAAACCGCTAAAGCTGGCCCGCATTGTGAACCTGACTAATGGTAGTTCTCTCGAAATCGGTAAGGAAAATAGCGCGAATTTCCTGCTGGTTAAGAAGAAGAGAGGATAAACCTTTCAAAAAGAGTTAAGCCGCATATTGAATTGATGTAAAAGACATTCTGATTAATAGCTTTTCATTCTTTATTAAAAACTCTTTCATTACCTCATTCCCAAATATTATTCAATTCATCGTAGTAATTATTTAAATAACATCTTGATGAATTTGTTAAGACACTTTAGATTAAAACGCATTTACTATACCGTTTGATTCAGCAGAAAATCAATATCCAGGTCAGATTTAAAAAGGTATTTATCCAATGAAATTTTTTATTCGGATTTCTTTTCTCCTTCTAATTGCCCAAAACTGTATCTTTGCTCAGGAATCTACCCTTCCCCATTTTATGACAGATAAGGAAAAGCAGATTTATGAAAATTATATTCCACCCCTTTATGTCGGCAAAATCTCTGACCCACCGGGGACACCGGTTCGGGCCATGGCTGAATGGGAGGAATTGCAGGGAATCATGATTGCGTGGACAAGTTTCCCGTCAATTCTCAGTCAAATTGTAGATTATGCCCAGGAAGAATGTCTGGTCTATATTGTTTGTTCCGATTCAAATTCGGTGAAGAATTATCTGGCCTCACAAAGCATACCTTTATATAACCTAAAGTTTATGGTTGCCCCTTTTAACTCAATCTGGATCCGGGATTATGGCCCCTGGACCGCCTATACAGTCAACGAAGACAGTCTCGATATAATAGACTGGATCTATAACCGGCCCCGGCCGCTGGATGACCAGATACCGGGAATTTTTGCAAATTTCATCAATGTCCCGATTTTTGCCGCTACCACTCCACCTTACAATCTTACTCATACCGGCGGTAATTTTATGGTCGATGGTCATGGTACCGGATTCGCCTCCAAACTTATTTTGCAGGAAAACCCGGGGAAAACCGAGGCAGAAATCGATACCATCATGAATAAATTTTTAAGCCTAAACCGATTCATCAAGATGAATGTTCTGCCCTA
>CAZTXJ010000029.1:12202-15704 GCA_964617285.1 uncultured Calditrichaceae bacterium | reverse complement strand
ACACTTCTGCAAAATTACCCAAATCCCTTCAATCCTGAGACAACCATCGAGTTCATTCTACCGAAAAATGAATTTGCGAGACTCACTATTTACAATACGCTGGGTGAAAAAGTGGCGGAAATCGCCTCGGGAAATTTTTCCGCCGGGAAAAATAGTATCACCTGGAATGCCGGTAATATTTCCGGGGGAATATATTTTTATCGGATAGAAACAGATACATTCAGTAAAACGAAGAAACTGGTGATTCTCAAGTAAATTTAGTTATTGGGCAATTTTATATTGAAGTAATGTTGATTTTTTGCCGAGCAGCAAATCTTCTTTAATTCGATCGAGCCATTTTTTTAACTCGAACATGCTGAAGGGTTTCTCAAATATCATACATCCAAGCTTCTTGACCTTCTTTTTATCTTCTTCCGTCCAACCACCGGACATTACTGCGATATTCTTCACCCGGCAGCCATTCTGAATTTGATTCTGTATAAAGGATATGCCAGTTGTTCCCGGCATATTAATATCGGTAAGAATAATATCGGCACAACCGGTTTCTTTTCCACATGTACAATTGCTGGTCAAATAAGTGGGGCAGTTACTGGGTTCGGAATAGGATTGTACCTCAAAGCCACACGCCATTAAAAATTTCGACAGGGTTGCGCGGATGGCTTCATCATCATCCAATATAAGTACTTTTAATGCCATTCTTTCTAATATCCATCTGTATTTTTAAGGTATATGATCGTCTAAAGTATGGAATTCTTTAGATTTATAAAAAGATTATCAGGAATAAAGGAAAGAAAAATTCCTCATAAGGAGAAATTTTGGGCGAGTTGAACCAAATCGAAACGAATACTTAAACCGCGAATAAAAAGATTTTATTTACGATCCCATTTTCAGGAATTTTGGGAAGCTTCTTTTTGAGTTACCACATGAAGCGATTCTTCATCCATTTTGAACAGATCTTCTATCAGATTGTCCAGATGCTGAAGCTCTTCTTCGTAAGATTTCGAACCGTTTTGAGAAAGGGTATTTACTACTTTTTCCTTCAGATTGGTCAAAATACTCATAACACCTCCTGTGTATTGATAAAAAATTTCCCTACATTTATTACTATCGAGTGTTATGAGAATTATTTTAGAATATTTTTTATTTTAATTCATCAATCGCAGAAAAGACCAAATTCCTTAAATACTTTTGGCAGTTCAGTTTTCCGGGTAATTGGAAGCGAACAGGTACTTTTGTAACAGATGAAAACCGCCTCCCGGTCATCAGATTTTCTGCCGGTTATGAGATCCTGGTTTATATTAGAATCCTTGTTCAAATAATCTGTTCGAACGAACAATCTTTCCGGAATAAACATCCCAAATATGTGGGAAGCAAAATCTGACTTTGTTTTCTGTTTTGGTACTGATAACGTTATTTCCACGGGAGAATAATGATAAAAAAGAAGTGCAGTTATCAATGATGTGAAAGCGGCAGGACGCTTCTCCAGATCATCCTTGTGCAATTTGAACATTTTTTCAGCAGCCTTCTGGTATTTTTTCATTCCGGTATAGGCACCTATTCTCTGGAGATTTAAACACATAATACTATTTCCCGCCGGAGTTGAACCATCGTAATTCTGCCGGATTCGGTCAAATTGGGATTCCTTTTTATCTTCGGTAAAATAGAAACCGGATTGATCATGATCCCAGAAATGTGCCAGGGAGTAATCGATAATTTTAATTGCCATCTTAAGATATTCCTCGGACTGGACAGTTTCAAAACCGTCCAATAAAGCTTTGATTAAATAAGCATAATCATCCAGATACCCGGGCACACTCTTGGTCTTGTCTTTTAGAAAATGAATAACACTTCCATCGGCCTGAGTATAATTCTTCATCAAAAAATGTAAACATTTTTGCGCGGCCTCGAAATATCTCTCCTCCTCCGTTACCTGGTAGAGTTGCCAGAGTGCAGAAATCATCATGCCGTTCCAATCCAATAGAATTTTATTGTCTAAATGAGGTCGTTCTCTCTTCTGCCTTGCCGTGTACAAAACAGCTATAGCATCCTCAATCTTTTCATCTGCTGTTTTTTTATCAAGCTGGTAATTCGGTAAAAGTGAATCAAGGGGCCTTGACACATGAAGAATGTTTTTCCCTTCAAAATTTCCTCCCGGGGTTATTCCATAATATTCACAAAACAGATCCCGGATATCTTCCGATAAAAGAGCCCGGAGTTCCTGATAATCCCATACATAATACTTTCCCTCCTCTCCCTCACTATCTGCGTCAAGCGTAGAATAAAATCCTCCCGATGGATCAGTGAGTTCCGTCAGAACAAAATCCGCGGTTCTTTGGGCAATTTCCAGAAAGAAATTATCTTTGGTCAAACGGTAGGCATCCACATACAGGGGAATAAGCAGAGCATTATCGTAGAGCATTTTTTCAAAATGGGGCACAAGCCAGGATTCATCAGTTGAATAACGATGAAAGCCCCCGCCGGCCTGATCAAAAATCCCGCCGTGAGCCATCTTACGAAGTGTCAGTAAAACCATATTTTTGGCTTCGTCAGCCCCGGTATAATGATAATATCTGAGCAGAAACCCCATATCAGACACATGGGGAAACTTGGGTGCTTTACTAAAACCTCCATTTTTTGTATCGAAAGAATTTATAATCGAGCGGTAGAGATTATCGAAGACTTTGTTGGCATCCGGAAAGGAATTCCCTGACTCAATCTGATTTATCTGGTGTAATAATCTTTTTATTTCTGCAGTGCTCTGCTGGACTCGTCCTCTGTCGCTTTCATAAATATCATGAATCCGGCGAAGCAAATCCGGGAAACTGACCATCCCATACCGGGTCTCTACCGGGAAATAAGTGCCGCCGTAAAATGGTATCTGGTCAGGCGTTAAAAATACCGTCAAGGGCCATCCACCCTGCCCGGAGGTCATCTGGACAAAGGTTTGATACAAATGATCCACATCCGGATATTCTTCCCGGTCAACCTTAATATTGATAAAGAAATCGTTCATCAGAGATGCTACAGAATCATTCTCAAATGATTCATGAGCCATCACGTGACACCAATGACAGGCAGAATAACCGATGCTGAGTAAAATCGGTTTATCTTCACGTTTCGCTTTCTCAAATGCCTCATCACCCCAGGGAAACCATTCCACCGGGTTATGGGCATGTTGTTGTAAATACGGACTTTTTTCATGAATTAACCGATTCACAAAATTACTCTTATTTATTGTATTATCAGACATGAGGTTATTCCTTTACTGATGTATCCATGATAAGAAGAACAAAATAAGAAAAATTAACGGAATCAACACAAGATTTATACTGCCGGTTTTCTCACTTTATCACAGAAAATATATGGTTTTCAAATAAGAAGGGTTAGATAAAGTTCCAGGAGATACAGTTTGGCATAGAAAAGATACATGATAATAAAATTGAGAGATGGGTGATTCGTTAACCAATTAACGCCATTTTATTTTTCCGAAAAAACCCATCGG
>CAZTXJ010000029.1:0-12102 GCA_964617285.1 uncultured Calditrichaceae bacterium | reverse complement strand
ATAAAATTTTCCGGCGGAATGATGACGCCTTCTCTGAATGAAAAAATCGCGCAATTTGGCAGGAGTCCTGGTTAAACCCCACCCTGCAGGATTTAAACAAACTGCCATTCCTGGCCGAAGCTTTCCCATGTGATAAATGAGCAGATCATCATCTCCGCTCAGGGATTCACTGAATTTTTCGAATCCCCCAGCTTTGTCGAATATCTTTTTGCTGTAGGCCCAGGTTGTGCCAAAGGCCAAAAACGGGCTTTTGTGGCCGACACCGGCAACTCCGATACCCCAGGTAATCAGACGTTCCGGCAGAAGATATGGGTATATTAAGTTTTTAACGGGGGGAAACTTGGGGATGTTCAAAAGTACTTCAACACCGGCCTGGAAATAATTACTAATCGTTTTCAAATATTGCGGCCTGGTGCGGCAGTCTGCATCCATTAAGATCAGAGAGTCGTATCTGGCTTGCTCTATTCCCTTTTGCAGGGCATATTTTTTGGGTGAAATTCCTGCCTCAGCTTTATCAATTTCTATCAGATCGATATTCTGATGGTGCTCACTCATTTTCCGGGCAATTTCAACCGTACCGTCAGTGCATCTGTCCAGAACAACAATCACCTGAAATTTATCCGGGGGATAGTCCTGCTTCGCTAAATCATCTAGGGTATCCCGAATAACCGACTCCTCATTGTGGGCGGCAATGATAACAGAAAATGGTGTGTAAACCTGGTCCGATTGGTTGACGGAAAAATTTGAGGATTTTTTAATGCCACTTAGTATCCAAAAAATAAAGTAGAGATAGATGAGAAGGATCAGGCAGATAGCAATAAGCATGAGGGAGAGAATCCTTAACGGCTGTAGGACCAGCGGAGTTTATTCCGGAAATCCTCACCCCAGCCCAGTTTATTTCTCAACAGTGAAAAATAATCGCTGTCCAGATACTTGACCAGCCGGGCATTGAAGGGAGCCCGCTGGATTCGTATGGTAGTCCGGCTGGGGACTTCCCGCACGTCCTGGTTGTCCGCCGATATGATTATTCTGGGATGATCGGTGTACATTTTCGCAGTCAATTTCGAATTGGACGGTATGATAACCGGCCGATTGGTGAGCGAGTGTGGACAAATCGGATTAAGGATCACGCATTCGCTGGTGGGTACAACAATCGGTCCACCCGAAGACAACGAATACCCGGTAGAGCCTGTGGGGGTGGAAATAATCAGCCCATCGGCCACGTAGTCATTAAAATATTTATCATCAATATACATCCGGATTTCAATCACCCTGGTCGAACTGCCTTTTTCGATGGCAAATTCATTCAGGACATACATGGGATTGGGATCATTTTCTATTTCTCCCTGCAGGAGAAGCCTCTCTTCAATGTTATATTTGCCAGCCAGGATCAGCTCCAGCGAACTCTCGAATACCTCGAATAAAACTTCGGTCAGGAAGCCCAATCCGCCAACATTGATGGCCAGAACCGGGGTCTGGTGCTGGCGGACAATCTGCACTGTACGCAGAACTGTTCCATCCCCACCAAACGAAAAAATTAAATCACATTTCCCCGGAATTTCATCAGCAGGAAGCACATTACAACCAACAGGATTAAGCCCCATTTCTTTTGTCATGCTCACGGGACAAAAAATCTCAATCTTATTTTTTCTCATCAGATCAATGATATCGGGGAGTTTCTCTCGCAATAGATTCTTATAGGGGTTGACAAAAACTCCAATTTTTAACATATGATAAACTCCAAATTGATCAATAACGAGCCACTACTAAATATAATTAATTTTATTTCGAAAAATAGTCCGGTACGTAGAGAACCCGTTTAATCTTATTGGTTGGTGTTTTTTCGAAGGGTTCCATCTGCTCCCAGATTTTCTTGATCTGGGAGAAAGAAGGTAATTTTTCATTGGTTTCCTTGCGAATGCGTTCCAGGATATTTTCTATATCGGTAGGTCGAATTTCATGATGTGAGGTATTCAGTGCGGTCTCCAGATAATCGTAATCCAGATAAATGCGGGCCATAATTTTATCATCCTCCACAAAAACCAATGATTCCTCCACAAAAAGAGATTCGCGCAACTTGTCTTCAATGATCTCGGGATAAATATTTTCCCCCGATGGCCCCACGTAAACATTTTTCTGACGTCCCTTGATAAATAGGAATCCATCCGAATCCAAATAACCAAGATCACCGGTTCCCAGCCAGCCGTCTTTGGAAAGTACTTTGGCAGTCTCTCCCGGATTTTTATAATAACCCTTCATCACATTGGGACCTTTTACCATTATCTCTCCCACACCGGTTTCCTTCTTTGGCTCCCCAATTTTAACCTCTATCTCCTTCGGAATACGTCCAATAGATCCAAACTTAAGGTTGGTGTAAAAATCCCCGGAAACTAAAGGGGCAGCTTCGCTGAGACCATACCCCACCGCAAAGGGGATTTTTGCTTCACGCAGGAAAAGCTCCACCTCGTTGTTGATACTTGCTCCTCCAAAAACAAAACTTATCAGTCGTCCGCCGAAGGAGGTAAGGATTCTTTTTCCGATTTTTCGATAGAGAAATTTCCTCCCCAGATTAACTTTGGATATCCATCGTAAAGTCTGCCTGGAACTGATTTCCGGAACAACCTTTTTATGATATATCTTTTCAAAAATGAGCGGCACGCCGGTCACGATTTGGGGCCTCACAATTTGAAGCGCATCCATGAGAATTTTGGGTGATGGCTTACGATCCAGAAAAAAGATGTTCGCGCCCACACTTAATCCACCTAAAAAAGCAGTGGTACATCCATAGGCATGGGCCAGCGGTAAAACCGTAAGAATAATGCAACCTTCAGGAAGTCCACCAATCAATTCTGGCCCCAATAAAGCATTTGATACGATATTCTTGTGGGTTAACATCACACCCTTCGAATGTCCGGTCGTTCCGGAAGTGTATAGTATCTCAGCCAGATCATTTTCATATATCTTATCTGCGGCTTTTTTGAAAAGTTTTATTTCTTCGGCGGAAGGAGATTTCTTTACGAATATATCAAAATCCGCTTTGACTTTCTTACCGGACTTACCTTTCGGTTTATCATCCTTTAGTGCCTCAAAATTATCGAGACTGATGATGAGCGGAATATTTTCCAGAGCGCTCAAATCCAGAGAGTTATAAAATTTATCCTGGATTATCGCTCCGTTAGCTTCTGAATGTCTGATGATATGATTAATATCGGACTCCGGAAAGTCGCTAAGGATCGGTACGACGATCGCCCCGATGGTTGTTACGGCAAAATAAGCAATACCCCAGTTCGGGGAATTTTCGCCCAGAAGAACAACCTTGTGTCCTTTCTGAATGCCACTCTGCAGCAGAAATAATTTTAGCGCATCAACCCGAGCTTTTAATTCAGAGTATAAAATTGAATCTTTTCCCACAAATGCCAGGGAAGGATATGCAGAAAATTTACCAGTAACCCGATCAAAAAATTCGGCTAATGTTAAAGAGGACATTTCATCTTTCATAGATAGCTATTCCTCAATTTAAATTTCTTTTAACCAGGAACAATATAGATTTTTGCAACGAAAAATTCAAAACGAAGTTTTAAATTCTGAAAATAATGGCTTTGAATAAATTCATGCAGTATTATAGGCGGTAACCGTTTCGTTGTAAATCCGTATAATTTAACCAATTTGGTCGGAGATTGAAATACTCTTAACGAAACAATAGATATAATGAGTACATCAGGAGGAAAAATAATGAGAAGATTCTTCTTATTGATAATGTTGCCGGTTCTTCTGTTTTCGTTATCTCATAAAAACCTGGTTGCCCAGGAAAAAACAGAAAAGACAACAAACGATACCACCAAAACCGAAAAAAAAGAAGAGGATAAAGCAAAAAAGAAGAAGCCAAAAGAACCCAAATTTGATGAGTTGATCGAAGATTACACCCGGATAGAAGGTTTGTTTACCATTTATTCAAGCGAGAAAGAAGGGAAAGTATATTTAGAGATTTCTCAGGATCAGTTTGGCCCGCTTTATCTTTGTAATATCACCCGCCAGTCCGGTGACGGATCATTATTCGACAGTGGCGCCATGTTGGATGAATTTCCATTTTACCTGAAGCAAGTCGGGAAAAAGATCCAGTTTGTTCGGAAGAATGTAAAGTTTCGGGCCAGCAAGGATGCCGCCATTAACCGGGCTGTTGATCAGGATATATCCAATTCTTTATGGGCCAGTGCCAAAATTGCCAGTCAGCCACACGAGGAAAGAGGAAGCATTCTGATCGATGCCACAGAAATTTTTATGCAGGACTATAATTTGGTTGGTTATTTGTCCGGTCAGGCAAATATGCCCTATTCATTCGATAAAGACGACAGTTATTTTTCCGAGCTAAATTCTTTCCCTGAAAACACCGAGATTGAGGTTACCCTGCATTTCAAATCAACCAAACCATTACCGGTATTCACTTTAACTGATTCCCGCAGTATGCTGCATCGCTATCATTACAGCCTGTCCACCCTGCCGGAAACTGATTATAAGCCACGCGTAGCGGATGACCGGCTGGGACATTTTTTAACCCTCTTTCAGGACTATACCTCGGTTTTGGAAGATACACCCTACAAATATTACATAACCCGCTGGCAGCTGGAAAAATCGGAACCTAAATTCACCCTTTCCAAACCCAAAAAACCTATCGTCTTCTGGATAGAGAATACCGTCCCGGTAGAATATCGGGATGCGGTGCGGGAAGGAATACTGTTGTGGAATGATGCTTTCCGGAAAATTGGTTTCGACAATGCCATTGTGGTGGAACAAATGCCCGATGATGCAAAATGGGATCCGGCGGATGTTCGTTATAATACCATCCGCTGGATTGTACAGCCTGGAATGGGTTACGCGGTCGGACCTTCCCGGGCGAATCCGTTTACCGGACAAATTTATGACGCAGATGTACGGGTGAGCGCAGATTTCGTCCGATTTTATTATAAAGAGTTCGGAGAGTTTATTACCCCACTCTCCTGGACTTCGGTCAAAACCGATCAATTGTGGCCAGGCAGCGATCAGTTTAAAATGCCTCTGCAGGATGAATTACCTTACTATTGCAATTATTCAACCGGATTGAATCAGCAAATGGGATTTGCCTGGAACCTGTTAACTGCACGCGGCCTTCTGGGAAATAATCCCGATGATCTCAAAAAGTTCATTCACGACGGTATTGTCGATTTGATTGTTCACGAAGTTGGTCATACATTGGGACTTCGACACAATTTTAAGGCCAGCGCCACCATTCAGAATGATAAACTATTTGATGAAAATTTCACCAAAACCGAGGGCATCTCCAATTCGGTGATGGATTATAACGCAATAAATCTGAGTATAAAAAACAATTCCGAAGGGAGTTTTTTCCAGACTGTCCTGGGAAAATATGATTACTGGGTAATCGAATATGCTTACAAGCCGCTGGAACCGGGTTCCAAAATGAGTGAAGCCGGGATGCTGGAAAAAATTGCTGAAAAAGTGTCAGATCCGGCGCTGCAATACGGAACAGATGAAGACGCATATGGATTTTCTACCCGCGGGATAGACCCGTATTGTAATCTGTTCGACTTGGGTACCGATCCGGTTCAATATTATAACCGTCGCACAGATATGGCGAAAGAGCTGTGGGCATCGATTCCGGAAAAATTCGATATCAAGGGAGACAGGTATCAAAAATTTAGAATGGTATTCGGTCAGGGATTGGGTGAATATGCTCTTGCTGCAGCTAATTTGCCAAAATTCATCGGGGGAATTTCACTGCATCGGGATCATATCGGTGATCCGGATGGGCGCCTGCCTTTCCAGGTAATTCCCGCTCAAAAACAACGCGATGCATTAAAGGTGATCAACAATAAATATTTTGCCGCTGAAGCCTTCCAGTTTTCTCCGGATCTGCTCAATAAACTGGCGCCAGAAAATTTCTGGGACTTTGAAATGACCGTCTTTCGCAGATTGCGGGTGGATTATCCCATCCATGGAATTGTCCAGGTTCTACAGGCCTCAGCTATGTTCCGTTTGTACGATCCCATCCTTTTACAGAGGGTTCAGGATAACGAATTGCGTTTTGCCAAAGATGAGAAACCCTTCACCATGGCAGAATTGTTTCAGGATATCCGAAAAACCATCTGGCAGGAACTGGAAACCGGGAAAAATATAAATAGCTATAAAAGAGAACTTCAGCGAATGCATTTGTACGTTTTGACCCAAATCGTTTTAAGCTCTGTTACCATGCTTCCGCACGATGCGGTGACCCTGGCCAGAGCAGATATGAATAATATTAAAGATCAGATTGATGCCCGGCTTAAGGCGGGCAATCTGGATACCTATACCAGTGCCCATCTGGAAGAGACCCGGGCAAAAATTGAAGCTGCTCTCCAGGCACAAATACAACGCTCATTATAAATTTTTCAATTGTTCTGGATATCTCCCTCTTATTCGATCGAATAGGAGGGATTTTTTTAAACTTTCTAAATCAGCTCAATTTTTAATATTTTTGTAAATCCAGAGAATAATCAATTTTAACATGCAAATATGGCACTGTAAAAATTGTGGATATATTCATCAGGGAGAGGAGCCTTCGACAAACTGCCCGTTATGTGGGGTGGATTCTGAAAACTTTAGTCGAGTGGAAAACATTAAGTCAGACATGGATACCCAACTTGAAAAAGTATTAATTGTTGGCAACGGGGCTGCCGGCATGGAGGCGGCCAGTCGAATAAGAGAGAAAAATAAAACTGTTGAAATCACTATTTTCTCCGAAGAATCATATCATTTTTATTCAAGAATTCATTTATCCACTTTCATCGGGGACAATTCTTCAGCAGAAGATATTACCATTTATCCCAAATCATGGTATGAAAAGAACAATATTCAGGTTTTTCTCCATACCTCCGTTGTCAAAGTAAATCCCCTGGAAAAATTTGTGATCGACGGGACCGGGAAAAAACATGGATATGATAAATTAATTATCGCCACGGGAGCGTACCCATTCGTTCCCCCCATTCAAGGAGTTGAACTGAAAGGTGTTTTTACCCTGCGTAATCTGCAAGACGCACTCCGGATAAAAAAATTTATGAAAAATTGTAAAGATGCAGTAATAATCGGGGGTGGAATATTGGGCATAGAAGCGGCCGCCAGTTTGAATAAAAATGGTCTCGCTGTAACCGTTATTGAACTGGCAGGTTTTATTATGCCGCAGCAGCTTAATCAGGAAGGTGCTCTGGCATTGCAAAAAATATTGGAAAAAAGGGGAATCAATTTTCGTACCTCAGCCAGGGTACAAATTTTCGAGGGTGAATCGGCTCTCAAAAGTATTCTGGTAAATGAAAATGAACATATTGCCACCCAAATGGCCATTTTATCTATTGGCATAAGTCCGAATATCGGGCTGGCTAAGGAGGCTGGTATACAGTCAAATAGAGGAATTGTAGTAAACAATAACATGCAGACAAATTTTAAGGATATTTACGCGGTGGGGGATGTGGCAGAAATCAATGGAACCATATATGGCATCTGGCCGGCGGCAGTTGACCAGGGTTTGGTTGCGGCAGATCATATTTTGGGGCTTTCACCAACCTATCGGGGTTCCTTACCATTACATATTTTAAAGGTTGCCGGACTGGAATTGACAACATTCGGTCAGAAAAACATTATCCATAGAAACGAACATGAAGTAATCTATCACAACCCGGCCGATGACCAGTTTGCTAAGATTATTCATGATGGCGAATATATTCTTGGGGCAATAATTCTGGGAATTCCCGGGATTGGTTTTCGCCTTGAGAGACTGTTAAAAAAGAAAAAACCCATCACAGATTATCTTTCCTATTTTGAAAAAGGGGATTGGAATATACTCAAGCAAAAAAAATGAAACTGAAGTTACCAGTTATTTATACAGCTTCAGTGAAAAACCAGCACAATCATTCCCAATTTTCTCCAAATTTTAAACTGCGAACATCCAACCTTCAAAATCAGACATTTCAATTGACAGGAATAAATTTCCAAAGGAAAAATCCTATCCATTAAAATAAATCCCAGGGATTACCAACTGTTGAAATTATAGTAAACAGTGTTGAAAAAGGATATTGTTGTATTCAAGAATTTTTTTGGGAGATCTGCTTAAGCTTTGGAAAATTAATGAATTGGCTCAGGTTTACGAAAGCCAATATTATTGGCATTTTACTTGCTCATATTATAATGAAGATTGAATTAAGAGGGTTAAATGAAAATTGTACACCAGCAACTTGGAATTTTTGAAGTTTCAGAAGACAAAGTCATAAGTTTTCCAAAAGGCATTATTGGCTATGAAAATTTTTCCCGTTTTGTCATTTTGCAAGATGAAAACTGGCATCCGTTCAGCTGGTTAATATCCCTTGACAACCACAATTTCGGATTTCCTATCATTGATCCATTCATTCTGTCCAAAAAACATCAGACGAAATTTCCCTTCGAAATATTCAAATCTCTGAAACCCTCCAATTCACATTCCGACATCTATTGTGTAGTAACAATCAAAGGTAACAATGGAAATGTGACAATTAATCTTAAGGGCCCGATCCTTATTGATTATCAGAGGAAAGAAGGCAAACAAGTAATTCTTTCTCCGGAAGAACTACCCATTTCTTTTCCACTAAACTAAATACTTCTCATTTGATAAAAGCGATTCAAATTTTAATATAGACGGAGTTATTCATGCAGCATCAGAAAAAATTAGAAAATGTTAGAGACGTAGTGGAGATTATTAAACAGTTACCTGAGAATGATAGATTACTACTTGGGCTACATCTTTATGAAAAATTATCCTTAGACCAGGTGAAAATGATATTAGAGAAAATTCCTGCCGAAATAAATGATCCGGAATTGTCCCGTTAAAAAATCCAAATAAAAATCAATCCTAAATTGAGTCAGCATTTTAGATCTTATCCAGTAATAAGACTTATTCGATTCTGAAATCTTTCAATCCAATCCCTACTCTTTTATCCATACCTTAAGCATTTATTATCATTGATTTTCTATTGTATTTCCTGTTTTGAGCATCCTCCCTAAAGGTGAAGAACGAAAATTAATTTTAAGATAATCACTAAAGTTGTTTTGAAAGAACTCGATATTAAGAGAAGAAAGAGGCGTGAAATTAAAGATTGAAATGGAATGAGACCCAGATCAAATTCCATAGAAAATCAAAACGAAAACATTAAATATTAAATTAGCAGGGATAGCAAATTTAATGAAATTTAATATCTTCAAAAAAGCAAAACGTAAGGCTAAAGTGGAAGAGAATAAGAAATTTGAAACGACTGACTCTGCAATTCACTCCACGGAACTTTTGTCCCATCAGGATGAGGCTGACAAAAGTGAATTTGCAAATAAACTTACTCCGGAAAGAATTGCACAGATCAGAGAACGCATTAACGAAAATTTTTATGACCGCGAAGATGTGTTAAAAGTTGTAGCGGAAAGAATACTTCATTCTCCTGAATTACAGGAGTTGATAAAAAGCGGTCGTTTAGACGAAATAATCTAATAAAATAGATTTTCGTCCTGCTCAAAAGACGGAAATCCTCAAATTTCCGTCTGAAGAGGGTAAAAAGTCTCCGAAAACCCCAAAAAACCTTGATAAATTACATTTTTCTACTTGACATTTTGAACTTATTTTCAGAAATTAAAAAGTACTTAAACTACTATACTATAAATTAGGAGGCCTAAATGAATAGGAAAGAATTGGTTGATGCATTGGCATCAAAAACCGGTCATAGCAGAAAAGATTCAGATGCTTTTTTAAATGCATTTTTGAATTCGGTAAAAGGCGAGTTGAAAAAAGGAGGTTCAGTAAATCTGGTTGGTTTCGGATCTTTCAAAGTAGTGAAACGTCCCGCCCGTGATGCCAGGAATCCCAGAACCGGCGAAAAGATTAAAATTCCCGCCCGGAAAGCCCCGGTATTCAGAGCCGGAAAAGCATTGAAAGAAATGTTATAATTTCTTCGGTTTGATAGGAATTTAAGCTGGCCTCATTTTGATGCCAGCTTTTTTTTATTTGGTATTTACCAATGATCTTAAATATTCTCTGCGCATCTTGGCAATATTGGTAATGGAAATACCCTTCGGGCATACTGCTTCACACTCCGCATGATTGGAGCAATTGCCAAAACCCTCCTTATCCATCTGATCAATCATTTGCACAGCACGCCGCTTCCTTTCAGCCTGTCCCTGAGGTAATATGGCAAACTGGGATATTTTTGCTCCCACAAACAGAGAGGCTGAGGCGTTGGGACAGGCTGCCACACAGGCACCGCAACCGATACACTCCGCCGAATCCATTGCTTTGTCAGCATCTTCTTTTGGTATGGGGATCATATTGGCGTCCGGCGCACTTCCGGTATTCACAGAAATATAACCACCGGCAGTTATAATCCTGTCGAAAGCACTTCTGTCTACTACCAGATCTTTGATAACAGGAAAAGATTTCGCCCGAAACGGTTCCACAGTGATGGTATCCCCATCTTTAAAATGGCGCATGTGTAGCTGACAGGTAGCAGTGCGATGACGACCGCCATGCGCTTTTCCATTTATTACCAAACCGCAGGTACCACAAATCCCTTCCCGGCAATCACTGTCAAATTCAACCGGTTCTTCTCCACTCTTTATCAGCTTTTCATTCATTACATCCAGCATTTCCAGGAAGGACATATCCGGCGAAACATCATTTACTTTATAGGTAACAAGTTTTCCTTTCGCATTGGGACCACTCTGTTTCCATACACGCAATGTTAAATTCATAAAAACCGCTCCTTACTTGTAGCTTCTTTGAGTGGGTTTGACATACTCAAATTCAAGATTTTCCTTATGCAAAACGGGTAATTCTCCTTCACCGGAATATTCCCAGGCAGCCACATAACTAAAATCCTTATCATTTCTCAAAGCTTCATGATCCGGGGTTTGATGCTCTTCCCGGAAATGTGCACCGCAGGACTCATTCCTGTTAAGCGCATCCAACCCGATAAGCTCGGCAAGTTCCAGAAAATCGGCTACCCGACCGGCAAACTCCAGATTTTTATTAAAGTCTTCCGATTTCCCGGGTACAGCAATATTTTTCCAAAAATCTTCTTTTATTTCAGGAATTTTTTCCAATAGGGTTGAAAGACCGCTTTCGTTCCGTGACATACCGGCATATTCCCATAAAAGAAGCCCGAGTTCGCGGTGGAATTCCATTACCGTTTTTTTACCCTTCACCCCAACCAATTTTTTGGTAAAATCAGATACATAATCTAAAGATTTTTTAAAGGCCGGATTGTCAGTGGTTACCTTCTCCGGCTTCGCTTTACTTAAATAATCACCAATGGTATAAGGGATAACAAAATATCCGTCGGCCAGCCCCTGCATTAAAGCGCTGGCGCCAAGCCGATTCGCCCCATGATCCGAAAAATTGGCTTCACCCAGCACAAATAAGCCGGGAAGGTTGCTCATCAAATTATAATCTACCCACAAACCACCCATGGTGTAATGGAGAGCAGGATATATCCTCATTGGCCTCTGATATGGATTTTCTCCGGTAATCCGTTCATACATCTCAAACAGATTACCATACTTATCTTCCACATATTCCCGTCCATTTTTTTCGATTACATCACGGAAGTCCAGAAAAACGGCCCGGCCGGTCTCTCCGACACCCCTGCCCTCGTCACATACTGCTTTGGCCGCGCGGGACGCCACATCGCGGGGTACCAGATTCCCAAACGCAGGATACCGTCTTTCCAGATAATAATCCCTCTCTTCTTCGGGAATTTCACTGGCATGTCTTTTATCATTCTTTTCTTTAGGGACCCACACCCTTCCATCGTTTCTCAGACTCTCGCTCATCAGGGTTAATTTGGATTGATAATCTCCTGATACAGGGATACAGGTTGGGTGTATCTGGGTGAAGCAGGGATTGGCAAAATAAGCGCCCCGCTTGTAGCAGCGCCAGGAGGCAGTGACATTGGAATTTTTAGCATTAGTGGACAAATAATAGGCATTGGAGTAGCCGCCGGTGGCCAGAATCACCGCATCCCCAAGATAAGACTCCAGCTCGCCGGAGATGAGATTTCGCACAAC
>CAZTXJ010000028.1:4224-27619 GCA_964617285.1 uncultured Calditrichaceae bacterium | reverse complement strand
CCGGAAAGTGGTTCTGTTCGCTCCGGGGCACATTGCCAGAGAAAAATTGTAGTGATAAGCATAACCAGCAGAACTGCCAATAATTTTTTCATTTCGTCTCCTAAAAATTTTTTCTTGAAAAGATATATGTTGACAAACCAAACATCAGGATTCCAAAGAAGAATGATGTCCACAGCGGCGTCCAGGATGCAACTGATTCACCCTGCACCAGCAGCCGGGTAATATTGCCCAGTTCCGAGGTCTTGGGCAGAAAATGATAGAGTCCATCCAATAAATAAGCATAAAATTTTCCGGAGAGCAGGGCATAGATTTGGTTGCGCTGTAAAAGTAAGGGACTAAAGAAGAGTATCAGATAGGTGATCATCAGAGAAAATGCGCCACTGCGGGTGATGATTCCCAGAAATGTCATCAGCGCATAGAGAATGGCAAAGGTGATCACTATCATCACCCCGGAAAACAGAAATCCCCAATTCCAGATCCCGGTTTTGATCGACAATATCAGCCAGCTGAATATAACCAGATAAAATACGTTGAATGCCACAATTGCCACACCGCCCAGAAATCTGCCGGTCAGGATATGCCAGCGACTCATCGGCTTGGATATGAGCAATTCCACATTCCCGGTCTGTAAAAAACTGGGAATCAGGCCGCTGGTGGCAAAAAGGGACATAAACAATCCACCGGTAAACAGGAGGACGGCAACCGCGCTTTCAATACCGAATAATATTCTGTCCAGCTCAACCAGCCCCTGTGCTTCCTGTCCGAAAAGTGAAATTGAAGATTGCATGCCATTGACGATATCCAGGTTCAGGGCAAAAATGAATAGCAAGCAAGTGAGCGTGGAAATCCCAAAAAAGGCGATAAATGTCTTCTTGGCAAAGGATTCCCGAAAGGTGAGTTGGATTATGGCTAAAATCTTCAAGATTTCTTTTCCTCTTTTTCCTCAATTACTTTTATAAAAAAATCCTCCAGGGTTATTTTATGGGGAATAATTGCCTGGATGGTTACTTTCCGGTTTCGCAGCGCATCGATAAGCTGGTTCAGATGCTGATCGTCATTTACCGACACGAAGTATGCGCCATTCTGTGAGCTTAAACCGATATTCAACCGGGCACATTCTGCCTCGATCGATTCTTTTCCATCAATCATCCGGATTTGAAATTGATCTTTCATTGAGATAAATTCCTGAACCGTGCCCTTTTGCTTGAGGCGTCCTTCCTTCAGAATGGCAATCTGATCCGAGACGCGTTCCACTTCGGAGAGTAGATGCGAATTCAGGAAAATTGTTTTTCCCCGGTCCCGCAAGCTGATTAGTAAATCGCGGATTTCCCGTCTGCCCACCGGATCGATCCCATCGGTTGGTTCATCCAGGAAAAGCAGTTCCGGGTCGTTAATCAACGCCTGGGCAATTCCCAGTCTCTGCAGCATACCCTTGGAATATTTGCGTGTTTTTGTTTTACCCCAATTATCGAGTTTAACCAGTTTTAAAAGTTGTGGTATTCGTTCGTTTAGAATATTCGAGGAAACGCCCCCCATTTTACCATAATAATACAAAACCTGGTTGGCATTCAGGAATTCGGGAAACCGGTGGTTTTCGGCCAGGTAACCCAGTTTCGTATGAGAATGATAATCCCGGATATCCTGATCAAACAGTTTTGCGTTTCCCCGGGTGGGATGGCATATGCCCAGTAGTAATTTCAGGAGGGTTGTTTTGCCTGCCCCATTTGGTCCTAGTAGACTGAATATCACCCCCGGCTCAACCTGGAGAGTCAAATCTTCCAGTGCCCGGATGGCACCTTTTGAATAGTATTTGGTAAGATTCTCAGTGGTTATGGCTGCCAATAGTATTCTTCCCTCAAATTTTTCATTTTTACGGCGTTGACCCGATAATGTTACTGAAAGAATTATCTGAATTCATTAAAAATTGTTAAATTGTGGCCGGATACGGAAGGCTGAAAAATGTAATTGAAAATTCTTTGGAATTCGATGGTAATGTGCTTAACCCTTTATTATATTCACCCCCCAGATTTTGCCGGAGCGATTTGCTAAAGTGACAAAAAAAGATCTGTCAAAACTATATTCGGAAGAGATTTCCCTGCTTTCCACCCCGGAGCATGCCGAATACGTACGGTTGAATCTCCGCAAAATAAAAGAATTTCGTCATAATTTTAACCTGCCGGTCATTGGTATTGCCGGGGCTGATGGAAAAACCACCACCAAAGGAATGCTCTCGGCGATTCTATCCAAAAGGGGTCCGGTTTTAGAGACGCCTCTGGACTGCAGTTCCGCCTCAACCGTTTCCTCCACTCTGCTCAAATTGAATGAAAGTCATGAATTTGCCCTGGTTGAACTGGGGATCATCAATCCGGAACAGTTTAAACTGGCTGTGGAAATAGCTGCGCCAAATATTGGGATCATTACCAATGTTGGCGAGGCGCATCTGGCAAATCTTGGTGATAAGTTTATTCTGGCCGATGCCAAAGTGGAATTAATCCGCCAGCTGTCTTCAGAGGGTTTTGCGGTTTTAAATATTGATGATGATTTGGTTAGCGGCATGGAATCTTTTTCGCCGACTCGTCGGGTAATTAAATTTGGCTTTAATAATTCGGCCCATTTTTTTGCCTCAGATATTAAGTACCTGGGCCCGGAAGGAATTGAGTTCACGGTCAACAATTATTATAAATTTAACCTGCCGGTTTATAGCTCGACCTCTATTTCCAATGCACTGGCGGCAATAGCTGTGGCCCGGATCCTCAATTTCGATTTTGAAGAGATTGTTTCTGCCCTGCGAGAAAATTTTCGACTGGAGAAGGGAAGAGGGGATCTGATAAGCTTGCAGGATCTGTTCATTCTGAACCATACCTATAATGCAACCATTAACTCGGTTACCAAAGCCTGTGAGTCTTTAGTTCAATTCAGAAAATTTTCCCAGAAATCAATATTAATTTTGGGAGATATCGAAAATTTGGGACCGAATGTTAAGGATATTCATCTGAACCTTGGTTTTTACCTTTCCGCACTGCCCATCGATATCGTGATAACTGTTGGAGAACATGCCAAACTGGTTGGAGAGGGGATTAAAAAGATAAACCATAATGACAAACGAATTCACCACTGTACCAAAGTAGAAAAATTAGCCACTACGGCACTTGAAATGCTCACGCCTCATACCACTATTCTGATGATCGGCGGAAAATCCCTGAATCTGGATAGTGCTTTGAATACCTTCACCGGTTTAATAAACAAATAGGTCTCAAAAAATCTCTAATAAAAATCCTGCTTGTTACCCGGAAACGGGTGCAATCTTATCTAATCCGAATCCCGCTAAATGAAGTTATCAGGAAAAATTCCGAACATTTATTGCCGGATGATTCAGATGTGAAACTATTTTTATATGAACGATGAGTTATTTCTTCGGTTAAGTTTATAATTTTCAAATTATTAAAGCTTTTCTCCAATCATGGTATATTAATTGCCATAAAATATTATTGAAAATTGGTGAGGCGATGCATGTGGCAGTCAATTTTAAAACCAGTCAGAAAAATGATTGAAATTGGTAAACATTCCAAAAATTTATCAAATGTGTATCGCATTAAAATCATCAATAAATCGAAAAATGTTATCTGGCTTGCAAAAAATACGGTGGGAGATCTGCACGATATACTTCCTCCTAATCGAAGCCTGGAAATACAACTGCCTAATATGCACAAAATAGAATTTTTTGCCTATAAGGCTTCGGCAGATCTGGATATAACCGGATTGGATTATTATGCGAAAAAAGAATTTTCAAAAGAAGACATTTGGGTGATCGAATAAATTCGGGAGGTACTTCCTTCAAAAAACGTGTTAGGTAATACCTTAACCCTCATTACCTAACTCCCGCCCAAGAGCAAGACACTCTGTCTTGCTCTTTGTTTTTTGGAAAAAGATATTATCCGTGCAGCAATTTGGACCGCTTTTTCAGAGGCACCACAATATATCTATCAAATTAAAAATCAGCTCTTCAAGGGAACAAACTTGATCTTTTGGGGTTTGCGTCCACTGGAAGATTTTCCTATCTTTAGCGTTCAAATTAATTAAAGGACATATTTAATGTTTATATATAATATTATTAAACGGTATTGGTTATTCACTCTTTTAGTAATTCCGGTTATCGGTTGTAGCAATCAATCTTCGGAAAATAATGCCACAAAGTACCTGGTCGAAGGAGAAAAGCATCTTACCAACCTGAAGATGCTGACCGCCGCCGGCGAGAACGCCGAGGCTTATTTATCTTTTGATGAACAAAAACTGATCTATCAGGCTACCAAGGAAAATATGACTTGCGATCAGGAATTTGTGATGAATATTGATGGGTCTGCCAACCGAATGGTCTCGACCGGAAAAGGGAGAACCACCTGTGGCTATTTTTTACCGGGGGATTCTACCATTCTTTATGCTTCCACCCATCTTGCCGACGAGAACTGCCCGCCGCCACCGGATATGTCCAAAGGATACGTCTGGAAACTTTATCCGAGTTACGACATTTTTTTGGCGCATCTTGACGGAACTATCATCAAGCGTCTTACCGATACTCCCGGATACGATGCCGAGGGCACAGTTTCGCCCTTAGGAAATAAGATTGTTTTTACTTCCCTGCGAGACGGTGATCCGGAGATCTATACTATGAATCTTGATGGTTCTGACCAGACCAGGCTCACATTTAAAAAAGGTTATGACGGCGGACCATTTTTTTCCTGGGATGGTAAAAAAATAGTATTCCGCGCCAGCCGGCCCCAAACGGAGAAAGAACATGCGGATTATGATGATCTGGTGGAGAACGGTCTGGTGCGGCCCACTGTTCTGGAGATTTACGTCATGGATGCCGATGGTAAGAACATAACCCAGGTTACCCATCTGGGGAAAGCCTCCTTCGCTCCATTTTTTCATCCGGATGGAAAAAGGATTATCTTTTCCTCAAATGCACAAAGTAAAAATCCCCGCAACTTCGATCTTTACATCATCAATGTGGATGGAACCGGCCTTGAACGGATTACCTATAACGAAACCTTCGATGGTTTCCCGATTTTTACCCATGACGGTAAAAAGCTGATTTTTTGCTCCAACCGGTTTAACCATAAACAAGGTGATACTAATGTGTTTGTTGCGGATTGGATTGATTAATATTGGGCGGAGTGAAATTGAAACGAAGTTTTAAGCAGTTCATGACAGGTATCATCGACTATGCCGGACTTTTTCCTCCTGCCAAATTAGGTATGGCCGAAGCTGTCTTAAATTTTTCAAAATATCAGTCTGATGCCGATGCCTGGATGTTATCCAGATTTATATGTCCGGCGAACCGGCTTTCGGAGTTTGGACAGGAATTCCGAAAACTTGCCCGACCGCGTACTCCATGGAAACTTTCAGTTTTGGCTGGCAATGGGACCACTCTTGATGCCTACTTCGATTCTTTTAACCAGGATATACTTAGTATTCCCCGATTTAATGAATCCTTTGGCAATGATATAATAGTTGACATTCTGGAAACCCGACTACCGGTGGAATTATTGAAAGGGATGACGGTAGAGAGCGTAACCTCGTTTGTAATGTCTCTGACAAGTATATTAAAAACGAATCAAGTTCTGCCGGTTAACCTGTTTTTTGAAATTAACCAAAGTGAAAAGTGGGAGAGTAATGTCTCGGCATTTGTTGCTTTTCTCTCACATGTTATACAGTCGCTTTCTGATTCGGAAGGAACCTTGACCGGAATCGGATTCAAGTTAAGATGCGGTGGATTGGAAGCTTCTGCATTTCCCAGTCCCGGACAAGTCTCACTGGCCATCCGGCAATGTGCCATTCAAGATGTCCCTTTTAAGGCAACCGCGGGTTTGCATCATCCGGTGAGACACTTTAATACGGGCGTGAAAACTAAAATGCATGGTTTTTTAAATTTATTCGGCGCTGCCTTGCTGGCTTTCAAACATAAGTTACCACAGGAAAAGATAGAGCAGATTGTAGAGGATGAAAATCCTGCTAATCTTATCTTCACGGATGATAAGTTTAGCTGGGACAAATTGGAAATTTCTACGAAAGAAATTCAATTTCTCCGGGCAGAACGGGTTATTTCATTTGGCAGTTGCAGCTTTGATGAACC
The DNA here is from genome assembly GCA_964617285.1 of uncultured Calditrichaceae bacterium. GTDB lineage: Bacteria > Calditrichota > Calditrichia > RBG-13-44-9 > RBG-13-44-9 > CAYVKM01. The sequence goes on along the minus strand of CAZTXJ010000028.1, from coordinate 21,486 downwards.
GCGGGAAGATCTGCGCTCTTTAGATTTATTATGAAAACAGATTAAGGAAATCTTTAAAAGAATGACATCAACCACCGATCCCCAATTAAGATCTTTTATCAAGACATCACCGGACTCCCATTTTCCAATACAGAATTTACCTTATGGTGTTTTTCGGACAGCTGCAAATCCAGCCCCGCGGGTCGGAGTAGCCATTGGAGATTTTGTTCTGGATCTGGCAGTTTTAGCAAATCACGGTTATTTTAAAGAATTAAATTTGCCGGGACCAAATGTTTTTGGGGAGCGGTACCTCAATGCATTCATGGCTGCCGGGAGAGATGTATGGCTGCCTGTCCGGGAAAGAATAAGTCAACTTTTAAGAGCAAATAATCCTGAATTACGCGATAATCAGGATTTACGATCCAAAGCACTATTACCGATAAAATCAGTTGAATTGTTAATGCCGGTTGAAATTGGCGATTATACGGATTTTTATTCCTCGAAAGAGCATGCTACTAATGTGGGTATTATGTTCCGGGGAAAGGAAAATGCACTGATGCCAAATTGGCTGCATTTACCAGTTGCCTACAATGGTAGAGCTAGCTCTGTCGTCCTGAGCGGAGAGGATATTCACCGTCCGAAGGGACAGATCCTTCCTGCTGATAGCGAAAAACCTATTTTTGCAGCCAGCCGGTTGATGGATTTCGAGCTGGAAATGGGATTTTTTATTGGTCCGGGAAATCAGTTGGGAGAACCAGTTGACATAGAGCATGCCATCGATCATATTTTCGGAATGGTGCTGGTGAATGACTGGAGTGCCCGGGATATTCAAAAATGGGAATATCAGCCTCTGGGGCCATTTCTGGGGAAAAGCTTCGGAACCTCGATTTCTCCCTGGATCGTGCCGATGGAAGCATTGGAGCCGTTCCGGACCAGAGGACCCGTTCAGGATCCGGAACCCCTCTCATATTTGATGATTAAGGGAGACTGGTCATTCGACATTCAACTGGAAGTGTTTCTTCTGGGAGAAAAAATGCAGGAGCCTCATCGGATATGTCAGTCCAATTTTAAATATTTGTACTGGAATATCTGTCAGCAACTGGCCCATCATACGGTAAACGGAACAAATTTGAGAACCGGGGATTTATTGGCTTCTGGCACCATCAGCGGTCCGGAAAAAAGCTCCTTCGGAAGTATGTTGGAACTTACCTGGCGAGGAACGTCCCCCATAAAATTTCCCAACGGTGAAGAACGAAAATTTCTGCAGGATGGAGACACGGTCACCATAAAAGGGTGGTGCCAGGGAGATGGATATAAAGTTGGATTGGGAGAGGTGACTGGAAAAATATTACCGTCGGTTGATAAATGAAAATTCGAAAATTATATGAATTCATCTGAGAAAAAATATGATGTTCTTATCGTGGGGGCTGGGCCCATCGGTTTGGCCTGTGGCATCGAAGCTCGGCGCAGAAATCTGGAACATATCATAATTGATAAAGGGTGCCTGGTCAATTCAATCTTCCACTATCCCACCAATATGACTTTCTTTTCCACATCGGATCGGCTGGAGATTGGGGAAGTTCCGTTTATATCCCATGGAACAAAACCGACCAGACGTGAGGCTTTGGAATATTATCGCCGCGTGGTTGGCGCCTGGAAACTAAATGTGAAGACTTACGAACGGGTAATCCATATTACCGGAGAAATGAACAACTTCCGGGTAGAAACCGAGAAAAATACTTATGCTGCACGAATGATTATTGTCGCCACGGGTTATTATGACAATCCCAATCTGTTGATGATTCCCGGAGAAGATTTACCCAAGGTAAAACATTACTATGATGAACCGCATCCTTATGCTTACCGAAAAATTGCCGTCATTGGCGGGGCGAATTCTGCAGTAGATGTGGCCCTGGAATTATTCCGGGTGGGAGCCCAGGTTGCCATGGTTGTCCGGGAAGATACCCTCTGGCAGGGGATCAAATATTGGGTGAAACCGGATATTGAAAACCGGATCAGCGAAGGATCCATAAAAGCTTATTTCAATTCTACCGTGGAAACGATAAGCGAAAAATCTATCAAAATAAAAACACCTGAAAAGTTAATCACCCTTGAAAATGACTTTGTTTTTGCCATGACCGGCTACCATCCTGATTTTGATTTTCTGAAAAAAATTGGGGTACAACTGGAAAGTGACCAATATCTGAGTCCGAACCATGATACCGCTACTTTTGAGACCAATCGACCTGGCCTTTTCCTGGCAGGGGTGATTTGTGGTGGAATGGAGACATCCCGTTTGTTTATAGAGAACTCGCGGGAACACGCTATCAGAATTTTCGATTATCTGCAAAAAAAGCTGAACACCGAATAGCCTTCTCAAATAAATCGGATTTCATGAATAAAATTCCTCTGAATAAGCCTGATTTACGTCCCGATTTCCGGACTTCCCTGTTGAAATGGTATACATCGAACCACCGGAAACTGCCCTGGCGCCAGACACAGAATCCTTATAAAATATGGATTTCGGAGGTGATGCTGCAGCAGACCCAGGTGGTGAAAGTGATTGAATATTACCATCGGTTTATTGCTCGTTTCCCCGATCTCCTCCACCTGGCCAAAGCGGATGAACAGGAAGTGTTAAAATACTGGGAGTTGCTGGGATATTATTCCCGGGCCAGGAATCTGCATCAGGCCGCTCACTTAGTGGTGGAAAAATTTGGTGGTGTGATTCCTCAGCAGTATAAAGACTTTCGTAGCCTGCCCGGAGTGGGGGATTACATTGCCGCGGCGGTTATGAGCATTGCCTACCAGCAGCCTTACGCTGTACTGGATGGAAATGTTAAACGTGTTCTTTCACGTTTATTTCTGTTGAAAGATCCGGTAAACGATTCGAAAACAATTGGTAGATTCCGAAAGAAAGCCAAATTGCTCCTGGCAGTAGACCAACCGGGGCAATTTAATCAGGCAATGATGGAACTGGGTGCGATGGTCTGCAAACCGCGCAATCCTTCCTGTCCAGACTGCCCGGTAAAATCTTACTGCGGGGCATTTCTATCCGGATTGCAGGATAAATTTCCGGTCAGAATTCCGAAAAAAGAAATTCCTCAGTACCACGTCAGCGTGGGAATCATTTTTAAAAATGGAAAGGTGTTAATCACCCGGAGAAAGAATGAAGGGCTTCTGGGAGGTTTATGGGAATTCCCCGGTGGTAAGGTAGCACCTGGCGAAAATAGTCAGCAAGCCTGCATTCGCGAGATAAAAGAAGAGGTGAATCTTACTGTGGGAATTGAAAGGTATTTTACTACAATAAGACACGCTTATACCCATTTTAAAATTGTTATGGATGTCTATGTTTGCAGGTTTAAATTCGGACGCATTAAATTAAGGAGTGCTCAGGACTTTCGCTGGATAAATGTTGGCGAGATCGAAAAATATGCTTTTCCCGGGGCGAACCATAAATTTCTGCCGAAGCTGCAAACAGAATTTTCCGCGTTAAAATGACCAGGAAAATATTTCGGCCGGAATCGGGAATATAGTGTGTCAGGATTCCGGCATTTTTTCAGTTTCATCAACCTTATAAAATTGTTTTATTATTAATAGCACTGATTTGAAATTACAATTGGAAAACTGCTTCAAGTTGAAGCGAAATATCAGAAATGAGGAAGATATGCCTTTATCTCGATTTATTTTCATAACCGTTTTTGTTTTCCTATCCATTTTGGGGTGTGGTCAAAAAAACAATAGCAGTAAAAATGGCGGTCAAATAGGGGAGCGAAAGCTTAAAATTGTGACCACCACCGGAATGATTGCCGATGCAGTCCGAAATATCGGGGGAGATCGGGTAGATGTCGTGGCGCTGATGGGGCCGGGGGTGGACCCACATCTCTATAAAGCGAGTGCGGGTGATGTTTCCCGAATGGCACAGGCCGATATTATTTTTTACAACGGATTGCATCTGGAAGGCAAGATGACCGAAGTGTTTGAACAAATGGAACGCAGGATTAAAACAGTTGCGGTTACCGCCGAAATTGATCCGGAAAAATTAATTTCGCCTCCGGAGTTTCAAGGGGCACACGATCCGCATGTCTGGTTCGATGTGGAATTGTGGTCCAATGCAGCCTGGTATATTGCTAAAACGCTGGCAGACTTCGATACCCTGAACCGTTCCATCTACCAGGAAAATGGGGATATTTATCTGGAAAAACTTAATCAGCTGCATCAATTTGTGCTTAAGCGAGCCAATGAATTGCCATCCCAGCGCCGGATTTTGATAACTGCCCATGATGCATTTAATTATTTTGGCCGGGCCTATGGTTTTCAGGTACGGGGTTTACAGGGAATCAGTACCGCAGCTGAAGCAGGAACCGCAGATGTCCAGAACCTGGCAAATTTTATTGTCCAGCAGAAAGTTCCGGCTATTTTTGTTGAAACATCTGTACCCCCGCGTTATATTGAAGCATTGAAAGAGGCGGTGGAATCCAGAAATCATATGGTGCAGATCGGCGGTAATCTATACTCTGACGCGCTGGGTGACGCATCATCACCGGAGGGGACTTATATAGGTATGGTTACTTATAACATCAACACGATTGTTGACGCACTCACTCAATAGCTGAAATTTTTATTTCAATAATAAGATTGGAATCATTTTTACTCTTTACCAAAGGGAATATAGACTTGGAAAATGACAACACTTTGGCGGTCGATGTGGATGACCTGACGGTTGCTTATCGGGAGAAACCTGTCCTGTGGGATATCGATTTAAAAGTTCCGCGCGGTGTATTAATGGCTATCGTAGGGCCTAACGGCGCCGGGAAAACAACCTTGATTAAAACTATTTTAGGTTTGGTTAAACCTGCCGCAGGCCGGGTGTTAATTCATGGACGCCCCTATAAAGAGCAACGGCATCTGGTTGCCTACGTCCCTCAAAGAGGAAGTGTAGACTGGGATTTTCCGACCAATGTTCTGGATGTAGTTATGATGGGTCGCTATGGCGAATTGGGGTGGATTCGCCGGCCTGGCAAGACTGAACAGCAGCTGGCGGAAGAAGCTTTGCAAAAAGTAGGGATGCTCGATTTTAAAAAAAGGCAGATCAGCCAGCTTTCCGGGGGACAACAGCAACGGGTATTTCTGGCCAGGGCCTTAGTGCAGGAAGCGCAGGTTTATTTTATGGATGAGCCGTTTCAGGGTGTGGATGCCACAACTGAAAAAGCGATCGTAAAATTGTTGAAAGAACTTCGGGAGGCTGGTAAAACTGTTCTGGTTGTTCATCACGATTTGCAAACCGTGTCCGAGTATTTTGACTGGGTCATGTTGCTTAATGTTCGCAGTATTGCCAGCGGCAAAGTCAGGGAAGCGTTTACTGAAAATAATCTGCGTCTTGCCTATGGCGGTAAGGTGGCTTTTTTAACCCATCACACCCATGAAAATCTGAAAAACGAAGTTAACAATTCCAATCTTTCCGGTTGACCAATTATGCCTTCTGCAATTTTTGAATTTTTTTCAGATCATACCTTCCGGACGGTTGCACTGGGTTCGGGTATTCTCGGTATAGTAAGCGGTGCCCTGGGCACATTTGCGGTCCTGCGAAAACAAAGCCTTCTGGGTGATGCGATATCCCATGCGGCGCTACCGGGGATTGCGCTGGCGTTTCTGCTTACCCAATCCAAGGCCACATTGATTCTGGTTCTGGGAGCTGCGCTTGCCGGGTGGATCGGAACTTACTTTATTACCCTAATCCTGCAAAAAACTCACCTGAAGGACGACAGCGCACTGGGCCTGATTCTTTCCGTATTTTTCGGATTCGGGTTGGTATTGCTCACCTATATTCAAAAACAGCCCTATGCAAACCAGGCCGGTCTGGATAAATTTTTATTTGGCCAGGCTGCTGCTTTACTGGAACGGGATGTTATCAGCATGTCCGTTTTAAGTTTATTTGTCTTGCTGGTCTTGCTACTATTCTGGAAAGAGTTCAAACTTTTAAGTTTTAATCCCGACTTTGGTTTCAGTATTGGTTTTCCGGTAAAAATTCTGGATTTTATGTTAACCGGGTTATTGGTGTTGGCGATTGTAATTGGTCTGCAAACAGTTGGTGTGGTTTTAATGAGCGCAATGATTGTAGCCCCTGCCGCTGCCGCCCGGCAATGGACCGATCGACTGGGAAGGATGGTTTTGTTGTCCGCAATTTTTGGTGCTTTATCCGGGGTCATCGGGGCAATTTTTAGCAGCACCACAGCGAAACTCCCCACTGGACCTACTATTGTTCTTTGTCTAACCGTTTTTGTCATCATCTCTATTTTGTTTGCTTCACAACGAGGACTTCTCTGGAGATGGATTAAGGAACAACGCAACCGCCGCAGGCTCCAGGTCGAAGCTGTATTAAACGATCTTTTAATCCTGGCCGAGCAGCATGGGGATATACAGCATGGTCATCCCATCGAGGTATTAAGAACAATGAGTATTGGTCATGGTGGGGTGGACCGAAGTCTGCAGGAATTACGTGCCCGCAATTGGGTAAATCAGTTGCCTTCCGGGAACTGGATTTTGACCAAAGAGGGATATAACTGGGCAAAGAAGTTGTCCGGTAAAGAGGGAAATAGCTGATGTTCAACGCACAGATTGAAATACAGCTGATTGCTATTATGGTTTCATTGGCCTGTGCTCTGCCCGGTGTTTTTCTTGTTCTTCGGCGCATGGCCATGATGAGCGACGCCATTAGCCATTCGATCTTGCTGGGGATCGTTCTCGCTTTCTTCCTGACCAGAGATATTTCCTCCCCTTTTCTGGTCTTAGCAGCAACCCTGACCGGTGTGCTGACTGTTAGTTTAGTGGAGTTGATTAACAAAACCCGCCTGGTAAAAGAAGATGCCGCAATTGGACTGGTTTTCCCGGCACTTTTCAGCATTGGCGTAATTCTGATTTCCCGCTATGCCGGAAACATCCACCTGGACACAGACGCTGTTCTCCTCGGAGAACTGGCATTCGCTCCATTTGACCGTTTCGTAATATTTGGACAAGATATAGGCCCAAAAGCATTTTATGTGATGCTGGGTATTTTTATAATAAACCTGGTATTCATACTGGTCTTTTTCAAAGAATTGAAACTGGCTACTTTTGATGCCGCACTGGCAGCTGCCTTTGGATTTTCACCGGGACTTATCCATTACGGTTTGATGTCGCTGGTCTCTATAACTGCAGTTGGTGCCTTCGATGCGGTAGGTTCCATCCTGGTAGTTGCCCTGATGATTGGTCCTCCCATGACCGCCTATTTATTGACTGACCGACTTTCCTGGATGCTTGTCTTAAGTGGCTTTTTGGGAATGTTGAGTGCAATATTAGGTTATTGGCTGGCCCACTTCCTGGATGTATCTATTGCCGGTTCCATGGCAACCATGGTCGGTATTATTTTTTTAGTTGTATTCCTGGTTGCACCCCAGAACGGTCTTATTGCCATTGCCCGCCGAAAATCAAGACAGAAGATAGATTTTGCCATTGAAATGCTGCTTGTCCATTTATTAAATCATGAGGGCCTACCCGAAGCTGAAAGAGAATGCCGTGTCAATCATCTTCCGGAACATTTCCACTGGGAACAATCATTAATTGATAAGGTGGTTACCCAGGCGGAATGGAAAAACTATATTGACCGGGAGAAGGATTTTCTGATACTTACCGAAAGCGGCCAGAAACTCGCTGAGCGTTCCATAATTAGGTAAGTTTAACTATTTGAACACTTTGGAATATAGTTTGAGTATGCTATATTAAAGCAGGTGATTTTATGGATTTTTTACCTGGCAGTTTAAAAACAATTCGTTTGCATATTCCAGCAAACAAAGATCTGCACAAATCACTGGATAAATTCTTCAGCGAAAAGCAGATCAAGGATTGGTTCATTGTGACGTCTTCCGGAGATTTCAAGAAAATAGTCATAAAACATGATGCCGATTCACAGACCCGGACTCTGGAAAGCTCGTTTAAAATTGTGGGCTTATATGCCAGTTCTAATAAGCAAATACCCAAAATCCGATGTGATCTGAAAACAGCTGAGGGTTCTTTAATAAAAGGGATATTATTACCAGGCACGATCGTAGAAAATGAAGTCGATCTGGTTATCGGCTGGAATATTTCTCCGGAAGAGCGCAGGGCTGAAATCACTTTTTACTAATCGATGAGGATGGTTCTTTATAACTAAATGCATACAAAATACTAACTGGGAAGAAGTAAAAATTTTGTGATTAAATAAAGGTAAGTGCAGAAATAGAACATTTACTATAAAGACTTTAATTTAAAGGATATTTGATTTATATTTTTAGTGAAACATTGACTTATAAAATTTTGGGATACCAAAATGAAAAGAAAAATTTCTGATAAAGACGATCCAAAATACTGTCCGGTCATGAATATGCTCTGTCCCCAGGGGGAGCAGAAGGCACATGAATGCCGGGTGCGTTACGAAACGGATTTTGATCCCGTTCGTAATATCAGGGATTTCGATATTTTATGTTGCTCATATTACCGCACTAAAGAAGTGGACGAAAGCTCGCCGGTTGTGTAACTTCTTCCTATCAGATATATCTAATTAGCAATCCGTTTGCCGATTTTCAATCTTAATGGTCATTGTGGTAAACGAACTTTTTTGTTTTTCTTATGTATAATCATTCTCAATAGCCTTTTAGCTCAAGAGGTGAAATTGATTTATGATTTTTCAGATGGTTAATATAATAAATAGCAGAAAGGAGTTATTGTATGGCTTATGAATGGAAGTTTAATCCGCGCCCTTATTCAGATGATGAGGCGAAATCGCTTTTAAAAAATGTTGTCTCTCCCGAAACGACGGACTGGCATTATAACAAGCATCATAAAGGTTATGTCACTGCCTTAAACACCATAGAAAACGCATTATCGACAGCAGATCGGTCCAAAGCTAACGGTAATTACAGTGAGATTGGAGAATTGAAACGGCGGCTCACCTGGAATCATTCAGGCGCTTTATTGCACGATGTTTACTGGTCTAACATGGGTGGCGATGGCGACCCAGCTAAAGGTCCTGAAGTGGTTGCTGCGATTGAAAAAGAATTTGGTTCCCTGGAAAAATGGAAGGAAGATTTTAAGGCTGCGGCATTTTCGGCTAAGCTGAGCGGCTGGGGCTTGCTGGTATTTGACAAGCTTTACAGTGGCCGACTGCTGAACGTGCTGGTTGATGAACACCAGTATGGTGCCATCTGGGGTGGGATTCCGTTGATTGCCTGCGATGTGTTTGAGCATGCCTACTATCATAAAGATGGTCCGGGCAGAGCGGCATATATAGACAACTTTCTGGCAACCCTGCATTGGGGTCGCATCAATGAACGTTTCAAGAAATTTGTAAAATAAATTCAAAGGGGGCCAATGAAGCCCCCTTTTTTTATTCCTCAAGCGTGGTTAAATCCCCAACTTCCTGGCCAAGCGCTCTGGCTTTTAATACCCGGCGCATAATCTTTCCACTTCGCGTCTTGGGCAAAGCGTTTACGAAGGTTACCTCTTCGGGTCTGGCTATCGGACCAATCTCATGACTGACATGATCTTTCAAATCCTCGGCTAATTTTTTGTCACCTGCCTTTCCGGCCTTGAGAATAGCGAAAACATGTATGGCATTTCCTTTAAGCTCGTGAGGTAAAGCAATTGCTGCGGCTTCTGCCACATAGGGATGGCTGACCAGGGCACTTTCGATCTCGGCCGTACCAAGTCGGTAGCCACTCACTTTAATAACGTCATCGATTCGACCAATAATCCAGATGTATCCGTCTTCGTCAATACGGGCGGAATCCCCGGCTTTATACCAGCCTTGCTTCTCGTAATCCTTCCAATAAATCTCCTGGTATCTGTCCGGATCTTTATGGATGGTACGGGCCATTCCCGGCCAGGGAGTTTTTATAACCAGCTTCCCCTCTTCTCCGGTTTTTACTTCTTTACCTTTCTCATCCACGATGCCGATCTCGTTTCCGAAAAATGGTTTGGTGGCCGATCCGGGTTTTAGCGGAGTGACCGGCAGCGGTGTGATCATGAATCCCCCGGTCTCTGTTTGCCACCAGGTATCCATGATGGGACATTTTTCCTTCCCGATTACCCGGTAATACCAGCGCCACGCCTCCGGGTTGATCGGCTCTCCTACAGAGCCAAGCAAGCGCAGGGTGCTCAGATCGTGCCGGTTTGGCCAAGCTTCACCAAAGCGCATAAGACCGCGGATGGCGGTAGGTGAAGTATAAAGTATAGTGACGCCGTATTTCTCGATCATTTGCCACCAACGATTTGGATAGGGATGGTTTGGAGCTCCTTCGTACATCAGGATTGTTGCACCGTTGATCAGCGGGCCGTAAACGATATAACTGTGACCGGTAATCCAGCCGGGATCCGCCGCGCACCACCAGCGATCTTCTTCCTTGATATCAAATACCATCCGATGCGTGGTAGAAGTATAGACACTATAACCCCCATGGGTATGGACAACGCCCTTTGGCCGGCCGGTGGTGCCGGAGGTGTAAAGAATAAAAAGCATATCTTCCGCATCCATTACCTCAGTATCGCATTTCGCGCTGGCAATAGGTAAGGTCATCAAATCGTGATACCAGAAATCCCGATCGTTTTCCATAAATACCTCATGACCAGTTCTTTTCACAGTGATGCAAACTTCGATGGTTGGTGACCGCTTCATCGCCTCATTGGCTATATTTTTCAAGTCGGTAATTTTACCACGTCGCCAGCCGCCGTCAGCAGTAATCAAAACCCGACTATCCGCATCTTCAATCCGCTCTGCCAGGGCTTCCACACTGAATCCGCCATACACCACACTGTGGGCCGCACCTATTTTGGCACAAGCCAGCATGGCAATGGCCAGCTCGGGAATTTGGGGCATGTATATGGTGACGATATCACCTTTGTGTACCCCCATACTTTTTAGTACGTTGGCAAATTTGGAAACTTCCCGGTTCAGGGCATGATAAGAAAAAGTCCGTAAATCTCCCGGTTCACCTTCCCAGATAAGTGCCAGTTTATTTCTTCTCCAGGTTTTCAGATGCCGGTCGATGGCGTTATGCACAATGTTTATTTTCCCGCCCACAAACCATTTGTAAAAGGGTTTATTTGAATCGTCCAGTACTTTATCCCATTTCCTGAACCACTCCAGATTCCTGGCTTCCGTGCCCCAAAATCCCTCTCTGTCTTCTATGGATTTTTTATATAAAGAATCATACTCTCTGACATTGGCATTTTTCACAACATCTTTCCCTGGGAGATAAAAATTACCATTGTTCTTATTATTAGATGGATTACCTGACATATAAAATCCTCCGGATATTTAAATGTATTTATTTACAAAGAAAAATATTGATTTTCATGATGATCAGATAGCATTTCACCTTTGATCATATAAACTATCCCTGACAACGAAAAGAATTGTCTTTGGACTTTTTATTAAGAGAACTTTGGGAGTGCTCTTTCAAACAGAATATAATTTAAAAATTTGAGAAAGCAATAGTTTATTCTGGGAAGAACCAGAAAATTTAAAAATTTGAGAGAGGGCAAATCGTTTATAGAAGGCGAGGACTTTAACAATAAGGTGAATAAAGAAAATCTAAAAAATATTTACTTTTATTTTTCAGAAGAACTTATCTCTTTGGCATTTCGCTTTAAGATCAAAATGGTAAAATCATCAATGTAGGTTTCATCTCCATAAAAATTCTTCAATTCACTCATAGTAATCTGTAAAATCTCTTCCGTATTTTTATTTCGATTATTTTTCAATAAGGTTAATAGTTTTTTTTCTCCGAAAAATTCTCGTTGGTTGGGATCTGATTTTTTTGTCCGGGCTGCCTCAATGACACCATCCGAATATAAAAAGAGCACATCTCCCAGTTTCATCCGGATTAATTTGTGCTTCAGATGTTTTTCAAATTGCTTTCCCTCCCGTTCCAGTCCAATGCCTAAACCGGAAATTTTGATCTCTTCAACTTCCTGATCTTTTAAACTGGAGAAAAATAATGGATTATTATGTCCGGCCCGAAATATTTCAACTGAATTCTGTTCAGTATCAAGCAGACCAATGATAACAGTGACGAATATTTGCTTATCGGTGATTGTTTGCGAAAAATATTTATTCAGACGCAGTAATATGTCCCTGGGTCGCGTGGTAAATTGCCGGGCAAATCTGATTAAACTGATACATTGTGCCATATAAAAGGCAGCGGAAGTGCTTTTTCCGGAAACGTCACCGACAACGAAAAGATATTTATTGGGTGCTATCGGGATGGCATCATAGAAATCACCACCGACTTCATTGGCGGTTTGCATAGCTCCGGCAATTTCATATCCGGGAATAACCGGAAGTTCAGCGGGAAGTAAACTAAGTTGCACATCCCTGGCAATTTTTAATTCGTATTCAAACCGTTCTTTCTCCCGTACCTCGGCAATTTTTTTCTTTAACTCCACGCCCATTTGATTAAACCGTTGGGCAAATTCGACGAACTCATCCTCCCCTTCCAGGTGAATCTTGTAATCTAAATTCCCCCCGGAAATTTGTCGTATGCCATGTTTCAGCCGGTCGAACTTCTGCAGGATAATCTGGTTAATGGCATTCCCAAATTTTATTACCCGGCGGATAATCAGAAAATTGATCAGAAGATAAATGATAAACCAGAAGAGAATCTGCTTCATCAGGTTGGAGGAAAAAAAGGAGAAACTTGTCATGATGATGACATCGAAGGCATAATAACCCTTCCGTTCGAAATTCTCGGCATAGAGGGGAAGATAAACTCTGCCTGCTGTAAACATATCCTGCTGAACAATTTTTATCCTTGGACCGGATTCTTCAGTCTTTTCAAGTCGAACCATCAACATTTGTTTAGATTTATTTGGTATAAGACTGAATGGGAAAATTTTGATATCGTTATAGTAATTTTTGTTTTGCCAGAAGCGAATATTATAAAAAATAGAGTCCCAACCAGTTTTATGAAAGGGGTAAGCGGCCAGATGAGATGCAGCAATCAGAGCCAAATTTTTTTTCAGGGAATTCAGGAATAAGGAGTCCAATTTTACCAGAAATATTTTATCGGCTATCGTATCCGATTTAAAGTAGAGGTAATAGGTAGAAGGATTTGTATCTGTTCCGGCCAGACTTTTTACTGAGAAAACGCCCTGATCGAGAACCTGATTATCCAATATTATTGAATCATGTCCCGGAATTTTCAATTCCTTAAGCGAGTCTGTTTTTGTATAGGTTAAAACGTCCTGTTTTGCCGGATACAGACCTTCCTGAATTCGGGTGAGTTGATTCTGAATTGAATTTTTCAGATTTTCTGCCTGCCAGCCAGCCAGGAAAAAATAGAAGAAAAATAACAGAAGGATTAATTGAATAAATTGAGGAATACTCGATTGCAGCCATCCGGCGATTCTTATTTTTCGGCTCAAACTGGCATGGTGGTAAACCAAAACGAATGGTATCTTGATCAGAATGGCCAGTATATAAAGCTTGAATAGGGTGGATAAAAATTTGGGCAGAAAATACCAGGAAATATTTTCTGAGGTGAATTGTCCCGGGACCGTAGAATATTTTGGATAAATTGATAGATTTAAAAAAAGGATTAGAAGAATTATGAAATATATCCAGCACTGATTTCGATTTAATTTTTCTGTCCAACTTGTTTTCCGATACAGCAGAATAACCAGGAAAAATTCAAACAAAAACCATACTTGATCACTATTTTCCCTGAGAATAGTTAATGCTATATAACCCAGGAAAATGTAATAAATAAGTACCCTTTTTTTCCCGTTGCTGTTACTTACCAGGATGAGTGTGAAAATCAAAATAAGTATGGTACTTATACCGGTTTGCAAAAAGGTCAGAAATATATTGGGATACGATTGAAAATTTGGAGAAATTGTTGTGCTGGTTAAAGCTAAAAATCCGAGTTCTATCAGGTAGAACATCAGGAACAGAAGCAGGAGCAGTTCGGTGGAGACTTTAAACCTGGTTGAAAAGACGGTATGTGTTTTACGGAAAAAATAGCCGAAAACGATGAGCAGCAAAACAGAGAATGCAGGAATACCGGGAAGGGTATATATGATGATGTAGGCGCTGACAAACCATCCAACGATCCAGAATAAGTCAATTTTATTAATCTTTTTTGGCAGAAGATTTTTGATATACGGTAAGATTTTTGAGTATATTCGGAGCCAGTATTCTTTCAAAAAATATTCCTGTTTTTTAATGCCAAATTTATCTGACATACGAATATGGAAAGATAATGTTTAATTCGATCTGAAATCAAAAAGAATTAATTTCCAAATGTGTGAAAAATAAATTTTATTGACTAAATTTGTTTAAAAATATATATTCTTTTACAATGTGAATGAAGTCATTTTCTGCGTATTTATTAGTAGTCCAAAATCATAGTATTAACAAAGTTTGTGAATATATTAATATTAAACAGGACAAAATATGAGATTTAAGCTACAATTATCCAAGACCTTCATATTTTTGTTTGTTTTTGTTTCCTGGGTTTTTCCGGCAAGCAATGAAGATTGCCTGATGTGCCATGGGGATCGTGACCTGACCACCGAGAGACAGGGGAGAACGGTCTCGCTATTCGTGGATTATCCGGCTTTTGAAAAATCCGTTCACCGGAATGTGGAATGTGTGAACTGCCACTATGATGCGGATGTGGAAGATTTTCCTCACCCAGAACGATTGGAAAAAGTTGAATGTGGTAATTGTCATGATGATGCAAGCAAGGCATTTTATACCGGTATTCATGGAACTGCCCTGAAGCGGGGTGCGCCCTATGCCCCCAGCTGTAAAGAGTGCCACGGTGTCCATGACATTCTTCCCAGGACCAATCCCAAATCCCGAACTTATAAAATGAATATTCCGGTGCTTTGTGGGAAGTGTCATAAAGAAGGGGCACCGGTAGCCCGGGTTTATAATATTCCGGAAAAGGATATTTTGAGCAACTATTCCCAGAGTATCCATGGTACTGGATTGTTCAAGCAGGGATTGATCGTTACAGCAACCTGTAATGACTGCCACGGAAATCACCTGGTTCTGCCCCATACTGATGCCCGTTCTTCCATTTCCATTGGTAAAATTGCCCAAACCTGTGAACAATGCCATGCCCAGATAGAGATGGTTCATCAAAAGGTAATTAAAGGTGAACTCTGGGAAAAGGAGCCTGGGGCGATTCCTGCCTGCACCGATTGCCATCAGCCACATCGGGTAAAAAAGGCGAACCTGGTAATCAGAACATCCGACCGGGAGTGTCTGAAGTGTCATGAAAAAGAAGATGTTCATAAAACTGTGGATGGAGAGAGAATTTCACTTGTGGTACAAAAAGGTGAAATTCAAAATTCGGTTCACAAAAATATTGCCTGCGTTAAATGCCACTCGGATATCACACCACAGCATTCCCGGCCCTGTGACACGGTGGGAAGAGTAGATTGTTCAAAGTGTCACGCACAGATTGCCGAGGATTATTTCGTCAGTAATCATGGGAATGCCTACTTTGAGAAGAATCCCAATGCCCCATATTGCACGGATTGTCACGGAAAACATTATGTCCTTTCACATCTGGACGAACGGGATAAAACCTATCGGGCAAATATTCCTGATCTATGTGGGGATTGTCATGCCCGACTTTCTCAGATCGATACTCTTAAGACACTTTTTGGAACCGCTCATGTGGATTACTCTACCAGTGTCCATGGAGAAGGCCTGGTGCAGAAAGGATTATTACCCAGTGCGGTCTGCTCGGATTGTCATTCTTCTCATTATATTTTGGATAGCTCCCAGCCACAATCCACGGTCAATCATAAGAATCTTGCGGCTACCTGTGCTACCTGTCATAAAGGAATATTCGATCAGTATGTCAACAGCATCCACAGTCCCACGGTGAGCAAGACCGATGAAAAACTTCCGAATTGCGAGGACTGCCATTCCGCTCATAAGATAAAACATCATGATCAGGATCAATTTATGACCGAGGTTACCCATCAGTGCGGATCCTGTCATAAAGAACTTTCCGCAACCTACACGGAAACTATGCACGGTAAGGCCTATACTCTCGGATTTCTGGATGCAGCAAAATGTTCGGATTGTCATGGTGCCCATGATATTCAGCAGGTGGATAATGTAAATTCACATGTCGGCTTTAATAATATTGTAAAAACCTGCCAAAAGTGCCATCCGGATGCTAACCGCAGGTTTACCGGTTATCTCAGCCATGCGACTCATCATGACCGTGCCAAGTATCCTATTTTACATTTTACCTTTTGGGCAATGACCTCTTTATTAATCGGTGTGTTCAGTTTTTTTGGTTTACACACCCTGCTGTGGTTACCGCGTTCCTATCGTCAGCTCCTAAAAAAGAGGGAACATAAAACCATTCACAAAAAATATTATATTCAGAGATTCAACACCACCCAGAGAGTTACCCATATTTTTGTGATATTAAGCTTTGTGCTTCTTGCGCTTACCGGTATGATGTTAAAATTTGCCAACTTGCCCTGGGCTCAATATCTGGCAGAGTTTTTTGGAGGAGTAAAAGCTGCAGGAACCATCCATCGTTTCGCGGCAATAATTACTTTTGGTTATTTTATCGCACATATCGTCAGTGTCATTCGGATTAAGATCAGAACCAAAACCTCCTGGAAGGAAATGATATTCGGTAAAAATTCGATGATGTTCAACAAGAAAGATATACAGGATTTCTGGGGCAATATCAAATGGTTCCTCGGCTTTGGACCAAGACCGAATTATGGAAGGTGGACCTACTGGGAGAAGTTCGATTATTTTGCTGTTTTCTGGGGCGTTTTTATTATTGGGTTTTCAGGACTGATGCTCTGGTTTCCTGAATTGTTCACCTTGGTTTTCCCCGGGTGGTTCATTAATGTGGCAACGATCATTCACAGCGATGAGGCGTTGCTGGCGGTTGGATTTATTTTTACCATTCACTTTTTCAACACCCACCTGCGTCCGGAATCTTTTCCGCTGGATCCGGTTATATTTACCGGTCTGGTTCCGGTGGATGAGTATAAGGAAGACCGACCTCTGGAATATCAGAAGTTAAAAGAGAGTGGTTTGTTAAAAAAGAAATTGGTTTTAAAGGAGCTTACGCCAAAAAGATTGATGGTGGTCAGAGTCTTTGGTTACACTTTCCTTTTCATTGGTATCGCTTTAATTTTGCTGATAATCTTCAGTATGCTTTTCGGATATAGTTAAAATTAACCGAGAGGTACTGTTTCTTCCGATCGGTACCTCTT
>CAZTXJ010000028.1:2829-4124 GCA_964617285.1 uncultured Calditrichaceae bacterium | reverse complement strand
ACCCAGAGTTTCGTTAATCCATCTTATGGGCCAAGAGGATTGGCATTGATGAAGTCAGGTTTGTCTCCCCGGCAAACTCTGGATATGCTTCTGGAAGAAGATGAGGGGCGGGAATTCAGGCAAGCTGCCCTCATTGATACAAGGGGAAATAGTGTGGCGTATACCGGGGAAAAATGTATTGAGGATGCCGGGCATTTAACCGGAAAATATTATTCAGTCCAGGCGAATTTGATGCTCAATGAGACGGTATGGCCGGCAATGGAAAAGGCATTTAAAAATACCAAGGGTTCGCTGGCGGAACGTTTGGTTGCTGCACTGGAAGCTGCCCAGAATGTCGGTGGTGATATTCGCGGAAAACAATCTGCAGCTCTATTGGTAGTTCGGGGAAAATCCAGTGGAAAGATTTGGGAGGATAAACTGATTGATTTACGGGTAGAAGATAATCCGGATCCGGTGAAGGAGATAAAAAGATTATTAATGGTTCATCAGGCATATCAGTATATGAATGCCGGAGATCTTGCAGTTGAAAAAGGGGATGATACCGGAGCATTGCGGGAATATAGTACTGCAGAAAAAATGCAGCCGGATAATCTGGAAATGAAATATTGGCATGCGGTGGCTTTGGCCAATATGGGAAAGTTGGGAGACGCTTTACCGATGTTTAAATATATCTTTCTGCAGGATTCTAACTGGAAAATGCTTACCCCAAGATTAGTGAAACCGGGTTTGCTTAAAATTTCCGAAAGTGAATTACAGCGGATATTGGATCAGACAGATTGAAACATGCAGTAGTAATCGGTTTCGGAAAAAAATTTTGCTAAAAATTGCCGGAAAATTCTTTATATTTAGCTGAGAGCAGGAGAAAATCGATGATCAAGATAATCACCTTAAAGCACATTTCCCCGAAAAAAGCACTCCGCCTGGTGCAGGAATCGGGTGTAATACCTTATTTAATTAACTGGGGATGCAACATCGATGAAGAAAATCGGCGAATGGTTTTTCAATTAAAACATGGTGGTGGGGCGTTTGATGCCGAGGTGGAAAAAACCGCAGTCGATTTGGAGAAATTTATCAAATCTATCGATATCAAGGACGAATAATAAAATCTGATCAAATATAAGAATTAGTATTTTCATTTCTTTTCTTCCCCATCCAATCTGTAAAATCAAATTATAAAATGGCTTTCAGGCTTTTGGTGCTAATCTTAAATTAGTACCCTTTATTTTTTGAACTGGAATCGGATAAACCAGGAGATTTTCTATGACGACCAGAATTGTTGAATGTGTTCCTAATTT
>CAZTXJ010000028.1:0-2729 GCA_964617285.1 uncultured Calditrichaceae bacterium | reverse complement strand
TTTGTATGAAGAGAGTGCGCAAAAGCCGGACAGAAAAAATCTGGCCAGCATCCGACAGGGCGAATATGAGGGCTTCAAGGAAAAGATAAAGGATCCGCACTGGAAACCGGATTTTGGTCCGGCCAAATTCAATGCAAAATCCGGTTCAACAGCTATCGGTGCACGGGAATTCCTGATTGCCTATAACATCACCCTGAATACCAAAGAAAAACAATATGCGATGGATATCGCCTTCGAACTCCGGGAAAAAGGTCGCAGTGCCCGGAAGAATGTCGATGATGCCATCTACATGCGTGGGGACCTGATGAAATACCGGGAGAATTACTATCCCTGTGGGGATTGTGATTTTGTTGGTAAATCAATGAAGGAGACCTTTGAACATTGTAAGAAGGTGCACGATTATGATTTGTATGAATTGCTTCGAGATCACGACACCGATCCGGAAAATCCGATCGGTCGATCAGTAAAGACACCTGGCTTCTTTAAACATTGTAAGGCAATTGGCTGGTATGTCGAAGAATATGGACGGGCACAGATCTCTATTAATCTTACCAATTATAAAATATCACCCCCACATCTGGTGCTGGAAAAGACCCGGGAATTAGCTGCCCAGCGTGGATTGGTGGTAACCGGTAGCGAAGTTGTCGGTCTTATTCCGTTTCAGGCCATTTATCAGGCGGGGAAATATTATTTACAGAGACAAGGTCGGTCTACTGGTATCCCTGTGAAGGATGTCATCGAGACTGCTATCTATTCTATGGGATTGAATGATGTTTCCCCTTTTAAAGCCAGGGAAAAAATTATTGGCCTGCCAACTATCGATGATGGTCATTTGGTGTCTCTGAAAACAGCAGATTTAATTCATGAAGTCAGCCGGGAAACCCCCGCACCCGGTGGCGGTTCAATTGCCGCGCTGGCGGGTTCCCTGGGCGCCGCATTGGCCAGTATGGTCAGTAATTTGACCATTGGAAAAAAAGGTTATGAAAATGTCTGGGATGAACTTACCCAGCTTGCTGAAAAGGCACAGGAAATTAAGGACAAGCTCATCAGAGCTGTTGATGATGATACTAATGCCTTCAATGCATACATGACTGCAAAACGATTGCCCCAAAACACGAAAGAGGAAATCGAGGAACGGGAACGGGCAATTCAGGATGGATTAAAGCAGGCAGTAATGGTTCCGTTGAATACGGCAGAGCTGAGCCTGGAAGCTTTGATCACGGCCAAAAGAGTCGTGGAAATCGGAAACAGAAATTCCGCTACGGATGCGGGTGTTGGTGCTCAGATAGCATTTACCGGAGTTCGTGGAGGAATATATAATGTGCTGATAAATCTGCCTCAAATTACGGATAAGAAATTTATCCAGGACATGAAGAAGAAATGTGCTGAATTGGAGGCTACTGCTCAACATCATCTGGATGAGAGTACCAATACTTTAAAATCTATAATTGATAAAATGTTGAAATAGAGTAAATATACCACTTTTGAAAATACCCCGCCGGAATTTCGACGGGGTATTTTTTTTGGAGGACTAACTAGCGCATTAGGGTCATTTTTTTTGTTTGGGAGAAGTCATTTACTTTTAACTGATAAAAGTAAATTCCTGAGGGAGAAGATAATCCTAAATCATTGAGCCCATTCCAGTAAAAGGTATGTCCACCCGTTCCCAGCTTTCCCTCGAAAAGTCGTTTTACTACCTGTCCAAGTGTGTTATAAATGGTCAAGGTAGCTTGTCCGGTCTGCGGCAGGTCGAAACTGATTTTTGTCCTGGGATTAAACGGATTGGGATAATTCTGATAAAGTTGATAGTGGGTAATCACCGGATCGTAGGCGATGATGCTATTTGGGGTCATACCAAGGATATATCCATTCTGTCCGGCGATGAATCCGGTGTTTTCATCCAACCAGGTCATTGCCTGAAAACTAATTTCGGTAACTGGGGCAGGAACCATCTGCTGCACCCAATTCAAACCACCGTCAGTTGTTTTGTAAATGGCACCATCCTCGCCGCAGATGTAACCGGTGGTATCGTTGGTAAATTGTATGCGATAGAGGTCAGGCGAAATTCCAGGGGTATTATTATTCAATAATTGGGTAGCTTCCGCCCAGTTTGCTCCGGCATCGGTCGTTTGGTATACATAACCATCCGATGCACAGATAAAACCGCTGTCCTGATCCAGGAAAGCTATACTCTGCATACTCATGGATCCCATATCGACAACTTCTGTCCAATTTGATCCCCCATCAGTACTTCTGAAAATTTTACCGCTTCTGGCAGCGATAATACCAGTATTTGCATTCAGGAAAATGCAATCATTGAGTTCTGTACTGGATCCAATGTTTCCTTCCGTCCAGGTTTCTCCGCCATCTGTGGTAAATTGCATAACACCGGAGTATCCACCGGCAAGACCGTTCAGGCTGTCCTTAAAATAGATGAAATTATATGGACGGTTGCTGCCGAATCCATAACTGGTTGGTTTCGTTTCCCAGGTCTGACCACCGTTGGTGGTTTTACCAATCATACCATCATCGCCGGCAAAGAAACCGATATTATCATCGATGAAGAAAAGTGATCTTAAACCACCCCAGACCATTGGGTTGGGTTTTATCGGGTAAGACCAGTTGAATCCACCATCCTGACTTATGCTTAACTCTCCACCCGGATTGGCTACGGCAAAAAGCTTATCTCCAGCAGCAACCATGTCGACCAGGGGTATATTGGGCCAGCT
>CAZTXJ010000027.1:18249-27695 GCA_964617285.1 uncultured Calditrichaceae bacterium | reverse complement strand
TGATTGAAGTTTATGCCAAAAACTGGCTGGCCCATGATGGCTGTTGGTTTTTAGCCGCTGAAGAGAAATACGGAATGGATCTGGCAATTGAACTTGACAGAAAATCGTGGGAACGGTTTGCGGTAGCTGAAGCCAGAAGGATTATGAAGGTATTCAATATTGAATCCAATGGCGGTTTAAAAGCGCTGGAGAAGGCCTTCAAATATCGACTTTATTCCGCAATAAATAGTCAGAAGGTTGAATGGATAAATGAAAAAACAATGATCTTTAAAATGGTAGAGTGCCGTGTTCAAAAGACACGCAGAAAGAAGAATTTGCCAGATTTCCCATGCAAATCGGTTGGGATTATAGAGTTCGAACAGTTTGCGAAAACCGTTGATTCTCGAATCAAAACATGCTGTATATCCTGCCCACCGGATCCGGTTGGAGAATTCTATTGTTGTTGGAAATTTACCATAGATTGACAAGGGATAAAAACATAAACTTGAAGTAAAGCGGGAGTATTTCAAATGAACAGTATCGATCATGCATCAAACCGGGTAAAGCAAATTCCAAAATCTGCCATACACGAAATGACCAGGCTCTCCAAGCAAGTGCCAGATGTGGCGTTTTTATCCTGGGCAAAACCAACTGCCGATACACCTGAACATATTAAAGAAGCTGCCATTTCCGCCATAAAGAAAGGACTTGTCGGGGGTTACTCCGAAACACCTGGTTTACCTGAGTTGAGAGAAGAAATTGTTGTTAAGCTGGAAAGGGATAACAACATCGAAGCAAATTTATCCCAGATACTAATCACGGTTGGCGCTATCGAAGGTTTGGCTGCTGCGGTGATGGCCTTGATCGATCCCGGGGATGAAGTCATATTACCAACCCCAACTTACTCCACCCATATCCGGCAGGTACGGATTGCCTCAGGAAAACCGGTTCTGGTTCCATTAATTGAGGAAAAAGGATTTCAATGGGATCTAAAGGCCGTTGAAAAAGCTATTACACGCAGAACAAGAGCTATTATGTATTGCAGTCCCAATAATCCTACCGGTACCTCTTTTTCCAGAGAACAGATTTCTCAGTTAGCCGAATTGGCTCTAAAGAAAAACCTGATGATTATCACTGATGAGGCCTATGAGTATTTTGTTTTCGATGGTCTGAAACATTTTAGCATTGCTTCAATTCCCGAAATGAGAAAAAACGTGGTCAGTTGTTACACCTTTACAAAAACTTATGCAATGACCGGCTGGCGGATCGGTTATCTACATGCCAATGAAGATTTAATCCCACAAATCTCCAAAGTCCATATTCCCATGGCAATTTGCGCTCCGGTAGTTTCACAATATGCTGCATTGGCTGCATTGCAGGGTCCCCAGGATTGCGTGGCACAATTCAGAGATCATTACCTTGAAACCAGAAATTTAATGTGCCAACGGCTGGATAATTTGAAATCCGTATTTGAGTATCAAAAACCGACCGGTTCTTACCTGATGTTTCCTAAAATATTGTTAAAGGAAGGGCGCGATTCAGCAAAATTCTGTAAAAAACTTCTCCGGGAGGCCCGGGTTTCGACCACCCCTGGTATTGCGTTCGGACCAACTGGTGAGGGGCATTTACGAATATCCTTCTGTGTTCCTGAAGCAGAGATAAATAAGGCATTTGACAGAATTGAAGAATATGTACAGGAAAACCACTGAAAATTGAAAGGAATTAGGTAGAGATAGAAATTCATAATAGAACATTATCAAAAGAGTCTTTCATTTCAGCTTAATCATAGTATTTTGTTTTTTCGCTTTTACAACGATCATGGTACTTCGATTGATGATTCCGATTCACTTTTCTATCCAGTATCATAGAATAGCCAATAAACACAAGTAATCCTAAAATGACCAATCCCCAAAATATATAAGGTTTAAGTGCACCTATGGAAAACAAATCATTTAACAATTTTTACACCCCCTTTCGTTAAAACTTTTCTTTACCATAAAAAAAGTCTTACACATTCAGACATTGCAAAAATTAAACCACCAAGTCCTTTACTCCTCAAATATGATGTTATCGAGTATTGCAAAATCAAAAAAGTTTTAATAGCTTAAATAAATTAACTTATATAATGTGTCATGCCACAAAAACCCTCGAAGAACCTCACAGTATTGCATACCAATATCATCTTGGATAGTATCGCAGACGGAGTGTTTACTGTCGATGAAAACATGAAAATTAGTTATTTCAATCGTGCGGCAGAGAAAATTACTGGTATATCTCGGGAACAGGCATTAGGGCAATACTGTTTTGAAATTTTAAAAGCGAATATCTGTGAGAAGACTTGTCCGTTAAGATGTTCATTAAAATCAGAATCAGAATTTGTTAATCGGCGTGCAAATATACTGCGGTCCGATGGTAAAGTCATTCCGGTTAGTATAAGTACTGCAGTGCTCAGAGATAAAACCGGGAAAAAAATTGGTGGGGTGGAAACCTTCCGGGATCTCTCTCCCTTTGAAGAACTAAAAAAAGAAATTAAGTGTACCTATACCTTTGAAGATATTATTTCTAAAAACCACCAAATCCAAAAAATTTTTGATGTACTTCCCACCATCGCTGAAAGTGAAAGTACGGTATTAATTCAAGGACCCAGTGGATCGGGAAAGGAGCTATTTGCCCGGGCAATTCATAATTTGAGTTTGCGAAACAGGGGTCCATTTCTTGCAATTAACTGTGGCGCCTTACCCGATACCCTTTTGGAATCAGAGCTTTTCGGATACAGGAAAGGGGCTTTTACCGGTGCAGTTAAGGATAAACCAGGGCGTTTCGCATTAGCTAGGGGTGGTACAATTTTTCTTGATGAAGTCGAAAGTCTTTCCCCGGCAATGCAAGTGAAACTTCTCCGGGTGCTGCAAGAGAGAGAATTTGAACCTCTGGGCGCTACTAGTTCGGTAAAAGCAGATGTCCGTGTTATTTCGGCCACGAAAGATGATTTATCTATCTTGGTTCAGGCTGGTACTTTTCGTGATGACCTGTATTTCAGAATAAATGTTGTCAAACTGGTGCTTCCACCTTTAAAAGAACGAAGAGATGATATTCCTCTTCTTATCGATCATTTTATAGAAAAATTTAATTACAAAAACAGTCGTACGATTGATGGCACTTCAGAAGTCGTGTTAGCTGCTCTTATGCATTATGATTTCCCAGGTAATGTACGGGAATTGGAAAATGTTATCGAACATGCATTTGTAATGTGTCAGGGAGAAAAAATTCAACTTTCACACCTTCCACCTGAAATATTGAGAAATAAAACAAGAGATCAAGAACCATCAGACAAAATTAAGCCTTTACAGGATGCCGAAAGGCAAAAATTGTTGGAGTCTTTGAAGAAACATCACCAGAACAAAGTAGAAACAGCCAAAGAACTCGGCATTCACCGCGCCACTCTGTACCGAAAGCTGAAAAAGCACGGATTAATTTAATTCCCTTTCTTCTAAAACTGCAACTGTTGCGCTACAAAAGTTGCAATTATGCAACATGCCACCTTCTTACTTTAACTACTTCAACTTACATTTGATTACGAAAATATGGCGGTTTTAAAGCTTTATTGAATCTGGCCTGCAATTTGCGTTTATCGATTAAAAAAAGTCAGGTCAATGAAAAAGATCGCCATACCAATCTTCGAAAATCGGATTTCTAACCGGCTAGACAGCTGTGAGAATATCATTTTGTATTTTGCCGAGAGAAATCAGATTAAAAGTTACAAGACTGTCCATATAGTAAGAGGAAGTCCAATAATAAAACTAAATATGTTGCTTGCATTAGAAATGGATGTTTTGATTTGTAACGGAATAACAGACTTTTATGCCCGCAAACTGAGTGACAGTAATATTCAGGTCATTCCCTGGATCAGTGGAGAAGTTCAAGAAGTTATAGGCCAATATTTAAACGGTTCTCTCAGACCTTTTAATGTTAAGGAGCCGAATCAAATTAAAAAAAATATATAAACTTATAGGGAGTACCATTTATGATTGAAGAAATATCATCCCAAAATAAATTTCCCTTGGATGGGGTTCCTTGTCTAGAAGATCTGCTGATCAAACATTTCTATAATATAGAAGAAAAAATTAGTCGTGCGGATTCTCGCAAAAGTGCATTAGGAGTAGTAAATAAAGCCATATCTAATTTTAAGAGAGAATGTCTAAGCGAGACGCTGCTTGAATTTCTCAAATATGATATGAAAAAACTGGTGGGAAAATATTGGAAGGCTAGATAGTGGGTTTTATCAGCCGTGGTCGGCAATACAATCGGTGCCATTGTTCTTCCACTAGAATTTTAACTAAATAGTGCATATATAAAAAATGCCTAAAAAACACAAATTAAAATTATATCCAGACAGAGTACTGCGTCAAAAAGCAAAGCCAGTAATTGACTTAGATGGTGATTTGCACAACTTCATCAGCAGAATGGCAAAATTAATGTACGAAAATCATGGCATTGGATTGGCCGCTCCGCAGTTGGGCATGCTTCAACGGATTGTCATGGCAGATATTGGTGAAGGTTTACTTACTTTGATAAACCCGGTAATTATCGAACAAGAAGGCCAGGACAGGTTTGAAGAGGATTGTTTAAGTCTTCCGGGAATTCGGGTTCAGATAGATCGCAATTTCACCATCCTCGTTCAGGGAGTTGATACAGAAGGCACGATAAAACAAATCGAATTAAACGGTATGATGAGCCGAATAATTCAGCATGAAATCGATCACCTGAATGGTGTGCTTATTATAGATTACGCCTCTGTGGCCGAGAAATTTTTCTTAAAAGAAAAGCTGGAGCAACACAGGCGGGAATATTTTAATTCATTAGATAAAATAAACAAAAGTCAATTATGAAACAGTTCAAGGAATTATCTCGGGAAGAATTACTCCAATTGATTCAAATACATCCAAAATATTGGTTAGCGAATGATGCTTGTTTTTTTGTACGGAGAAAATGAATTGGGCTTTGCAGGACCTAGTGAATTTGGCAGCAATGTAAATTCGCGAATCGAAGTAAAATATATTTCATGCTCACCGGATCCGGTTGGCAATTCCTTTTGTAGCTGGGAATTTATAATTAACCAATAAAGGAGAATTAAGATGATATCTAAGGCAGAGTATTTAAAAAATTATCATGAAATGGAATGGATCGAAGCGAAGGGTTATCCCGAAGGTACCAAAATAAAAGTGCTTCGAGAAGAGAAAAGCGCAAGAACTTTTTTACTTAAAATACCAGCAGGTTTTGATATGGAAGCACATTCTCATATGGCCACCGAGCAACATTTTGTTCTCGAAGGGCAGTACGAGAGCGAGGGTAATAAATATGAAGAAGGAACCTACCGACTGATACCCAAGGGAATTGATCACGGACCCTTCACTTCAAAACAGGGGTCTATTATCCTGGTAATTTGGGAACCTCTTTAAAAAGAAAAAATCTATGATCTTAAATTTCAGCTTTATTATGAACAGGTTGGTTTTTGTACGGACTTTTGGAAAATACTATTTAGTTACTCGAGGTGGATTTTTAAATAAATTTTAACTTGGAGGGTAATCAGATGTGGCAAAGTTATATTAGTTTTTTTCTGGGTATCTGGTTAGTCCTTTCCGGAATTATTGTTCAATTGCAGGGTGCGGTTAATCTTATAGTTATAGGAATTGCGACTGCGATTCTCGGATTCTGGGGTTTCAAGAATTGGTGGAGGTGGATTAATGGAATTATCGGCTTGTGGATATTTTTAAGTGGTGGGATGTTTAACTTGACCATTTCCTGGAATTTTATTTTTCCCGGAATCGTATTAATCCTTTTAGGATTTTGGTATTTCACTTTGACAAATAATAAAACGAAAAAACCCCTGGACTGGAAGAACCGGACTATCTTGGAAGACTAAAAATAAAGGAATCATTATCATGATTGCCTTCGGGCCCGTGCCATCCCGAAGATTGGGCCACAGCCTGGGAATAAATAATATTCCGCCAAAAATTTGCAGTTACGCCTGTGTTTATTGTCAGCTGGGCAGAACCATAAAGATGCGGATCGGGCGGCAGGCATATTACCCGCCACAGCAGATTTATCAGGAAGTGCATCAAAAAATTGAGCGAGTAAGAAAGGGTGGACAATCTATTGATTTCCTAACTTTCGTACCGGATGGCGAACCAACTCTTGATATGAATCTTGGAAAAGAAATTAAATTATTAAGAGATCTGGAAATTCCAATTGCGGTAATTACCAATGCCTCCCTGATATGGCGAGAAGATGTTCGAGAAGAATTGATAAAAGCTGATTGGGTTTCCGTGAAGGTCGATTCTGTAACAGAGGATACTTGGCATAAGGTAAACCGGCCTCACCATACATTGCATTTGGAAACTATCTTAGTAGGGATTACGGCATTTGCGGATCAATTCAAAGGAGAATTAACCACTGAGACTATGCTAGTAAATAGGATGAATGATGGTTCAGAACAATTAAAACAAATTTCGGAATTTTTGGCTCTAATCAAACCCTCGGTAGCCTATCTCACCATTCCCACCCGTCCTCCCGCGGAGAGCTATGCGGTCGCTCCTGAAGAAGAAAAAATAAACTTGGCGTACCATATTTTCAAAAATAAAATACCACAGGTGGAACTATTGATAGGTTATGAAGGGAATGCTTTCGCATTTACCGGAAACGTCCGGAAGGATATTCTGAGTATTACCGCTGTACATCCCATGCGGGAAGATGCCGTTGACAGCCTACTAAAACGAGCGGGGAGTAACTGGTCAGTCATTCGCGCGATGATCCGGGAAAAAGAAATTCTGGAGACAACTTTTGAAGACCATACATTTTACCTGCGAAAGTTGGATAGGCATAAAATGAGTAATTAAACAAAATAAGTAAATTAACTAAACTGGCGTAAATTATGAAGGCAACCATCGTTTTTGATAACACCACCACCCGGGCAGATTTAAAGTCCGATTGGGGATTCTCCTGTTTTGTCGAAGCAAATGACAAACGGATCCTATTTGACACAGGAGCAAATGGTGATATTTTGCTTGAAAACATGCATAAATTAAAAATTAATCCGACTTCGATTGACGAAGTATTTATTTCGCATGACCACTTTGACCATGTTGGAGGACTTCCGGCATTTTTAGACATCAACAATAGAGTAAAAATATATCTTCCACCTTCCTTGAGAGGCATGCAGAATGCCGGGGGAGTGGTGTGTTTGGACGGGCCAACTCAAATTTCGGATGGTCTTTATTCTACTGGAGAGCTTGAAGGAATTGAACAGGCGATGGCGGTTAAAACAAAAGAGGGATTAATAGTTTTTACAGGTTGCTCACATCCCAAAATGAAAAATATTTTGAAAGCAGCTAGCCAGTTTGGAGACATTTATGGAATTATAGGCGGACTTCACGGTTTTGATCAGTTTGATTTATTTAATGACTTGAAGTTAATTTGCGCCACCCATTGCACGAGATATAAATCAGAAATTAAAAGCCGATTCCCTCAACAGTACATCGAGGGGGGTGTTGGACGAATAATAGAGGTTAATTAAATTATGAATGAGAAAAATCTGCTCAATTTAAGAAACCCGTTCATCATGGCACCGATAAAGCTGGGTTACAGCGATAGTAGCGGTTTGGTAAATGATAGGCATACACATTTTTATCAGGAGCGAAGCCCATTCCTGGGGGCGATTACCTTAGAGCCCATGTACTTAGACCCGGGATTGCGGGAAATCCCAACGCAAATTGGTATTGATAATGATGATAAAATTTCCAATCTGAAAAAACTCAACCATGAAATCCATCAATCAGGTGCCAAAGTGATCGCCCATCTCAACCATCCCGGTCGGATGGCTAATCCCAAGATTCCCGGTAATTATTTTCTCTCCTCGACCAATAAGCCATGCGAAAATGGGGGTGCTGTTCCACAGCCGATGACCCGGGAGGACATGGACAAAGTTCTGCAACTCTTTAAAGATGCAGCGATTCGAGCGCAGGAAGCCGGGTTTGATATTATTGAATTACAGATGGGCCATGGTTATTTATTGTCTCAGTTTATCTCCATAGCGGTAAACGATCGCGAAGATGATTATAATGGTTCTCTTGAAAACCGCCTTCGATTTCCGTTGGAAGTTTTCCGCACTGTCCGGGAAACGATTGATTTACCTGTCATCGTTAGAATAAGCGGGGATGAAATGACACCCAATGGAATAAAAATTCATGAGATGATTGTTCTATCACGAATATTAGAAAAGGAAGGGGCCGCTGCTATCCACGTGTCTGCTGGTACGGTTTGTTCCACCCCACCCTGGTTTTTTCAACATATGTTCGTAACCAAGGGCAAAACATGGGAACTAGCACGACTCATCAAAAAGGAGATAGAACTTCCTGTAATATTTGTTGGTCAGATAAACCGTATTGCAGATGTGGATAAACTTATAGAAGAATATCAAGCCGAATATTTGGCCTTAGGTAGGGCCTTGGTAGCAGATCCCAATTTTGTCGCTAAATACTTTTGCGAGAAAGGAGAAACAATCCGTCCCTGCCTGGCTTGTTCGGAAGGCTGTTTGGGAGGAGTAAAATCCGGACAGGGTTTACATTGTGTGGTCAATCCGCTGGTTGGCTATGATGATGCCCCGGTGAAGCAGGCACCTGAAAGTAAAAAATACGCAGTAGTGGGTGGTGGTTTGGCCGGAATGCAGGCTGCTTTGACACTCACCGACCGGGGCCATAAAGCGGTTATCTATGAAAAGGACCGACTAGGCGGGCAATTCAATTTAGCCTATCTGCCACCAAATAAGGAAAACTTAAAAAATATTCTGGATTATTTTAAAAATGAAATTAAGGAAAAAGATATTCAGATAATCAAAAAAGAAGCTGATGAAAATGAATTACTCGCCAGCGGATATGATGGTGTAATCCTGGCAACAGGTGCTGTTCCGGTATTTCCACCAATTGATGGCTTGAAAGAATATTACTGGGCGGAATTTTTGTTGGAGGAAAATCTGCCTCAATTTCAAAAAGTAGTGATAATCGGGGGTGGACTTATAGGACTTGAAATTGCCAGCAAATTAGTAGATAAAGATAACGAAGTTATTATTATTGAAATGATGGAAGAGCTGGCACGTGGAATGGAAATGATTGAAAAATCGTTGACCCTGAAGAAGCTCAAAATGAAAAATGTGCCCATATATACTGGTTATCAGGTTACAAGAGTGGATGGCAATAGCGTTTCTCTTTCCGGAGAAAAAAACATGGTATTGGAAGGTGTGGACAAAATCGTGGTTGCCACCGGCATGAAAAGCTATGCCCCGCTGTATGATCAGTTAACGGATAAACTACCTGTGTTTTTGATCGGTGACGCCAAAAAAGTGGGCAAGGCGCAGGATGCCATCCGAGATGCTTATGTCGTGACAAAGGATTTATAGAATAAAGTGGTGAAATTAT
>CAZTXJ010000027.1:14615-18149 GCA_964617285.1 uncultured Calditrichaceae bacterium | reverse complement strand
GGCCAAATCGTCGTCGATTTCGGATGCAATGCGGGGCATTATACGATTCCTGCAGCCAAAGTGGTTGGACCAAAGGGAACTGTATATGCAATTGACCAAGAAAAATCAAACATTGGTCAATTAATAAAAACCGTTCAAAGTCTGGGGATGAACAATGTTGTGCCGATCATATCCGGCAAACCAACTATCGATTTACCCGCCTCTTCCGTTGATGCCGTACTTATTTATGATGTGCTTCATTATTTAAACGAAAGCGAAAGAAAAAAACTCTATCAATCTGTAAGTAATGTTTTAAAAGACAGTGGGATATTATCCGTATTTCCAAAACATAATCAATCAGATTCACCCATGTGGCACTTGGCAGAACTGCGTATTACTGATATCGTGAAGGAGATCGAGAGTAATCATTTTGCTTTAATGCAGAAAGATGAAAAACTTTTAATACACGACGAATATATTGAAAAGGGAATAATAATCAATTTCAAAAAATCCCAAAAAAACTAAAGCATAAAAATAATATTGATAAAAATAAACTCAAAAACATTAAAAACATGGAGGAATTATGAAAAGGACAAAATCGGTCAATTTCAATCTTTCCTCTGATCTATACGCAAAAGTAGAAGAATATTCAAAAGCCCACGAGATTTCTATCGAAGAGGTTATTCAAATGGCTCTGACAGAATATTTTGAAAGCGGCCTCTTGCTCGAGGAAAAGAAAAAAAGAAAACGAATATGGGATATCATTAATGTTCCGGAAGATGATTGTTAAGTTTTAATTAAATCTTAACCTCAAATTCAGATTGATACCAAAAAATGACTATGAAAAAGAATCCGTCCAGAGAAAATGTCTTAATGGCTGTTGAGCAGTTGGAGCACCCCGAGATAGCAGCGACCTTAGGAGATTTAGGAATGATATTGGATGTCTCGGTGCAAGGTAACACTGCTACAGTAGCAATGGCACTACCAACAACTGAAATACCGGAAGTCGTGAGAAATGCTTTGATTGATATCATGCATCAACCTCTTGAGAAGCTTGGGCTACAATTGAAGGTTGAATTCTTCGAAATGACCGAAGAAGCACGAAACAATTTTTTTGCTCTGGCTCGGGCAAACTGGAAAGGTTCTATTTAATTAACCATTTAATCACAACTAGTTCTGCCTGCGGATTGGTGCTTTACCTCCCTCGGATTGTTATTCCGGCTTCGGGATGAGAAGTCTTATAAGCACACTTGCCAGCCAAAGAGAAATCCGGGTAAGAAGGATCATCAGCGGCGGGGCCAGCAAAAACATCACCAATAAACCGGTTCCGGATAGGTATTTCCCCGCCAGGGCCTGGTGAAAAAAATAGATCGAAAAGGGGAGCGAAAGAACTATTCCGGATACCAGGCCGGGACTGTACATCTTAAATCGGATAGTGGTTAACACGTGGGGAACAAAAACATTCAATAAAATTATTGCCTGAAATTCAAAAATGATTAAATAGAATAATCGGTTAGCCGGATAATTCACGGCCAGGATGGTCACCACCAGAACCAGTAAGGTAAGCAAGGTTACCGCCAGCGAAAACTGGCGTGTGGTAACTGACTGGCTATAGCGCGATGGAATTCGCTTGGTCCACCTTTCCATCTGAGGCGCTTCTTCCAGATTGTGGATGGCAAAAAGAACAGGTACCAGCCAAAGCAATTGTGAGAAGGTCAGGTTTTGAAGAAAGGACATTGATCGGATCTCCCGGTTACGATACGGCTGCAAAATGAGTCACCAATCATTCTATAAATAAAACCCGGATGGTTTATCGGTAACCATCCGGGCCCAAATTTCACTTTAAGTTAAATCAACGTCTGAAAATTTATTCCGCGAAAAAGTAAATCTTGGTCAACCACTTGCTGGTATCCGGTTCGGCTTGCGGATTAGTGATATATTCCTCCACCACCGGCGGTTTCATTTTTAATCCGTTTTTGCTGAAATAGAGATCCAGCGCCTCATAGGCATAGATGGACCCTTCATAAGAACCATAATAATCCACCAGATATGCAGTACTTGCCGGGAGGCTGATGGTCTTCACATTTCCCAGACCTACCGGCCGATTTACCGGTATGCCCGCGGCCATATCCGATTTCATGTTTTGTTCATCCCAGGTATAATAAAGGCCTGCCGGTGCGCCGACTTTCCGGACAAATTTTTTGCGAATAGCCATTTCAATATCCTGGTAAGATTTGGCATAGAAACCCGACATATCGCTGAATGCGACCTCGGACCGAATGGCTGCATACTTTCTTGCCGGGAATTTTACCTTTTGTATCTTGTAACTCAATACTGCTTTAGCTTCTTTTTCGGCAATCGTCTTCAGATTCTGAAGTCCCTTCTCAAAATCGCCGCCGATCATTTTATCCATGCTGCTGAATAACATGAACACGTTCCAGGGTATGGGGCTTTCCCCGTACATGGCCCAGGTCACCTGCGTGCCACCTTCAGTATCGGTCGCCCGCACATAACCATCGGATTCACTCTCCCAGGGTTCTATAAAATGCAGGTGATAAGTGATTTCCGAATCGTCCTTCAGACCGGTATTGGTCATTTCACCTTTACCGGTGAGTTTCGGATCGCCCTGCCATTTATAAATTGAGCCAACCTCGCCATCCTGTCCTTCCACGGTTACCGTCATAGCAGAATCCATTTTCGCCCATGGTGACCAGTCCTTCCAGTTTCGCCAGTAGCGCACATGGTTGAAGACCAGCTGCCGTGGTGCATCGATTACCACCGAGCGTTCCACCGAATATTTCTTCGGAGCAACCAGTGCCAGCACCACAAAAACCACGATCAGGACTAGCACAATAATACCCAAAATCTTTAAAAACTTCATCTGTACCTCCATCAGTTTATTTAAAAAGTTATATGAAAATTAAGGGATTCATTTCTAAGGTGTGAAAAAGTTTTTTTATCAGATAAGACAAATCGAAATGATCTTTTATCATCTTTAGATCAGATTACCGTATATCAGACTTACCACCGTTACCTGATTCAACAAACAAATTAGACATAAAACAACCAAATTCCCAAATATTTTTTGGTGAAAATAGGTATTGTACCGAAAAATTTGATTTCAGACCATTATTTATTAATGGGGATGAGTCTTGTCTGAACAGCGTTCATAATTTATTGCCCAATTAAATCCAAATGTTATTGAGATGCCGAATTGGCTGGCCTATATTCTCTAAAACGCAAACCCAGAATCACCGGAGGAAATTTTATGATCCACAGCAAGAGAAAGCGATTAATAACCGATAGATTTCATCGTCCGATACGGACTCTCCTCTTTATTGTGCTTCCCCTGGCATTACTCCAGCCCCTGCCGGCACAGGACCGATCCGATGGCTGTACTTCAATCACAGTTGGCAAATCCGCTTCATTCGATGGATCGGTCATGACCTCCCACACCATGGATGAGCACCGGGCACGAAGCTGGATCGATATTCAGCCAGCCCGGCAGTATAAAAAAGGCGAAACCATGACCATGTATAAAATGGTGGAATACGA
>CAZTXJ010000027.1:1909-14515 GCA_964617285.1 uncultured Calditrichaceae bacterium | reverse complement strand
GAATGTCGGATCCATCTGGGCGGCACAGCGGGTCCCGGACGATGAGGTTTCGGTGAATGCCAATGCCAGCCGGATCCGGCAGCTGAATCTGGATCAGCCGGATTATTTCATGGCCTCAGAAAATCTGGTAAAAGTAGCTATGGACAGCGGCTGGTGGAAACCGTCCGATGGTCCCTTTCAGTTTAACTATGCCTACGATCCGGAGGGAAGACAGTCCTTTGCCAGCCGCCGGCGGGAATGGCGGGTACTGAGTCTTCTCGCCCCCTCGCTGGGACTGGAGCCTAATTCCGAAAACTATCCCTTTTCGGTGAAGCCGGACAGCCTGGTGACCCCGGAAAAGATGATCAGGATCTTTCAGGATTATTACGAGGGCACCGATTTCAATCCGGTCAAGAATATCACCTGGGAAAATGCCGAAGGAAAAAGTGAGATCTCACCCCTTGCCAATCCGTTTATGCCCTACGACATGTTGCCGTTGTTCAAAATTAATGGCGGATGGGGCTGGCGGGGCGAGCGAACCATTGCCCGCTGGTACACCATGTACGCCACCATCATTCAGGTACGGGACTGGCTGCCCGATCCTATCGGCGGGGTGGTCTGGCTCGCGCTGGATAACGTGGCTACCTCCATCTACGTGCCGGTCTATTGCGGCGTGACTGACCTGCCCAAATCTTACAAGACACCGGGACGGGTGAACGGCTATTCCCGGGAATCGGCCTGGTGGGCATTTAACCGTTTGGGCACGCTTACTGCCCAGCGCTGGGGCGATATGCGTCACGATGTAGCCGCCAAGTGGGAACCGTTGCAGAAAGAAATCTTCCGGGCCCAAGAGAAGCTGGAAGACCGGTTGATGCAGAAATACCGGAACGATCCCCAAAAAATGCGCAGGGAAGTGACTGCATTCAGCATGCAGTGGGGAGACCGGGTTGTTGCAGAAGCCTGGAAATTGGGGGATTTCCTTTGGACAAAGTATGATGAAAAGTTCTAATTCATTCTTATAGACCGATAAATATAACAAAGACCATAAAAAAATCCCCCTCTGATCAGGGGGATTTTGATTTCTATTATTTTCATCAGCCCAAAATACTACATCAGCTTTTCCATCTCGGCCAGCAATTCATTGAAACGGTTCAGGGTTGCGGTCACCGGTTCGGGGGTAGTCATGTCCACGCCGGCCTGTTTCAGCAGATTAATATCATAATCCGAATTGCCACTGCTCAGGAACTTCAAATAAGCATCACGGGCTTTTTTATCCCCGGCCTTTATCTTCTGCGCCAGCGCAGTGGAAGCAGCCATCCCGGTGGCATATTTGAAAACATAAAAATTGCGATAATAATGGGGAATCCGGTTCCAGCGGCTCTCACCCATGGGATCCAGTTCAAAATCCGGCCCGTAATATTTTTTCTGAAGGTCCGCAAAGATCCCGTTCATCACTTCCGCATTTAACGGTTTTCCGGCTTCGGCAACCTCGTGAATTTTCTGTTCAAATTCCGAAAACAGAACCTGGGTATAGACCGTAATAAATATATTCTCAATTTGCTCATTTAACAGATACAGCCGTCTTTGCTTGTCCTTTATATTTTTGAGCAGATAGTCCGAAAGCAATTCTTCATTAAAGGTTGATGCAACTTCCGCCAGAAAGTTGGAGTAATCGCTGTAAATATACGGCTGATTTTCCTGGGCGTACCAGGAGTGCATGGAATGGCCCAGCTCATGAGCCAGGGTGAACATGTTACCCACCTGATCCTGATAGTTTAATAAAATGTAGGGATGGGGTAATCCATAGAAGGACGAGCTGTATGCGCCGGAGCGTTTACCGGCATTTTCATATACATCGATCCAGCCGTTGGCATACGCCGTTTCGATGCCCTTGACATATTCCTTCCCCAGCGGTTTTACTGCAGCCAAAACTGTTTTTTGCGCTTCTTGGTATGGTATTTCCCATTTCACTTCCGGCAACAGGGGTGCATAAATATCATAGAGATGAACCTTATCCAGCTTCAGAACATTTTTCCGGAAGGTGATGTAGCGGTGCAGCGGTTCCAGATTATCATTTACCGCATCGACCAGATTGGTATAAACTTTTACCGGCAAATTATCCTGATCCAAAGCTGCTTCCAGAGCGCTGTTGTAATTCCTGGCCCGGGCATAAAAAACATTGGTTTTTACCTCGGCTGCCAGATTTGCCGCCAGGGTATTTTTCCAATTCTCATAGGTCTCATAGTTTGCCTGCCAGGCGGCTTTTCTTACCTCACGGTTGGAAGATTTCATCAGGGCGGAATAGCGGCCCTTGGTCAATTCGATGGTTTCACCATTTTCGTCGGTAATATTTGGAAATTTGATATCCGCTTCATTGAACATACGGAAGACATTACTCGGCCCGCCGGTTACCTCGCCCGCCAGCGCCAGAATCCGCTCTTCTTTTTCACTTAATACATGTGCCTTACTTCGCAGGAGGTTTGCAAAATAGTGCCGATAAATCTGAAGCTCCGGGGTATCGTTGACAAATTGCCAGATCTTTTCTTCCGGGATTTGCAGAATTTCCGGTTCCGCCCAGGCGGTCTTCTGACCAAAGGCGGAAAAGGCACCGGACATTTTATCCCGGTATCCCTGGTATTTGGCAATCCGGCTGTCCTCGTCCCCTTTACGGTTGGCATATACTGAAAGCTTTACGGCCAGGATAGTCACTTCTTCATCCAGTTTCAAATAATTGAGCAGATTCTGCGGCGAATCACCCAGGGTACCTTTCATTGAATCAAATTTGTCCAGCAACGGATTAATCCGTTCAAAATCCTTTTCCCATTCAGCATCACTGGCATAAACATGATCCATCCGCCACTGGTATTTGGCATCAATTTCATTGCGTTCGACGGCAATCTTTACCTCACCTGCGGATAGCGAAAATGCCAGTGATAAAATTACCATTAACATTCCAAACTTCATTTTTTCAAATACTTTTTCCATGGAA
This sequence comes from uncultured Calditrichaceae bacterium, assembly GCA_964617285.1. Lineage (GTDB taxonomy): Bacteria > Calditrichota > Calditrichia > RBG-13-44-9 > RBG-13-44-9 > CAYVKM01. Next base: position 11,547 of record CAZTXJ010000027.1, on the reverse strand, counting down.
TTTGCTCCTTTATGATGATTAAAGCCTGTCACCGGGCTGTTAACCCGGTGACTTTTATTTTATTGGCTTATTTGGGATTGGGCTTGTTTATGCCCGGTAATTGTTATTCAATAATAAGCTGTTTTACGACCTGAAGAAATACTGAAATTTTATAAAGAACGATTGATTCATCATGCGAAGATCATTGATATTCGTGGAATAAATATTATTTGCTCCGATATGCCCGCCGATGTAAAAAACCGAAAAGGCATTCAGTTTGTAACTGAACATGGGATCCAGAGTAAAATACTTACGGTTCACTAACCGTGAAGCTGAGGAGCTGTAATAATCCACCACATTATACTCCCCGATCAGACGGATAAACATTCGTTTGCTGAACTGATAAGCAAAGGTGTTGCGGAGTATTTTCTGTCCCCGGATCAGGTCCTTACCATAACTCTTCCACATTTTAAAGTCCTGGTATTCCAGATCGTCAGTCAGCCGGGCGCTTGGTATCAGGGTAACACCCCATTGAATATTGAAACTGGGTACCAGCTCGAAAGGATTATTCGGATCACCAATCATACCCAGGCGATTGATCTGTCTGCCACCACTGATAAAGAAATTAAACGCCAAAGATCTAAGAGCTCTGTTTTCAAAATAAATCCAGGAGATCCGGGCATCACCAAATTGCTTGCCATATAAATTTTCCCGGTTGAAGATAAAGGTCGATGCATTTACTGTGGTCTGGTTCTTTAAGCTGATTACCACACTGGTACGCAGACCGGTATCTTTTACCACCCCGTCGTAATTATATTTTCGCCAGACACTCATCCGCGGCCGGATAAAAGTAAGAATGGGATGATCGTCGAAGCGGAAGAAGTAACCACCCACATATTCCGCTGCCCGGAAGCTGTTGGATTGGATAAAACCATTGTCTGCCCGGAAACCCGGTGAGAAATCCTGATAGGCCAGGGTGGCAAACCAATGCCGGGAATCCCGGTTTATCTTGGCTCGCAATACCCGGCCATAAAAAGACTCCCCATCAAATGATGCTGTTTTGAGCTTATTATCAACCTCAAAGGATCCATTCAGACCGGCAGATAATTGAGGATCATTCGGCTCCCGGGTATAGGTAAGACCGGCCAGGGTGGTAAGGGTATATTTTTCTGACAGGCGGATACTGGCATCGACTGCGGCCACCGAATTGGAGCCGCTGTCTAACAGCCGGCGATCTGTGAGAATAAAACCAACCTGTGACTGATTTCCCAGATCATAGCGGGTCCGCAGAATATTGCTGTAGGATCTCTCCTGGGTCGCCAGAACCGCGGTATTCTCTTCGAAGGGAATGATAAAAGGAGTACTCCGGTCCAGGGCTGCGGTATAACCGACGCTCACTCTTCCAAACCGACCGGAAATTTTGCCAGCATAAAACGGGTCGTTGATGCTGCGGGAATAAAATAAATTGATAAACTGGTCGATGGCAATCCCGGCGGTCGAATTTCGGTCTACCACATAGATGTCGCTGCCTTCCTGGAAAAACGGGCGCTTCTCCGAAAAGAACAGGGCAAAGGGATTGTTGATATTAATCTGACCGGCATCCGATTCAATCTGGCTGAAATCCGGGTTATAAGTAAAATCCGTGGTCAGATTGGAGGAAAAGCCGTACTTTATGCCGAAGCCAGCCCGGGTCTCCAGCTGTTCCCGCTGCCAGTTTTCCGTTCCATCGCCCTGCACATTTCTGTAACTCTGCTGGGTGCCTATGGCAAAAGGCAGAACCTCCAGAGTTTTGCTGTCGGTTTGAACCCGAGGCATGGTAAATTGAATTCTTCCAGCCTGCCCCATATAGGAATTGTTGTTGGCGGAAATAGGCATCCAGGAAAATTTGTAGTCATTTTCCCGGGGGAAATGCCGGGTAAGGTGAATGGACCAGTCCTGCTCTTCCCGGTTGGGGAAACGCAAACTTTCGAAAGGTATCCGGACTTCCGCAGCCCAGTAATTCTCATATATTTGGGCCTCGGATTGCCAGACCAGATCGTAACTCACATCTTCGTTGCCATTGGCCTGCCAGAGCTGATCCGCCTGAATACCCCGGGCATTTATAAAAAATTCGTAAGCTTTTTGTTGATCGTTATCCGGGTCAATGCTGATGCAAACCCAGTCGTCATTAAAAATCTTGTCCCGGTCGGTCAGGGAAGCCCGCAACTGGGAAATCTCCGGATCTTCGCAAACAAAGGCCACGTAGAGATTGTTGGCATCATAAGTGAGATAGCCTGAAGTTCCAACGGGTGGACGCCGGTTTTCGGCCGGCTGAAATTCGGTAAAATTTGCGAAACACTTGCAGTTCCTCCAGGCCGAATCAATGACACCATCAATGGTAAGAGGCTCGGTCAGAAGTACTGGTTCCAGAGTCAATCTGGGATTGGGACTGAACACTTCCTCCGCCTCAACCCGGTCCGGATTAACCGGGGTGGCGTTGGAGCCGGCCTGAGCCGTTTGAAGCATAAGAAATAAAGATAAGGTTGCGATAATAAAGCAGTAGAAGATTCTCATATATTACCCCCTGATTTAATTCAATCAATCTTGACCCACCTCAATACGGAATAATTTTCAGGAAGTTGTGAAATATTTTTTTATGCTTTTCGAGAATCTCCCGCTGCTTTTTTTAATCCAAAATGATTAATGGACTTACTGCTGAGAATGAAGGGCAACCCGGTTTCCCTCACAATCCTCAAAATGAGCAACAAATCCATATTCGCTAATGCTCATTTTAGAATTGAGGATTTTACCACCCTGTTCAGTCACTTTTTCGAGAACCTGATCGATATCTTCCACCGAAAAATAAACCATCGAACCCTGATGCGAAGGGAGATAACTCTCTTCTTTAATCAAAGAACCGGTGGCACCGGGCGCATCATCATTCATCGGGAACCAGGCCATTTCCGATGATCCCACTTTGTTAAGGCTTAATTCCCAACCAAAAACCTTCTCATAAAACGATTTGGCCCGCTTCATATCTTTAACCGGGATCTCGAACCAGTTCACCGGATTATATTTTGATGCCATTTTTCTCTCCTTTATTATAATTGTACTTCATGTGAATTAGCTTTGTAAAAGTCATGGCTGATTTTGAATTGTTTCCAAACGAATTGATCAATTGAATCTTCATACGAAATAGACTGCCCGGGAGTTTCATTCATAGGCATCAGGATTTTGCAGAATAAATCGTGTGGTATTCAAAATAAAACGGGTGACATCTACCGCATATATCCGGAATTTTTTCCATTTAATAAAACTAAACCTTGATATTTTCCTTTTCCTTTTTATATCTTTAGTGAATCATTTCCAAAAGAAAACATTCGAAAAGGAGTTGCCATGAAAAAGTTTTTGTGGTTAATCGTCCTCACCCCGCTCTTTACCTTTTTTATTCTTTCGTGTACCACCAAAAAACAGGAAAGCGAAATCCCTTCCGATGAATCTGAATTTGTGGAAATGCTGGAGGACAGCCTGCAGCAGGTGGCCGAGGAACCGTCTCCTAATGTCTACTCAAATGTCCCGGCAGAATCAGTTGGACCACTCACCATCGCTTCCTATGGTCCATTGGGGGAGGCCCGGGGACAGGTTCAGATCCGGATTGATTTTTCCAATCCCATGATCCCACTCACCACTTTGAGTGACAACGAACGGGAAGAGCTGCTCAGCTATTTCCGGATCGAACCGCCCGTAGAAGGTAAGTTTCGTTTTTTAGGAACTTCCACCGTGGTTTATGAACCAACCCATAGCCTGCCCATGGCAACCAATTACAAAGTGACCATTAAGAAGGGGTTGCATGATGTGAATGGAGATACCCTGGAGGCAGATTTTAGCTGGGAATTCCAGACCCCTCTACCGATCATAAATATCTATCCCCGGAATGGCCAGAAAGATGTTGATATTGATCGGTCCGTTGATATTTCAAGCAACACAAATCTGAACATCGAATCCCTGAAATCCCATATTGAATTTTTTGAAACCGCTTCCAATGAGCGTGTGAATTATGAGTTGCTGGAATACGATAAAAATCCCAGTGATGAGCAAGACATCGGAATGAACCGGATGAATTACCGCTACAACTTAAAACCACTAAAACCGCTGAGAAAAAGCACTCAGTACACGGTAAGGCTCAATGCCGGTATCATGACCACCCGCGGAAACCGGCCAACTGAAAAACCGGTCATATCCACTTTTACCACATACAATCCATTTCGCTTCGAAAAGAGCGGATTCTGTGGTGATTGTGGCAGCCACCTGGTTACCACCCCTTACCTTGCTTTCACCAACCGGCCGAATTATGAGGGCTCCTATAAGTATCTGACCATCGATCCGGAACCGGAAAAAAGTCCGTTTCATCGCTATGGCTGCATACCAAATGCGGTGGGGATTGATGATCGTCTGTTGGAACCCAATACCACTTATACCGTCATCATCGGCGAAGATATGAAAGATATATATGGTCAGAAAATTGAAAATCCGCAAACCGTTTCCTTTACCACCGGGGAACTGACCCAAAAGATGTGGGGTCCCAGCGGTTACCAGATCATCACCCCAAATATAGATCCACGGCTGGGTATTAAAACCGTGAATATCAACACTGCCTTTTATAAAATGCTGGCGCTACGACCGGGAGATATTCTGGTGCGGGAACGACTGGACTACTATTATTCCATTCGTAACCTGCTTTCGAAAATTAAGTCCGAAGAAGAAAAGATCGATATTAATCTGAATGAATTTGCAGTGGGGAAAGCCTACTTCGATCTGAAGCCCTATCTGCGCGGCGAAAATTACGGCGTAGTGGCTTACCAGTTTAAATCGCCCAATGTGGCCTGTTATAACCAACCAATCGAATTTAACGGTCTTATTCTGCGGACCAATCTGGGTATATACACCCAATTCTACCCAACCGGGGGCATTATTAAGCTGAACCATATGACCGATGGCCAGCCGGTTGCCAAAGCAAAAGTCAGGATTTACCGGGAGGATAACCTTCCCCGGCTGGAAAAGATCTGGGACCTGATCTCCAATACCTACATCTCCAAAATTGAACCCTGCTTCGAGGGGGTAACCGACGAAAACGGGGTTCTGAACCTGACCGCCGAACAGAGCGTCAAATGCAGCAAACGAAATATCCGCAACAAAGATATAAACGAACTATATCCACCCGAGGCCGATCCGGACGATATCATGTACGATATGGAAAGATTCGGGTTTGCCGAGCCTCCCAAACTTCTGATTGTCGCCGAAAAAGGGGACGACTGGACCTTCCTGCAAACCGAGGAATATGGCAATCCGGCCATCTGGCGATTCGGTGTGGTATCCGCCTGGGAGGCTGAGCGACCGATTCCCCGCGGCACCATGTTTACCGATCATCAGCTTTACCGGCCGGGGGACACGGTGCAGGTGAAAGGCGTTTCCCGCTACCTGCTTTATGGAAAGCTGTTGACCGGCGAGGGTCTGGATTATACCATCAAAGTGCGCGATCCCATGGGAGCGGAGAAGAAAATCGGGACAGCCAGGGTAAGCAAATTCGGGACATTCAATATCGAGATACCTACTAAAGAAGACGATAAGCTGGGGTATTACCAGCTGATTGCCGAGACCCCAAACCGCGGATTGCGTTTCTACGGGGATTTTCGCCTGGCTGAATTCCGGGTACCGGAATTTATGGTGAATATGGAAATCGATAAAAAACTGGCCTTGCCGGATGAGCAGATAAAAATATCATGGGATGGGAAATATTACTTTGGCGCACCGATGAGCGAGGCCTCCTCTTCCCTGAACATCACCCGCCGGAGAACCTATTTTCGTCCCGAAGGGTGGGATGGATTCTCCTTTGGTGTTCCCCAGTATCTGGAGGATCAGAAAGTTTCCCTTTCCGGCATGTATCTGAAGGAAACCATTAAACTGGATCGTGCCGGTGAGGCATCAAAAACCATCCGCTTGCGCCGGGATGACGCACCTTATCCAATGACCTATTTAAGCGATGTGGAAGTCACTGACGTCTCCCGTCAGACCATCTCGGCCAACAAATCGATAACCGTATTGCCCGGCGATAAGCTGGTGGGGATCAACCTGTCCAGCTGGATTGCCACCGCCAAGAAACCGGTGAACTTTTCCATAATTGTTACTTCCCCGGAGGGAAAGGCACTCTCCAACATCCCGGTACGGGTCAAGCTGATCAAGAAGGAATATCATTCGGTGAAAACCAAGACCGCAGATGGCCGCTTCACCGTGGAACACAACATCGAGAAAAAGGAGGTGGAGCAGAAAGAAATTACCAGCTCGGAAAAGCCGGTTGAGATGACCCTCACTCCTGAGATGGCCGGTTCTTATGTTATCTGGGCCGAGCTAAAACGGGATCCCAATAGCGGTACCCAGGCAGCCACTTCGCTCTGGGTTGCTGGTGAGGAATACGTTCCCTGGGCAGATGAAGGAGAAGACAAGCTTGAAATTATCATGGACAAAGAGGAATATGCTATTGGCGATGAAGCGGTGGCCTTTATTAAATCTCCTTTCCCTGAGGCTGAACTTTTCCTGACCGTTAGCCGGGAGAAAATATTTCTGCAGGATACCCGAAAAATACAAGGCAGCGCCTACACTTACCGCTTCAAAGTTACCGAAGAGATGCTGCCCAATGCTTTTGTGGGGGCGGCTCTGTTCCGGCTGGGGAATCCGATTGTCCCGGTGGAGGAAGAGGTGGGCAAACATATGGAGCGGATCGGCTTCACCCCGATCAAGGTTTCTCTGTCGAAGAAATATCTATCGGTTAAAGTTCAACCGGACCGCCCGAAGGCCCGTCCGGCAGAAACCGTTTCGGTTAAAGTTGACGTCTCGCGTTACAACGGGGTGGGGCATCACAGTGAACTCACCATCATGGTGGTAGATGAAGCGGTATTGTCGCTTACCGGGTATACCCCGCCGGACCTGGTTAAAGTTGTGTACGAGCAGCGGGGACTTTCCGCCCGGGTGAATGATAACCGTCCATTCGTTATCACCGAAGAAGAGTTGCTGCAGAAGGGAACCGGATATGGCGGTGGAATGATGGAAGGTATCACCGGTCCCCGGGTCCGGAAAAAATTCCTCAAGCTGGCCTATTACGATCCCAGCCTGGTAACCGATGCTTCCGGAAAAGCCTCATTCGAAATGAAGCTGCCGGACAATTTAACCACCTGGCGGATTATGGCGGTGGCAGTGGGCGACTCCAATCTTTTCGGTTATGCTGAAGAGAAATTAGTGGTCACCCAGCCTTTCATTTTACGGGCAGTGCTGCCGCGATTTGCCCGGATCGGGGATGAATTTTTCTCCGGCGTGGCAGTCACAAATCTCAGTGGTGGGGATGGCCTGGTGGAAGTAAAGACCGATCTCACCGGTCAATCCATCGTCCTGAAGGAAGGGAATAACCAGAGAAGCGGTATTCAGATTAAATCGGGTGAATCCAAAACGGTGCTCTTTCCGCTGCTGGCAAAAAGTGTGGGAGAAACCATGCTGAAATTCACCGCCCATTTCAACGGTACCTTCAATGACAAACCGGTCGCCGAAGCGGATGCCCTGCAGATGCCACTGGAGGTGCAGGATCTGGTGGCAACGGAAACCGTGGTAGCGGTGGGCGAAACCATGGATAAATATCTGCAAAAGATCAAGGTTGACGATTCCGTCCGCAAGGATGTGGGTGGACTGGATATTTCGCTGTCCAGCACTGCCCTTACCGATATCGGAGAGGGTGCGAAATACCTGGTGCAGTATCCCTACGGATGTCTGGAACAAACCACCAGCCGGTTGCTGGCGCTGATGCAGTTAAAATATCTGTCGGAAAAATACGGCTTTACCCTGGATGCGGTAAAGAATGTGGATAGGGTGATTGATGCAAACATCAAGAAAGTGCTTTTGATGCGCAACAGCGATGGCGGATTCAAGTTCTGGCCAACCAGCGACGAGTCGGATTGCTATCTCTCCCCCTACGTGGCGTATCTCATCAAAAGGGGCAAGGATATTGGTTATTCCTTCTCCGATGAAGTGGTGAAGGACCTGATCGGTTACCTGGACCGGACGCTGCGCAATCCCTGTTATCCCATTATAGGCTGGAAGGCTTTGGCAGAATATCGCATCAATGTTCTGATGGGATTACACTATCTGGGAAGAAAAGACGAAACCTATTTCGAAGAATACTTTAATAAGCGGAATCAGTTGAGCTTCGGGGCGCAAATCCATCTGGCCTACCTGCTGTATCAATCCCCGGGCTGGAAAAAAGAAGCGAACATCCTGTTTGATGAAATCAAGAATGGTATGTTCGTCACCGCCCAGACGGCGCACTTCGAAAGTCCGCGGGACCTGCCGCCATCCTGGTTGTTCATGTATTCGCCCGTTATTACCACGGCTGATGCAATAAAACTATTTCTGGAATTGGAACCGGAAAGTCCATATATCTCCAAATTTGCCCGCTATATTCTCAACGCCCGGAAGAACGGGAAATGGCGGTATACCTACGAAAACGCCAAGGCCATTGATGCTCTGGTGGAAATATCCCTGGAGCGGGAGGCAGAGCCACCGGATTATACGGCAAAGATTCTGATTGCCGGCAAGGAAGTTCTCAAACATATGTTCCGGGATTATCAGTACAAACCGGTCCTCAAAGATATTCCCATGGCACAATTGCCCGAGGGACTAAATGATATTGAAATAATGAAGGACGGTGAGGGTCGGCTGTATTACATTCTATCCTACTCCTACCGTTTGAAGGGCGCCCAGGTCGCCCGGCAGGAAGGTTTTTCCATTAAGCGAAGTGTGAAAAATACCGAAACGGGTAAGACGCTGGCGAGTTACCAGAATGAGCCTCCGGGAGAACTGGATATTCAGGCAGGAGATGTGCTTCAGATCGAACTGGAGTACTCGGTGCCGCAAACCGGATATCATGTGGTGATCGACGATCCCATCCCGGCCGGCCTGGAAGCGATCGACGCTTCACTAAAGACAACCTCGACCCGTTACGGATCGCCTTCGCAATCCCGGCAGACCCGGGGAAGGGATGATGACTGGTGGTCCTGGGGAAATCCGATCAACCATACCGAGCTCCGGGATGACCGGGTGGCGCTGTTCGGGGATGAGGTGAGACCGGGGAAATATACCTACAGCTATATGGTCCGGGCCACTACCTCCGGGACCTATCTCTGGCCGGCGGCAAAAATTTCGCTGATGTATGAGCCGGAGCAGTTTGGCACCTGTGCCGAGGGATTCGTGAGTGTGGGGAAATAAGATGATATGTCACCCCTAATGAGGTTTGTTGATGATCAGGGTGATCTCTTGCTATAAACATTTCACCCCACTGGGGTTCGATTGTGCTGAAAGCGACAGCTTTGAATACATATTAAAACGAGGTAACACCGCAGGTGTGACATGTATATAACAATACCAGACACAAGAATGAACCAGAACGCCCCAGGCGTGATATGGTTATCATTCAATCCGGTTGGGATTAGGTTTATTTAGGAAGGTGTTCATTTAGCACCGAGGGTTTTGTGAGTGTGGGGAAATGAGATGATATGTCACCCCTAATGGGGTTTATTGATGATCGGGGTGATCTCTTGCTATAAACATTTCACCCCACTGGGGTTCGATTGTGCTGAAAG
>CAZTXJ010000027.1:0-1809 GCA_964617285.1 uncultured Calditrichaceae bacterium | reverse complement strand
GGGTGATCTCTTGCTATAAACATTTCACCCCACTGGGGTTCGATTGTGCTGAAAGCGACAGCTTTGAATACATATTAAAACGAGGTAACACCGCAGGTGTGACATGTATATAACAATACCAGACACAAGAATGAACCAGAACGCCATAGGCGTGATATGTTTGTAACAAAACCGGACACAAGAACGATCCGAAACACCGTAGGTGTGAAATGTTTACTTCTAATATCTTTAACAAACGTTCGATAAAAAACCTTCTGCTGAATAAATGACCATACACCTGATTAAAAAATCTATTCTGATCTCTCTCGCTCTGCTTTTCATTACCGGTGTCCTGTTCCGTTACACTCCTTATCTTTTCCCCATTCGGGAATCGGATATCCGGACGGAAAAATTCCATTCGGTCAAATTTTACGACCGGCATGGAAATCCCCTGCAGGAAGTTCTCTCCCAGAACTCCATGCGCTCGGTTCATGTCCCGCTCAAAAACATTTCGCCCTATTTCATTAATGCAATCATTGCCGCGGAGGATAAAAATTTCTATCGCCATAGCGGCGTGGACTACCAGGCCATCCTCCGGGCAATCTGGCAAAACATTCGCTCCCGGGAAATTGTCTCCGGCGCTTCCACCATCACCCTGCAACTGGCCCGTCTGCTCCATCCCCAGGACCGGACTTTCTTCAACAAAGTTAAAGAAGCTTATCTGGCTTTCCGCCTTGAAGCAGGAATGGAGAAAAATCCCATACTGGAAAACTATATCAACCGGCTGCCCATGGGTGGAAATTTGTACGGGGTGGAAAGCGCCGCCAAAGCCTACTTCGGCATTTCGGCCAGCGATTTGACTCTGGCCCAGGCCACCTTCCTGGCCTCCATTCCCAATTCCCCAAATCGGCTAAATCCCTACCACAATCTTAAGGAGATAAAAAACCGGCAACGGTTTGTGCTGGAACAGATGGCCGGTTTGGGAAAAATCAAAGCCAAACGGATTGCCGGAGTCCTCAAAGAAGATGTGCTTCTGAAGCCGCAGGATGATTCCTTTCTGGCGCCCCACTTTGTTTTTCACCTGATGGAAAATTTGCCGGACAGCGTCCAAAGCGTCCGGACCACCATCAACCGGGAATGGCAGACGCTCATCGGCGAGCAGATGCGGACGATCATTAACTATCTCAAAAACCGGCATGTCACCAATGCCAGTGCGCTATTGCTGGATAATGCCACCGGCGAGATATTGGCCTACGTGGGATCGGCAGATTTCTTTAATACCGATATCGAGGGCCAGAACGATGGCATTCAGGCCCTTCGTCAGCCGGGCTCGACCCTGAAACCGTTTCTCTATTTGCTGGCCATGGAAAACGGGTTTAATCCCACCACCCTGATCTCGGACATTCCCACCCATTACCGCATGCCCACCGGAATTTACAGTCCGCAGAACTATTCCGAAGAATTTCACGGGCCGGTACGGCTGCGGGAAGCCCTGGCAAATTCCCTGAACGTCCCGGCGGTTCGCACCCTGGCAAAAATCGGGACGGAAGAATTTCTGAACCGGCTAGGTAAGTATGGATTTAAATCCCTAGACAGAGATGCGGAGTATTACGGTATTGGGTTAGCACTGGGCGGCGGAGAAGTTACCCTTTACGAACTCACCCGGGCTTACAGTTGCCTGGCCCGTCTGGGACAATTCCACTCTCTGACCGAAGTTTTGGAAGTGAATGACAAAACCATTCATCCTCAGCAAATAAACCGGCAAATTTCCACTCCCCAACTGAATTATCTGATTGCCGATATCCTGAATGATAATTTTGCCCGGACCAG
>CAZTXJ010000026.1:13362-29280 GCA_964617285.1 uncultured Calditrichaceae bacterium | reverse complement strand
CCGGGACGAACGAAACGGAATCCATTAAACAGATAAGGATCACCAGGACTCCACCGATCAGTATATTGGATACCTTCGGCGGCATTGGCAGTGCTATCCCACCAGGCTCTCCAGTCATTCCCAAAAATTTCGTCCTCATTTTCCAGTTTGTCATTATAATAGCTCAGGTTTAATTCATAATATGTTTTCGGATTCAAGACATGTGTAATTCGACCGGTAATTAGCATGGTTTTTTGCACATCAAAGAAACCCCGGTTATTGAGGATGTTCAGCATCGGGGTTGGGCTTAACTGGGTTTTATCGTAGGTGTAAGCACCGCCGATTCGAACTTTGATGTCCGTAAAATCGAACAATAAAGTACCGTTAAATGCACTACGGATTCTTTTGTTCTGCGGAGTAAATCCATCCGGATACACCACCGAGGCCGTCGCTTCGGTACCGGTCACTGAGCCATCATCGTATAAATCGGCAAATTGAAATCCATCACTAAACCGAATCTGCTGGTCGCCCCAGGCAGTATTTTCTCCCGCCAGGAAGAAACGCACCTTATTATTAAGCAGCGGACCACTAAGGGTTCCTACCACATTTTGATATCCGTAGGAATATGTTCCCAGGAATTTATCACCCTGGGTGGCAAATCGGTCTGTCTGATAGTCTGCAGATAAATGATATTTTGAGGTACCAGTCTTTAATTCAGAACGAATAATACCACCATTGGCACCACCATATTCAGCGGTGTAACCACCAGCGTAAACCTGAAATTCCTCGATGGCTTCCTGGATGACGTGGATGGTCTGAACATTCGTTCTCACGCTGGCTGCGGAGGCACCATCAACAAAATAACCAACTTCATCAGGACGGCTACCGCGAATGTGAACATTATTGTCCTGAACAATTACGCTGGACTGTAGTGCGAGCAGGCTATTGAGGCCACGGACCGGTACATTTTCTATTTCTTTAGACGTTACCAGAGAAACAGAGGATGTGATATTCTTTTCCACCAGTGGCCTCTCGGCAGTAACCACAATGGCCTCTTCCAACTCGAGGGTTGTGGGTTCGAGAGAGAAATTAATTTCGGTGGTTATTCCAGCGGACACGCGCACATTCTGCACGACATAGTCTTTGTAGCCAATATAATTGGCTCGCATGGTATAGACACCAACCGGTACATTAAGGATCACATAGTAACCATCAATATCTGTCGAGCTACCTTGTGTCGTCCCCTCTAAAATCACATTAACGCCGGGAAGAGGTTCGCCGGTGGATTTGTCTACTACTACACCAGCTAATTTACCCGAAGATTGGGCAAATATCGTAATTGGTATGAGCAGTAAAATAAAAAACATTTTTCTAAACATTACTGTACCTCCATAAAAATTGTTAGTTAATTAAAAAAACCTAATAGAAATTAGGATGGAACCATTACAAATCATGTCATGGACTCTCCTCCTTTTGGTTTTATTTTTATATTATTTAGTATAGAGCACTGCATCAGTCGATAATATACAAATATAGTACCAGCAAATTAGCATCGGCATGATAACCTTTTGATAAATATAATATTATGACAAAAATCTTGGAAATTTGAACATGTGATTTAGATCAATTTTGCCTATCTGAGTAGGAAATTTTTTTCCTACCTGTTTTGAGTAAAATTGTAGAAAAGATAATTTCAATCATCACGCCCATTGTTATAAAAACCAACCGCAAAGAGTGAGTACAATCTTTTGAGATGATTTTGATATTTTTCTTTGCAAAAAATCGGACTTCCATTTAAATTGAACGCCATTTAAAAATACATAATAATTTAGGAGAAGCGATGCGTCAGATTATTACAATGTTAATGTTGAGCCTGGTTTTACTCGCCAGTCTCTATGCCGGGGATGAGAAAAAAGAATCCGAAAAGATTAACATCCCCGAGCTGAAACAGATGCATAAATCAATCTATCCCATGTGGCACAAAGGATACCCGGATAAGGATTACGAATTACTAAAATCAATTTATCCAGATCTGGAGAGTCAATTCCAAATTCTGAGTAAAGCTGATTTTCCGGCAGAATATCCCGACCGAAAGATGCACTGGCAGGAAGGTCTGGAGAAAATGGAATCAAAATTACAGGATTATAAAAAGGCAATTGATGAACAAAACAATGAAAATCTCCTGGTGGCAGCCAGAGCTGTGCATGATGCATTCGAGGGACTGGTGAGAATCATAAATCCCCCAATTCCGGAGCTGGATCAGTTCCACAAGGTACTGTATCATGCTTATCACGATTATTTACCGGAAAAGAACTGGGAAAAATTAAATGAATCCATCGGTCAATTTCAGGAAGCCATGAATAACCTGAATAATGCCAAGCTACCTAAATGGATGAGTGATGATAATGAGGAATTTGATGCCCGGCGGCAGAATCTTGCTCAGGCTGTCGCGGAACTTGCTGCACTGAAGAATTCAGACAATACCGACAAAATTGCCCAGGCTGTAGAAAATGTACATACCGCATATGTTGGGGTCGAAGGTATATTTGAATAGAATACTATTTGGGATGTTAATAAATAAAAGGGGCTGGTTTAAACCAGCCCTTTTTTGTTTTAATAGAATTATAAACTAAACGATAATCCAAATTCAGCTTCAATCTGATTCATTTTCAATTCAATCTTTTGCTGGTTAGGTGCTTCCAGTGGATTCGCACCGCTAACAGTATTGGAAAAGGCATACATAAAAGCAAAGTTTAATTGAAGCATCGGCATTAACGCCTTGCTAAAACCAAAGGTAGCATGCTGTTCAATAACACCCGGCGCCAGGATATTAAACATCACTTCAGAATCCGGGATTGGTTGTTTGCCCTGGGAATAACCGGCACGCAAAGCAAGACCCGGCATAGGCTTCAATTGGGCGCCAACTTTTACAACTGTCATGTCTTTCCAGCCGAAACCAGCACCGTTATCATCACCCAGTAAGGCATTTTGCAAATTCGGCAGCATCGGGTTATGAATAGACTTTACCTGGCTGTACAAAATTTGCTGAACATCCAGGGCAACCGTCAATATCGGTGTGGCTTTTACTGCAACACCGGCCGTCCAGGTTGCCGGGATATCAAAATTTCCCTGTTCGGCAAATAGACCAGCGTAATCATCAAGCGCACTCATGGACATTTTGGTTTGATATGAAGCACCGATTGACAAAACCGGCAGGATATGCCCCAGATAACCAATTCTGGCGCCAAAACCGGTTGAGGAGGCGTAATCATTATTGGTCAGCTTTGCCGGATCCGCTGAGAATCCACCAAAGGCCTGCAACCCTTCGGCTTTGAAACGCTGATAGGCAAAAATTCCGCTCAGACCAATTGCATGGTTCGGGACAATCTCCCTGGCGTATGTGCCGGCCACAAACAATTGGGTTAAATCGACACCGGTAGGTTGGGTAACCGGCGCAAGCGGAGAATTAAAAGTTTTGGTGTCATAATTGGTATTCATTCCCCCATTCCCATAAATCGCCAAACCGAGATTATGACCACCCGGAAGAGACACATTTGCACCGACCGATGGAATAATAAAATATTTACTGTCGCTTTTAATGGTGCCAGGTGTCAGGGGAAATGTCTGGGGAAATCCGGAGGGATTGCCAGTAACCGAATATTCCCGGTTGGGATTAAACAAAGCAAATCCCAGGTCAACCCGTTTTCCCAAAAATGCATTCGAGGCCGGATTTGTCGCCGGGGCCAAAGCGCTTAGCGATAATGCAACGCCGGATCCGGCCATAGCCTTGTATTGCGTCCCATATCCATGGGAGAAATATCCATTAGTAGAATACACATTTGTTCCTATAAATAATAGACTAATTAGAGCAATTATTACAAAATTGTACCAACCATTTTGATTTCTCATATACGTCCTTTCTTGTTTGGGTGATAATAAATACGCTTTTACTTTAAATTGCTGATCGTTACCAGAAAGATTTTGAATAAAGCCTGCAATAAAAATATGCCCGGTAAGGTTGATTTACCGGGCACTTGACTTTCCATTAAGTAAAAATGATCTGCCCACCGGCAGCAATTTCATAAAATTTTCCCACATTGATGATAGAATCGGTCTGCTCGCAGAAGTCATCCATCGTTAGATGGAACATATCGACTGTAGCTTTACAGGCATATAGCTTGGTTCCGGCATCATAAACCATTTCAACAAATTCACCGACCGGGGGAATATCCAGTTTATCCATTTCTTTCATCATTTTCGATGTGGCAAAAGCTGACATTCCCGGTATAATGCCCAGCAATGAAGGCAGGTGCATGGCCGGATTTCCGACCGTGGCTACCTTAAGATTGTTCATCCTCTTTTTCATAATCGCTTCCAGGCCAAAAAAGGTAAAAAACAAATTGGCTTCAATGCCTTCCATCCGGGCGCCATTGGCCATAATCAGTCCGGGATAAACACCCTCCAGGGATCCTTTGGAAACAACAATGGATACTTTTTTTATTTTTTCATTCGTGTCAGACATAATGGGTTCTCCAATTATTTTTTTGGTCTATCGATTATACACAACCCTGGGGTTTACCATAACCAGCTACCTTGGCCGATTTTTTCGCCGGACCCTGTGGAAAAAGCTGATATAATTCATTGGTGGGTATTCCACCTTCATTCTTCATCCGACGTATTGTTGGAATCTGGCCCTTTTCTTTAAAATCTTTTCGGATAAAGCGGATCACTTTCCAATGACCTTCTGTCAGTTCACCAATACCTTCTTCTTTGGCCAATTCCGGGGCCATTTCTTCCGTCCAATCATCCGGATTCTTCAAGAATCCTTCGTCATCCACTTCTACTGTTTTGCCTGCTAATGTTTTGGTAGGCATTATTTAATCCTCCTTTTTTGAATTATTTAATGTGATTTGATCTGTTTTTTCATGTCCATTTTTATTAACCAGGTTTTTCATAAATTGCAGGGTAAAGGCAAACCCCCGTTTTAACTCGGGATCGCGCAGCTGTTTTAGAATATCCCAGTAACTAACTTCTTCCGGGACCATCACATCCATTTTTTTGAAAAATCCCAAAGCATTATCAACGGTAGACAACATTTCCGGCTGGGTCAGGTTTTTCAGGGTTAAAAGAATGGAGGCAACATTTTCCCGGAATAATCGCACATCCTCCACACTAAAAGTGGTGACTACCGTATCCAAAATCTTCATACTCTCCCGTAAAAAATCGAAGTACCCCTTTCGGTCTAATTCCTGCAGGGTATCCATCAGTTGATTGACCACCTGCTTACCCAGTGGTGCGGCATCTTTCAGGAAATCCGAAGCACTCTCCACCTGATCCATCATATTACTTAAATTGCGGGTATTTCTGAGCAGTTTTTTCAGAAGATACAGCAGATCTGCAGTATCAAAGTGATGGGAAACTTCCTCAAGTTCCAGAGTGGCCGCCTGAAAAATATCCTTCCCAATAATAGTAAGATCTTCTTTTAATTCCTGCATTTCACGCTGGCGGCGCTGCTGTTCCTGTAACTGTTCAGTAATGAAATCGAGTTTCTGATTGATATCCTGGATTTGCTGTTCGATATTCTGTTTATCCATATCACTGCCTCTTTCCTGCCATGGCCATCTGGGCTTCTATTGGCAATTCCGAACCTTTTAAAAGCAAATTCCAGTAGACCCATCTGAACATCATCTTGCCCCAGTGATTCATTTTGGTTTCCTGCAAGAGAGAGAAGGGGCCCACGCCTGGCAGAGGATACTTTCCCGGAAGCGGTTCCACATCGTAGTTAAAATCTATTAATAATCCCTTACCAAAGCCGGATTCGATAAAACAATTGGCATGTCCATCGAATCCGCCGACCAGTTTTCGACCGTCTATGGCTCTCAGGATGTTCTCGTAAAGAATATCCGCCTGGAAGTGTGCCACGGAGCCGGCCTTTGAACTGGGCAAATCGGTGGCATCCCCGATAACAAAAACGTTATCATACTTCTTCGATTTCAGGGTGTGCGGTTCCGTGGGAATAAAATTGAGATCGTCTCCCATACCCGAATTGGCAATTACCTGGGCGCCCATGTTGGTCGGTACGGTAACCAGTACATCGTAATCGATTTCCCGCTCATCCCAGGAGACTATTTTATTTTTATCACTCTCCACCCGGCCAACCGAAAATTCCGGCACCAGGTGAATATTCTTTTTCTCCAGAAAATCTCCCAACAGCTGAGCGGCTTTGGGTTTGGTAAAGGCACCAGGCAGAGGGGTTACAAACTGGATATCAACTTTATCCCGAATGCCCTGATCGGTAAACCACCAGTCCGCCAGAAAAGAAAATTCCAGGGGGGCAACCGGACATTTGATCGGCATTTCAACAATGTTTATTACCATTTTGCCACCTTCCCAATACTTCAGGAAATTCTGCAGGGCACAGGCACCTTCAATGGTGTAAAAATCAAAGATATTTTGCCGCCAGGCCCCATTTTTCAACCCTTCCGTTTCCTCCGGATGAACTTTGCTACCAGTGGCTACGATCAAAAAATCGTAGGTCAGGACCTTGCCATTCCCGAGTTTCACCTTATTCACCTCCGGCTGGATCTGTTCAATCGCGGACATTTCCACTTCGATTCCGGCAGGAAAAAAATCCCGCTTTGCTTTGATAACATCCTCTTTGGTATAAATATTAAAGGGTATAAAAAGGAAACCGGGTTGATAATAATGTTTGTCGTCTTCATCCACCAAAGTAATTTGCCACTCATTTTTGTTTAGAGCAGGTGCAAGCTTGTTTGCCATAATTGTGCCTGCTGTTCCTGCACCCAGAATCAATAGCTTTTTCATGAGACTCCTTTTAATTTATATTTTATCTGTTCTTTCTGACTTAATTAATCTTCCGGTCTCTGATTCCCAAATAAGACCGCCTTCATTTTATTACAGCTTAAATTCATCCGGTAAACCGGACACTCCCTACAATTCTGTCCCACACACTTGTTACCCACAGTTTCCAAATTCCAGCAGGGACCAATGGTCTCGTAATAGGCCGGGCATTGCCGGCATTCCTCATCCAAACCCCCTTTAAATTCCCAGCAAGGTACCAGGGAAAACAATTTTTGGATGCCACAAATATTCAGACCATCTTCAGTGATCAGCTTACGGATACAACGGAGACGCTCTACATCATGGGCAGAATACATCCGCCGCCCGGTCTCGGTTTTGTGCGGTAAAATCAAACCTTCTTGTTCATAAAGCCGAAGCGTTTGAACTGCCACATTCAACATTTTGGCAACCGTACCAATAGTAAGTACGGGTTCATAACGGTCTATTGAACTTTCCATATTTTTAACACCAGTTTTCTATAATTTTAAATGTATAAAATCTACATTGAAAAATGTAGATTCAAACCGCGTGCCAAATTGGTGAACAATGGTGCGATGTTCAGAAAGCCTTGATAAATGGGATTATTTTGAATAATAGAGGAAATATTGTATCAGAAAGAACAAACCGGATTTTCCCAATTCTGAAAAAACAGGTAATTCATTTTTTCAATTCTGGGAATATTGATGCGACTCCCACTTGAAAAAAAACAATGATATGATGAATTAAGGCAGGTCTTAATAGTGGATGCCTGAGTTGAATTAATTCAAAATTCTAAAAAAGATTCCAGCAATACTTATTACTATTTCAGCAAAAACATTTTAATCACCGTCGAATAATCGCTGTCGATTTTCCAGCGGGCAAAGTATACGCCGGTAGGTACCTGTTGTCCCCGGTTATTTTTGCCATTCCAGATAATCGAATGTTTCCCCAGAGAAGAATAACCATTATTGTATTCCCTAATTAATTGCCCACCCACATTATAAATTTCCAGATCCAATTCTGCGGGTTGATGGAGCTGAATTGATAGTACTGTGGTGGCATTAAACGGATTGGGATAATTCTGAGAAATGGTAAACTCATCCGGAATTTGCTGGACTGCTGGGATTCCGGTGGCATTCCCCGGAAAAAACATTTCCAGCACATTATCGATGTGAGCCCGCCAGTTACCCCAGCTATGACCTTCGTGATAAATCTGATATTGGTAGGGATATCCCCGGTTTTGTAAAATTTGTTCAAAATTTTGAACCAGTGGGATGAGAATGCTGATGTCGTAGGTACCAATATCCAGATAAAATTTTAAATTCAAAAATGGGCCATTCTGGAATCCATTGGCAATAGTGTCCTGCACATTGCTGGATTGAGCTGCGATATTTCCAAAAAATTCCGGATGCTGCAAACCCAGCCACAGGGAAATATTGCCGCCATTGGATGATCCCAAAGTTGCCCGGGAGTCAGGATCCGTCCGGGTGCGATACTTTCCATCCAGCCAGGGGAATACCTCCTGCACGATAAAATTTGTGAAGGGTGTTTTCAGATTGCCGGCATATTCCTGGGTCCGATTGACCGGCGGCACAAACAGAGCAATGATCGGCTCAATCCTTTGCTCCCAGATAAGATAATCGATCACATTCTTGGCAAAACCGAGGGTCAGATAGTCCGAACCGTCGTGGAATAATATTACCGGGAAGCTGTCCCCGGTGGTTGTGTATTGAGGAGGAAGATAAACCCTTATTTGCCGGCTGTTGGAAAGGTTGGTACTGTAAAACATGGTATCTTCAATTGTTCCATGATCGATATTCGGGTAATATTCAATCTCTGGTGCGGGTATGTAATCCGGCATCCGAAGTTCAGAGTTTGGCCCGTATCCTCCGCTGACCGTACGTGGATTCAAAGGATCGAGTATCCAGGTATTCCCATTTAAAACAAATTTGTAATCCAGTCGGGCGTCCGCTTCGAAAACCTCCGTCCGATACCACAGATTGGTACCGGAGACGAGTTGCATGGGAAAAGCATTTGGATTCCAGCTATTGGCATCTCCCGGGACGGTAATCTGATTGGCATTTCCCCGGAAGAGAAAATGAGCCAGGGTATCCTGCTCCAGATAGGGAAATGACGGGACAGCATTCATAAAGCTATCCACGATAACCCATTTCAGTGAATCGGGCGTGGCATTAACCTGGTTGAGAAAATGTTGAAACGTTTGGGCTTGTGATATTTGAATAAGAAAGAAAGTAATAACAGGCAGGATAAATTTCTTCATGGCTAAACACCCTTATTTTTCAATATTCAAAGCTTACTGGCTATAAGGTTTTCGTAGTAATCATCCACCGATAATTTGGATTTTTTTATGGCGTTGGTTGCCAGAAAATCCGCTCGTTCGTTCTCCTCCTCCCCGGCATGTCCCCGCACCCATTTAATATCAATTTCATGCTGTTCAAATAAATGTAGTAAAATTTCCCAGAGATCCGGGTTCTGGGCTTTCTTCTTTTTATTGCGTTTCCAGCCATTCTCCTGCCATTTTTTGGCCCAACCCTGGGAGAGACTCTCTACCAGATACTGCGAGTCTGAATACAACGTAACCTGACACCGATCCTTCAGTGCTTGAAGGCCAGCAATTACTGCCATTAATTCCATTCGGTTGTTGGTCGTCTTTCGATATCCCGCTGAGAGCTCTTTTCGATGCGTTCCGTATTTCAGGATCACACCGTATCCGCCTGGTCCGGGATTGCCGGTGCAGGCCCCATCGGTATAGATGATCACATGTTTCAATTTTTCTGCCATCGCTAATACTATAGTAAAAGAGGTGAAAATAGTGGTAGTCTTATTTCTGCTTCTCTTTAACCAGTCGCAGATTTGACCCGGATTTAACAGCCTTTCTTTTTACCGATTTTTTCGTTTTTTTAGCAACTGTTTGATGATTCCGGATGGCCACCTGGAAGACCTCGTTTAATTTTTCGACAAAGATAAAATTCATCTTACTTTTGGTTTTATCCGGGACTTCCAGCAGATCCTTTTCATTTCGCTTTGGTAAAATTACCGTTTTAATTCCAGCCCGGGCTGCGGCCAGAACCTTTTCTTTGATACCGCCTACCGGAAGTACTCTTCCCCGCAGGGAAATCTCTCCGGTCATGGCAATATCGTAGCGGACTGGTTTACCAATAAGCAGGGAAAGCAGAGAAGTGGCGATAGTAACGCCAGCAGATGGTCCATCCTTGGGAACAGCTCCGGAGGGTACATGGACATGAATATCCGATTTCTGGAAAAAGGCAGGATCAATTCCAAACTGCGCTGCATGGGAGCGGATATAGCTCAGGGCCGCCTGGGCTGATTCCCGCATCACCTCACCCAGTTGTCCGGTAAGGGTTAATTTTTTACCACCTTCCATTCTGGTGGATTCAATGGATAAAATTTCTCCGCCGGCCTGGGTCCAGGCCAGTCCGGTGGCAATCCCAATTTCATCCTCAATGCCAGCCAGTTCCTGAAAGGTTTTTTGTGGTCCCAAATAACTGGTAATATTTTCCGGAGTAATGGTCACCGCGGTGCGATTGCCTTCTGCATATTGTCTGGCCACTTTCCGACAGATCCGGGCAATCTCCCGCTCCAGATTCCGGACACCTGCTTCATCGGTATAATTGCTGATAATTTGCTCAATCGCCTCCGGTTGGAATTTCAGGTAGCTTTTTTTCAATCCATTTTCTTCAATCTGCCGGGGAATGAGATATTGTTTGGCGATTTGAACCTTCTCTTCGCTGATATAACCGGGCAGCTCAATTACTTCCATCCGGTCCAGCAAGGCTGGGGGGATCTCATAAAGTACGTTGCAGGTAGTGATAAACATCACCGGAGACAGATCGAACTTCACATCCAGGTAGTGATCGGTAAAGTCGCTGTTCTGCTGGGGATCCAGTGCCTCCAGTAGTGCAGAAGCCGGATCGCCGCGGAAGTCAGCCCCGATTTTATCGATCTCATCCAGCATAAATACCGGATTATGGGTTCCTGCTTCTTTTATCATCTGAATGATTCTTCCCGGCAGTGCGCCAATATAAGTTCGCCGGTGACCCCGGATTTCCGCTTCATCGCGGATGCCGCCTACGCTGTATCGCACAAACTTCCGGCCCATGGCCCGGGCAATAGATCGACCCAGGCTGGTTTTACCAACACCAGGGGGTCCGGCGAAACAAAGGATCGGTCCCTTGGAATGTTTTTTCAGCTTGCGGATGGCCAGGAATTCCAGGATCCTATCCTTCACATCCTTTAATCCGTAGTGATCTTCATCCAGAATTTTCTTGGCTTTTTCCAGATCAATATTGTCGAAAGTTTCCTTGCTCCAGGGAAGTGCCACCAGCCAATCGATATAAGTCCGGGAAATGGTATATTCGGCAGCGATGGGAGACATCTCGTCCAGCCGCTCCAGCTCCTTCAGGGCAACCTGTTCAACCTCTTTAGGCATTCGGGCTTTTTTTACCTGTTTTCGCAGGTCTTCGATTTCCGCTTCCCAATCGTCTTCATCTTCATCTTCTCCTTCACCCAATTCCTGTTTGATGGTCTTCAACTGTTCGCGGAGCACCGTTTCCCGCTGGGTCTTATCGGATTGTGAATTCACCCGTTTTTGAATATCCCCGGTAATTTCCACTATTCGGGATTCCCGGTTCAGGATCTCAATCAATTTCTCCAGCCGCTTATCCAAAACGGGCTCTTCTAAAAGATTTTGTTGTTCTGCTATACTGATGGCAATGTTTGCGGAAATCAGATCGACTGTTTTTTGCGGATTGCTCAACGAACTGACCGATTGCAGTAAATCCTCCGGAATGATCGGAGAAGCCGGGGTGATTTTCTTCAACAGCTCCCGGATGGTCCGGATCTGGGCTTCACACTGCAACGGATCTTTAATATCAGTTTTGATCTCAGAGGTCTCGGCAATCAGGAAAGGTGACTGCTCCAGAATCTTACCCAGTTTAATCCGGTTTATCCCCTGCACCAGCAATCGCATGTCGCCATCCGGCATACGGGACATTTTCAGGATGGAAGCCCGGGTTCCTATTTTATAAATCTGAGTATTCTTTACCTGGGTTTTTACTTCAGTAAAAATACCTATATCTTTTTGATCAATCAGGGCCTTGTTGATCAGATCCTTTAATTCCGAATCGCTGATGAACAGCGGAAACATCACATAAGGAAAAACTACCAGATCCTTGATAGGGAGTATGTATAAGGATTCAACTTGACCTGAATTCTTTTTGACTGCTGGTTTATTCATAAACGCTTATTTCTCCAAAAATATAAACTTTATTTGCCAACCTCTACCGGGACTTTAACCTCCCCGTTTTCCGGCTGCCGGAAATCTTTAGGCAGAACAATGGTTAACATTCCATTCTCGTATTTGGCGGAGATCTTTTTTGCCACGATCCTTGTATTCATTTTTATTTTAACCCGGAATTTACCCTCATCGATCTCCTTTTTATGGTATTTCAGAACACGGCTTTCTTTGGATGAACCGGAAATTTTTCGCTCTCCTTCAATAATCAGTGTACCGGCGTTGTAGCAAATATGAAAGTCTCCTGTCGCCAGATGGGCTAATTCCATCATGATGAACATATCTTTATCCGATTCCCAGACATTGGTTGGCGGAGCAAAGGCTAGTTCTGTGCTGAAAAGGATGGGACGATCTTCATCCGAAACGATCTTCGAAGTTTTTTCGGAATTATTATTTTGCTGGAAGTCATGGAATACTTTTCGTTTGAGGTCGCTCATAGTAAATATTTATTTCTGCATTTTACGATTGATAAAATCAAATTTAATCCCAGATTCTTCATTCCCCAAAACATTTCATTGATAAATTGAACGTTTTATACGGTGAGTTCGGAAAATCTTTCCAGGTAATTTGCAAAAATATTTTTTACCTCCTCAAAAGAGTTACACTGGAAAATCTGGTTTCGCAGCCGGGCGGTGTGTGGTAATCCCCGGGTATACCAGACAATATGTTTTTTCATTCGGGTAAGGGCGACTTCCCCGGGAAAAGATTCCAGCTCCAGCCGATAATGTTTTTCCATAATTTTCAGCCGTTGGGAAATGTTTGGCGGGGACCATCCATTCCCGGTTTTCAGATATTCCAGGATTTCCTGAAATATCCAGGGACTGCCCAGTACGCCCCGGGCCAGCATGATGCCGTCTACACCGGTGGTCCTGAACATCTCCAGGGCTGCCGGTCCGTCGAAAACGTCGCCATTTCCGATTACCGGAATCCTGACTGCCGATTTTGCCCGGGCGATAAACTCCCAGGATGCCTTCCCGGAATATCCCTGACTGCGGGTTCGGGCATGAACAGTGACAGCATCCGCCCCCCCGGCTTCCACTGACCTGGCTGCATCCTCCGCCACAATGGAATCCCAGTCCCAGCCGATCCGGATTTTTGCGGTTACCGGCAGGCTGGTGACCGATTTTACGGTTTGAACAATTTCTACAATTTTATCCAGCTGGTTCAGAAGTGCTGCCCCGGCCCCTTTTGCGACAACTTTGCGCACCGGGCAGCCGAAATTGAGATCGATCAGATCTGGCCCTAACTTTTGCGCTTCGTCAATTGCCTTCTTAAACAACTCTGGATCGCTGCCAAAAAACTGGAAACCAATCGGTTTTTCCCCGGGAAAAATCTTCAACAAATTCCGGGTGGCCTGGTTTTGATAGACCAGCCCGTCCACACTCACCATTTCGGTAAAAGTGAGTTCGGCTCCAAATTCCCGGGCCAGCTGACGAAAGGCAAAATCCGAAATACCGGCCAGGGGAGCAAGCACCAGGTTGTGGGTGGTTTGCAGTTCACCAATTTTCAACGGTTTGATATAAGACATTATTCTCCGACAGCCCTTCTAAATTTAGCGGACAAATTTACGGTATTAGAAAGTAGGATGCAACACTCGGACGGGATAACTAAAAGGCACCTTTGAGAACACCCAAAGGTGCTTTAGTTCCTCACTTAAGACTCCATTGCCTCCAGTACCAGCAGGGCAATATCTTCACTTTTCAAACTGTCCTGCCGTTTGGTTTCGTTGATGGCATCGCTCAACATAGTGGAACAGAACGGGCAGGCTGTGCTAACCACGTCCGGTTTCAATTCCGCGGCTTCCTCGATCCGGTTATGGTTCACCTTGGGATGATGCTCCTCCATCCACATGCGTCCACCGCCGGCGCCACAGCAAAATCCATTCTCTCGATGGCGAGGCATCTCTTTCAGCTTTAAACCTGGAAGCGATTTCAGCACCTCGCGCGGTGCTTCATAAATATCGTTATGCCGGCCCAGATAACAGGAATCGTGATAGGTTACGGTTCGGGAGATCTGTTTGGGTAATTTTATTTTTCCATTCTTAATCAATTCCTGCAGTAACTCGCTGTGATGAACCACCTGGTACTGACCACCGAATTGGGCATATTCATGTCCAATGGTATTATAACAGTGGGGACACATAGTCAGGATCTTCTTGAATTTATACCGGTTGAGGGTTTCCACATTTTGCTCGGCCAGAATCTGGAAGAGATACTCATTCCCGATGCGTCGCGCGGCGTCCCCATTGCAGGTCTCTTCCTTCCCCAGGATAGCATAATTGACCCCGGCCGCATTCAGAATCTGAACAATTGCCCGGGCAACCTTCTGACTGCGGGCATCATAAGCCCCGGCACATCCCACCCAGAACAGATAATCCACTTCCCGATTCACCTCCCGCATTTTAGGTACGGTTAATCCCTCACTCCATTTTTCCCGGTCTTCCGCAGAAATACCCCAGGGATTTCCGTTGGTCTCCATATTCTTAAAGGTTGTGGTCACTTCTGTGGGAAAACGGCTTTCTTCCAGAACCAGATGTCTTCGCATATCAATAATTTTGGGAATATGTTCGATGTAGACCGGACAGGCTTGCTGACAGGCCCGGCAGGTAGTGCATCCCCACAGTTCTTCATCCAGAACCGCTTCACCTACCATCTTCCTGGTTTTCTGCTCCGAACCACCGTTTCCTTTATTTTTTAAAAAACCGGGACCAACTTCTCCCATATATTTCTGAAGATCCAGGATCACCTTCATCGGGGACAGCGGTTTTTCGGTGGTAGTGGCCGGGCAGACATCTGAACAGCGGCCGCATTCGGTGCAGGCATCAAGATCCATCAATTCTTTCCAGGAAAAATGGTTGATTTCAGAAGCGCCAAAATTTTCCGCCTCCTCCAGTTCCATTTTGGAGAGCACACCTTTTGGTTCCAGCGACTGAAAGAAAATATTCATGGGGGTAGTAAATATATGAAACAGTTTGGAATAGGGCATGTAGGCCAGAAAGGCAAAGGCGATGAGCAGATGAAACCACCAGGTGTAGACATGCAGATGCTGCATGGTTTCCGCGGTCATACCCAACCCGGAGAAGATCTCGCTGAAAAGCAGGCCCAGGGGTGACCAGGCTGCCCAGGCCGGCTGGGTGACGCCGATGCGTAATCCCTCAATTACATAACCGGTGAGCAGAATGATCAGAAAGAGGGTAATAACCACAACGTCATCTTTTTTGCTATTCAGATTTGCCGGCTTCATCACCACCCGGCGGTAGACGGCCAGGAGCAAACCGCCAATGGCCAGTATACCAAAAATATCCAGGATAAGCGAATAATAGAGGTAGAAGGTAGATTTCAGGAAAGTCCAAGAAAAGATGGGTCTGGTAAAGTCCACCTCGACAAAAATGAGGATTGTTCCGATGGTCAGGATAATAAAGCCGGTATAGATGAGGAGGTGCATCAGGCCGGGATATTTTTTCTTGATCACCCGGCCCTGCCCCAGCGCATACTGGAGGACCAGTTTTAAGCGCAATCCGATCCGGTCCAGGCGCCGGTCCGGTTTGCCCAGCTTCCAAAGTTTGTAGCGCTGGTAGAATCTCCAGCCAAAGATAATAACGACTATCAGAAACAGGATGTACATCCAGATAATTCCGGATATGTTCCAGTAGATTTCGCGGGTAGGAACGGTTCCAGGCATACAATCCTCCTTTGATCAATAAGAATTAACTGATTATCAAGATGAATCCGAGACTTTAAAGCGGTTTCTTAACCGGCTTAAAA
>CAZTXJ010000026.1:7275-13262 GCA_964617285.1 uncultured Calditrichaceae bacterium | reverse complement strand
ACTAATTAAACTAGGTCGAAATCGAAAATCATATTTGAAAAACTCCGTGTCCTCCGTGGCTCAAAACCTATTTTTTTAGTCTAATATTTTCCGATTAAATTTTCCCCAAGAAAAAGTATTTCGATTTTCTTCTACTTTTTCCTCCACCGAACCATTAAATTTTGCGGTTAATGTTACTTTGAATAAAGCTTATGAATCATCAGGAAATATCGTCACAAAAAAATACAGATCAGGTCATCGAAGTCAGGGATGTCTCAAAATCCTTCAAGACGGTGCAGGCGGTTAAGAACGTCAGTCTGAATATCTATAAAGGTCAGTTTATCGCTCTGCTTGGTCCCAACGGTGCAGGCAAAACCACCCTGGTGGAAATGATCGAAGGCATCCAGAAACCGGATAGCGGGGACATCCTGGTGATGGGAAAGCACTGGAAGGGTAACGAGGATGATCTCCACCAGGTTATCGGCATTTCACTTCAGGAGACCCGCTTTATTGATAAACTGAATGTTCAGGAAACACTGCGGTTGTTTGCCAGTTTTTATAAGCTGGAGCAGAAGCGAATTGCCGAGATTATCGAAATTGTTGGATTGGAAGATAAGATTAAATCTTATGTGGTTAATCTTTCCGGCGGACAGCGTCAGCGGCTGGCCCTGGGTATTGCCCTGCTCAACCGTCCCAAAATCTTGCTTCTGGATGAGCCCACCACCGGCCTTGATCCCAACGCCAGGAGGGAAATATGGTCTATTCTGATGAAACTAAAAGCAGAAGCTCAGACTTCATTGATCCTTACCACCCATTATATGGAAGAAGCCGAACGCCTGTGCGATTACATTATTATCATCCATAATGGAGTGGTTTTAAAAGAAGGTACTCTGAAGCAACTGCTAAACGAAGACCGAAATGAAAAAATGATTGAATTTGAGCTGGAAGGATCGCAGCAGATGCTGGATACCATCGGCACGAACTCACCCTATCCTATTCAGTGGGCTCCGGGAAAAGAACGGGGGCAGGTGGTGCTGAATCATATGGAGACCGAACTACCGGAATTCATGAAGTTTATCCGGGATAAAAATTTAAAATTGAAAAATCTGGAATGCAGACGGCGCACACTGGACGATCTGTTTACCGACATGACCGGCAGGCATTTACATGAATAAAAATTTGATCCACAATCAACTGTTCGAACTGATCAGCGCCTATTTCAAGGAAATCATCCGGGAGCCGGGTGTGCTTTTCTGGGGCATCGCCTTCCCGATTCTGATGTCACTTGGTCTGGGCATTGCTTTTACCAAAAAGCCGGATATTGTGCGCAATGTGGCGGTGATTGCCAGCAGCCAGTCCGTATCACGGATGTCGGACAGTTCAGACAAGATCATTTCATTTTTGCAAAACCATGCTGAAAAAACAGAAACAGCCGGGAGCACTTCTGAAACTTATAAAATAGTCATACCGGATGCCAAGCTGGGTAATACCACCTTTCTCTTCCAACTGACCACCTGGCAAAATGCCATGGATCTGCTCAAACGGGGAAACCTGGGTATAATCCTGGACGAGAAAAACGGCCAGGTGCAGTATCATTTCGATCCCATGAATCCGGATGCCCAGCTAACCTACCTGAAATTAACCGAATTATTTGGGGAAAAGGGCCGGCAATCAAATCTGCTCAAAGAAACAAATGTTGAACCGCTTACTGTGAGCGGCACCCGCTATATCGACTTTCTGGTGCCGGGGCTGATTGCCATGGGCATTATGATGTCCTGTATGTGGGGATTGAGTTACGGCATCATCGATAAAAGGTCCAAGAAACTGCTCCGGCGGATGGTGGCCACCCCCATGCGAAAATCCTATTTTCTGATCGCTTTGATCACAGTGCGGGTGGGGATGAATTTTGTGGAATCTTCCTTACTTTTTGTATTTGCTGCCCTGGTCTTCAATATCACCATCCAGGGAAATATTGCCGCGCTGATCATCATCTTTTTGGCCGGGAATATCGCTTTTGCTGGTATCGCCATTTTTATTTCTTCTCATACCGGCAATACGGAAATCGGGAACGGTTTGATCAACGTGGTGGTTTTGCCTATGATGGTTTTATCCGGGATCTTCTTTAGCTATCACAATTTCCCGGACTGGAGTATACCCTTTATAAAGTTAATGCCGCTTACCATGCTGGCGGATGGCATCCGAAGCATTTTCATCGAAGGGGCGGGTTTTGCTCAGAATACCGTTCCCACAATTATACTATTGGCCATCGGTGTTTTCTTTTTTACTACCGGTCTGAAACTCTTTAAATGGCATTAAGCGAAGGGAATGATCATTTCATTTCTCAATAATTTTGATTTGGTTGGAATCAGAACACGGAGGATAATTTGAATTATCTGCCAGCAGCAACCCGTTACGACAAAATGATTTATAACCGAAGCGGACGAAGCGGCTTAAAACTTCCCGCAATTTCCCTGGGTTTATGGCACAATTTCGGGGGAGCCGATATTTTCGAAAATGCCCGGGCCATGGTGCGCCAGGCATTTGACCTGGGAATTACCCATTTTGATTTGGCAAATAACTATGGACCGCCCTATGGTTCAGCCGAGGAAACCTTTGGCCAGATCCTGAAAAAGGATTTGCATCCTTACCGGGACGAGCTGGTCATCTCCAGCAAAGCCGGCTGGGATATGTGGCCGGGCCCCTATGGCGACTTTGGTTCGCGTAAATACCTCATCGCCAGCCTGGATCAAAGTTTAAAGCGAATGGGTCTGGATTATGTGGATATCTTTTACCATCACCGCCCCGATCCGGACACCCCGCTGGAGGAAACCATGGGCGCGCTGGATCATATTGTCCGGCAGGGCAAGGCGCTGTATGTGGGAATTTCCGCCTACAACGGGGGACAAACCAAAGAGGCAGCCAAAATTTTGCGGAACATGGGTACGCCCTGCCTCATTCACCAGCCGATTTATAATATGTTTGACCGATGGATTGAAACTGATCTCCTTCCGGTTCTGGATCAGGAAGGAATGGGGTGTATCGTATTTTCTCCGCTGGCCCAGGGCCTGCTGACTGACAAATACCTGAATGGTATTCCGGAAGGATCCCGGGCTTCCCGCGCTGATAGTTTTCTGGCACCGGAGGACATCACCCAGAAAAAAATCGGCAAAGTGAGTAAATTAAACGAGCTTGCCAAAAACCGCGGACAATCGCTTGCCCAGATGGCCATTGCCTGGATACTCCGGCTTAAAGGCGTCACCTCGGTTTTGGTGGGAACCAGCAAGGTTAAGCAGGTAATCGATAATGTAGCAGCCCTCAATCAGCTGGATTGGACTGAGGCAGAACTGAAGCAAATAGAAGATATTTTATCGTAAGGTAAATAAAATGCAAAATTTACTGATTTCTTTCAAAGAAATATTCTTGAAAGCATTACCGTTTATTCTAAATAATATATCCAGAACGGCTTTTATTTTAACCATAGTTGTCCTGGTTTTTTCTTCCTGTTCTGACCGGGGCTCAATCGGTAAACCACCCGTGGCAAAAGTAGAAGATGTTCCGGACACCCTGCATGGAACAGTGGTTCACGATCCCTATCGCTGGTTGGAAAACTGGAACGATCCGGCCGTCCAGGCCTGGAGTGAAGGCCAGAACCGTTACGCTCGCCGGTTTCTGGACCATTTACCGGATGTTAAACAGATTCGCTCCAGGGTTTCGGAAATATTCGAGAATGCCTCGGTAAATTACTCGGAGCTTTCCTGGCGGGAGAACCGGCTTTTTGCTATTAAAAATCAACCTCCACTGAATCAGACTTTGCTGGTCTACATGCCTTCGGCTGATGAGCCAGAGAAAGAAAAGATTATTGTGGATCCGAATAAAATGGATCCTACCGGTGCAACTTCCATCGTGTGGTATGTCCCGTCTCCGGATGGAGAACTGGTGGCCGTCTGTCTGTCCGAAGGCGGTTCGGAAATTGGCAGTTTGCATATTTTTGAAACCGAAACGGGAAATCAGGTGGGAGAAGTTATCGACCGGGTGAACCAGGGAACTGCCGGCGGCGATTTGGCCTGGAAACCGGACGGCTCCGGATATTATTATACCCGTTACCCCAAACCTGGCGAACGACCAGAGGAGGATCTGGCTTTTTATCAACAGGTGTATTATCATCAGTTGGGCACGCTGCAGGAAAAAGATCGTTACGTAATCGGGAAAGATTTTCCCAAGATTGGGGAAATCCGGCTTAAGATGGATAATCTCACCGGACGATTATTGCTTACCCTTCAGATGGGAGATGGGGGTGACTTTTCTTTCTATCTCATGAATGCCTTTGGCAGATGGCGGGAGATTATTCCCTTTGGCAATCAGATTGTGGAAGGCACCTTCGGAGCGGATCGGCAGCTTTATTTTATTTCCCTTAATGACGCCCCACGGGGTAAGGTCATCCGGATGTCACCGCTGAATCCATCTCTGAACAGTGCTACTGTTATTATCCCGGAGGGCGATGATGCCATAGTTTCCAGCTTTTATACCAAATCAAAATTTGCCGTGACCCAAAACCGGATTTATCTCACCTACCAGACGGGCGGTCCGACAGATCTACGGGTTTTCGATCTCAAGGGAAAGAAATTAGAAGGTCCGCAAATATTACCCGTATCAAATATTGATGAGTTAACTCCAATAGGTGAAAATGATATATTATTCAGTAATTCTTCCTATATTGTCCCGGAAAGCTGGTTTCTGTTCGAAGCCGCCGGCAGCACTACCAGTGCGACTAAATTATATAGCACCTCCCCGGTAAATTTTTCGGACACCGAAGTCCGGCGGGAGTTCGCTACCTCCAAAGATGGAACAAAAATACCGGTAAATATCATCCTGAAAAAGGACACCAAGCTGGATGGCAGTAATCCCACGCTGCTTTATGGTTATGGCGGTTATGGATTGAGTAGAATACCCAATTACCAGCCACTGAGATCCGTCTGGATCGAGCAGGGAGGAATTTATGCGGTCGCCAATATTCGTGGTGGTGGGGAATATGGAGAAGCCTGGCACCAGGCTGGCATGCTGACAAACAAGCAGAATGGATTTGACGACTTTGCCGCGGTCATGGAGTATCTGATAAAAGAAGGATATACCAGACCGGAAAAACTGGCGATTATGGGCGGCTCCAATGGCGGTCTGTTGATGGGCGCCATGCTTACCCAGCATCCGGATTTGTTTAAGGCCACTGTTTCCTATGTTGGCGTTTACGATATGATCCGGGTGGAACAGACCCCCAACGGAAGATTTAATATCCCGGAATATGGCACCGTACAGGATCCGGAGCAGTTTAAGGCACTGTATGCTTACTCCCCTTATCATAATGTGAAATATGGAGTGGATTATCCCGCAGTTTTGTTTATGACCGGGGCTAACGATCCCCGGGTAGATCCCATGCACTCCCGCAAAATGATCGCCCAACTCCAAGCGGCCACCAGTTCGGACAATCCCATTCTGTTAAGGACCAGCTCCGGAACCGGTCATGGCATCGGTACGCCAACCAGCGAAAAGATAAATGAGAATGTGGCCATGTACACTTTTCTGTTTAATGAACTCGGGGTGAGTTATAAACCGGTAAATTAAAATAATACAGACTGTCGATCAGTCGGAGTACAAATATGATAAAGCTCGTTGCGAAATTTGGTGGAATGTTGATCCTGATTGCCATCGGGATCCTTTTTTTACGGAGATCGGTGCTTTCCCCTTCTCCTTTGGTTATCGTAATTCAACTTTTAGCCATCGGATTGGTCATCTGGGCCAGAGTGACCTTTATGGGGCAACAATTTAAAGTGACGGCCGATCCGGGCACTGGTCAGTTATTGCAGAGAGGACCGTATCGGTTCATCCGCCATCCCATGTACCTGGCGGCACTTTTATTTGTCTGGGCCAGCATCTTGAGCCACTGGTCGCTCATGAACCTTTTCATTGGATTTTTGGTGGTAATTGTACTGATTATCAGAATCCATGTAGAAGAA
>CAZTXJ010000026.1:6022-7175 GCA_964617285.1 uncultured Calditrichaceae bacterium | reverse complement strand
GCGGGAACCGGGATTTCCCACTCTGGTCCGGATCATTCTGGAGCAACAGGTTTCCCTGGCTTCGGCCAAAGCAGCTTACGATCGCTTACTGGCTAAGGTGTCCCCACTGACTGCCGGAAACTTTTTAACTTTGAGCGATGAGGAATTGAAACAAATTGGTTTCAGCCGGCAAAAAACCGGATATTGTCGTAACCTGGCACAAAGCATCCAGCAGGGTAAATTTGATCCGGATAACCTTCACATCCTGGATGATGAAACAGTGAGAAGGAAACTGACCGATCACAAAGGCATCGGCGCATGGACGGCCGAGATTTACCTTTTAATGGCCTTGAGACGGCGGGATGTCTGGCCACGGCATGACCTGGCCCTGGCAGTAGCCGTACAACAGGTAAAAAAACTGAATTCCCGCCCCTCTCCCGAAAAATTAGAAAAATTGAGTATTCCCTGGAAACCCTGGCGGGCAGTAGCAGCCCGAATGCTCTGGCACCATTATCTAAACAGTTCGAAGTAAATAAGGAATAGTAATCACTTCCATCATTACCCAGAAGGCAAGGAGCCCGAATGTCTGCCATCAAATTATTTAATCAATCCCTGACTGATCCGGAAAAAGCCATTATGGCAAAACTGACCGATCCGAACAAAATCCAGTTGTTTCTGGATGAACTGATTTACAGCGCCGATCCCTTTTATCGCTGCCCGTTGCAGGTTTTGCAGGATAAAACCGCACACTGTTTTGACGGCGCCCTGTTCGCTGCAGCCGCCCTCCGGAAGATCGGTTATCCGCCCCTGATTCTGGATATGATTCCCAACCAGCGGGATGACGATCATCTGCTGGCCTTATATAAACAGGATGGACATTGGGGAGCGATTGCCAAATCCAATTTTGTGGGATTGCGCTTCCGCGAACCGGTGTATCGAAATTTGCGGGAATTGGTGATGTCTTACTTCGAGCAGTATTACAATGTGGAACGGGAAAAAACCCTGCGCGGATATACGGTGCCGTTAAATTTGGAGCGCTTTGATAAATTCAACTGGATGACCATGCCCGATCATCTGGAGAAGATTGCCGATAAACTGGATCAAATCCGCCGCTTCGACCTGCTGTCCGGTAAAATCGTGAAACGTCTCTCCCTGCTTGACCAGCGTTCCTACC
>CAZTXJ010000026.1:1979-5922 GCA_964617285.1 uncultured Calditrichaceae bacterium | reverse complement strand
CCGAACCCCAAAACCGGTTGCCCCTGCTGGCCGGTAGGATTTCTCCGGCATGTCCCAGGCAGTTCCGGCAATATCAATATGCGTCCAGGGTGTTTTCTCCACAAATTTTTTCAGGAAAGCAGCGGCAGTTATGGTACCGGCACCGGATTTAGTAGAAATATTCCGGATATCGGCAATCTTGCTTTTCATCAGTTCATCGTAATCGTCCCATAATGGTAATGGCCAGATCCGTTCGCCGGAAATATTAGCGGCTTCCTGCAGGCTTTCCAGCATATTTTCATCGGTGGTCAAAACACCGGCAGCCAGATTCCCAAGAGCAACAATCACTGCCCCGGTGAGGGTGGCCAGATCCACGATCATATCCGGGGCAGATTGTTTCTCCACATAGCTCAGGGCATCAGCAAGGATCAGTCTCCCCTCGGCATCAGTATTGATGATCTCCACAGTTTTGCCGGAATAACTTTTTACAATATCACCGGGCCGGGTGGCCGTTCCGGAGGGCATATTTTCCACCAGCGGCATCACCGCAATTACATTCACCGGAAGGCGGGTAAGGCTAACCGCCTGTAATGCACCCAGCACTGCTGCGGCCCCGCACATATCATATTTCATCTCTTCCATATTTTTAGAGGGCTTTATGGAAATACCACCACTGTCGAAGGTAACACCCTTTCCCACCAGCGCAATTGTCTTACTTGCAGCCGGATGGGAATAGCTGGCCACAGCCAGATAGGGGGGATTTTCGCTGCCCTGCGCCACAGCCAGCAAAGAATTCATTTTCATTTTCCGCAGCGATTGCTGATCCAGAATTTCCAGTTCCCATTTGTATTTTCCGGACAGCTGTTTTACTTCCTCCACAAAGGCCGCCGGGGTTAATAAATTGGAAGGTAATTCCGCCAGTCGTCTGGTTTGATTTATCGATTCTCCCAAAGCCATTCCAATTGCCAGATTCTCATTTCGGACAATTTCCGTATTTTGCATTAAAAAAGTGGCTTGCTCAATATCCGGAACAATTTCATCCTCCTCCGGTTTTTTCAGTTCCTTCAGATGAAATTCAGCGGTGATCATCGCTGCAACCATTTCCGGCAGGAACATCTCCGGGTATCCGGGTGTGGGATAATCCTCAGGCCAGAGGAATGCCAGAGATTTGCCACGCTGTTTCTGGAGGACCTTTACCGAAGTGCCGGCAATCTGACGGGCATTTTCCAGGTTCCAGGCGGATATCTTGCCGGTGCCAACAAAAGCTATAAAATTGAACTGCTTATTTTCAACCGGTACAACAAATTCCTGATTTAACTTACCCTTAAAATGGGAGCGTTCCAGAAAGACATCCAGTTCAAGGATCAATTTATCGGAAAGCAGAGGTAAATTCTCCGGAATTTTTACGTTGTCTTCGAATAGGGGGATAATAAGCAGGTCAGCATGGACAGCTTCAAAATTCTTTGTTAATAATTTAAATTCCATTTCTTGCTCCTTCAGTATTTTTTAGCTTAAATCTTTGCTAAAGATTTAAATACAATTTGAATAATAAATAAAAACTATTTTATTTCATATTAAATTTTATGGTTCCTAAACGTTTTACAGACAACCGACTTTCGTTCAAAAACAATCAATAACAGTTTTAGCTGAAACGAAATACAAAATAAACCTTTATTTTTTCACTGCCATTGGTTAAATTTTGTACCGGAACAATTTATATCCTTCTCTGTATTTAGTAAAGAAGGACGATAATGGAGGTTACAATGAAAAAGGGTTTATTGGTATTCATTTTTTTACTCATCCCTATGCTGGCATTTGCCCAGTTAAAATCGCAAACTAAGATGCCTTCCATCAGCGATGCCATCGCCAAGCCAAATACCGGCTCATTTTTCGGACTTTTTGATCCGACCAGATTGAGCATGCATCACAGCTTTTCTATGAGTTATATGACCATGGGCAGTGCCGGTGGCATGATGGTAAACAGCTATATGAATACCATAGATTACCAGATAAGCAATCCTTTGTTTTTAAGATTAAATCTGGGTTTGATGAACATCCCCTATAGTTCCCTGCAGAATCCGGTGCTGAATAACACCCAGTTTTTCGGTGGAGCGGAACTGTATTACCGGCCAAGCGACAATACCCTGCTGAAATTCGGTTTCGATGTGAGACCGGGTTATTACGGTCCCGGATATTATAACAACGGCTGGTACGGATGGTAATCCACAAGAGGAGATGTTAAAGTTTGGCAAGAAGGACCCGGAGAGACCTATCCGATAAGCGCGTTCGAAAATTCATCCATCAAAGTCATAAGGGGGGAAGTCGTCAATCCGGCAAACAATCGTCCCCGAATTCCTCTTTCCTGAATTTCCTAAAACCGGTATTTTATCTATTTCTGCTGGCATTCTTTATCTTCATCATCTATCAATTGGCCGATTCCCTGAACTTTAGCAGTTTCTTTGACGGTAAAAATCAGGGGATGGAAACCAGCATGATCGGAGATACAGCTTCCTCCCGGGGAAAGGTTGCCCCGGAAAATATACCTGCTGAGGAGCCGGAACAATTGATTCAACCTGTTCCGCAAAAGATTCAGGTGGAGGTTTTGAATGGGTGTGGTGCCTTCGGAGTCGCTAAAAAAACCACCGACTACCTCCGGAATGAAGATATCGATGTGGTTTCCATGGGAAATTATAAAAATTTCACAGTAACCAATTCTATGGTCATCGACCGGATCGGTGATAGGCAGAGCGCGGAAAAAATCGCCAAAATATTAGGGATTAGCACAGATCAGATAAAGTCCGAAGTGGATGAAAGCAAGCAGCTGGCTGCTTCCATTGTGATTGGAAAAGATTATAAAAAATTAAAGCCATTTAAAAAATAGAGGTTCAATTTGAGTTCAAAAGAACTGGCTGAACAAATCGCAACCATCGGGTGGGAGAAAAAAGGAAATGATATAGTTCTGCTGGATGTCCGGCAGTTAACCGATATAACCGATTTTTTTGTAATCATGAGCGGCGAATCCGAGCCACATGTAAAGGCGCTGACTGACTATGTGGAAGAGAAATTAGGCAGTAACGGAGAGAAGGTATGGCATCGGGAGGGATACAGCAATTTAAACTGGGTACTGTTGGATTATATTGAAGTGGTGGTTCATATTTTCAGAGAACAGACCCGGCAATTTTACGGCATCGAAAAATTATGGGGCGACGCAAATATTATCCGGGTTGAAGAAAATGCAGAAAATAGAATCGTATTTACAGAAAATCATTAAAGCCGCGCTTGATACATTAGAATATCCCCATCCCACATTCACTTTTGAAATACCTAAAATTGAAACCCATGGGGATCTGAGCGTTAATCTGGCTATGCAGCTGGCAGGTGAGCTCAAACAAAATCCCCGGCAAATCGCCCGGAATATTGTCAATAATCTTACCTTCGATCCTGCGCTGATTGAAAAAGTGGAGATTGCCGGACCCGGCTTTATTAACTTTTTTTACGCCTCAACCTTTCTGCAAAACTTTGTTCAGGAAATTTTAGACCAGAACAAAATTTACGGTCGCAATCAAATCGGCAAGAATCAAAAAGCCCAGGTGGAATTTGTAAGTGCTAATCCTACCGGTCCCTTAACCATCGGTCATGGACGCCAGGCGGTGATTGGCGATACCATTGCTAATTTTCTGGAATGGAGCAATTACCAGGTCATCCGGGAGTATTATTTCAACAATGCCGGAAGGCAGATGCGGGTATTGGGAGACTCGGTTAAGCTGCGCTACCAGGAATTGTGCGGGGAGAAGATTGATTTTCCGGATGATTTCTACCAGGGTCAGTACATCCTGGAAATTGCCCGGGAATTGAAGAAAGAACATGGGGACAGTCTGCTGAAGCAAGGAGATACCGATATCTTTAAGCAGAAAGCGGAAGAACTCATCTTTGCCGATATCAAAAATACCCTGGCCCGTCTGGG
>CAZTXJ010000026.1:0-1879 GCA_964617285.1 uncultured Calditrichaceae bacterium | reverse complement strand
TATCCCGATGTCCTGGCGGGTATAAAGGCCCTGGGTTACGATGAAAATAAAATCAGGGTACTGATCCATCAGTTTGTGACCCTGTACCAGGGACAGGAAAAGGTTAAAATGTCCACCCGCAAAGCGAACTTCGTCACCCTGGATGAATTGATGGATGAGGTCGGGGCAGATGTTACCCGCTGGTTTTTTCTGATGCGCAGTATGGAGAGCCATCTCAATTTCGACCTGGCGCTGGCCAAAACCCAGTCCGATGAAAATCCGGTCTACTACAACCAATACGCCCATGCCAGGATTTGCAGTATTCTGAGAAACGCGGAAGAGAAAAAAGTAAAGTACGCCAACCGGGATACCCTGAATCGCCTGACCGATACCAGTGAATTCCAGTTGATTAAAAAACTGATGGAATTTCCCAACCTGGTGCAGCGTTGTACGGAAGAGTTTACTCCCCATCAACTGACCCAGTATCTTTCGGAGGTTTCTACCGCCTTCCATAAATTTTATACAGAATGCTGGGTTCTGACCGATGATAATGAACTCTCCCAGGCCCGTCTGGCGCTTTGTCTGGCCACCCGGACGGTTCTGGCCAATGGTTTCAAAATCCTGGGTGTAACCGCCCCGGAGAAAATGTAGCCCTAAAGACGAGGATTTTTTATAATGTCAATCCTGGTAGTTGGTTCGATTGCTCTGGATACCGTGGAAACGCCTCACGGAAAAGTGAATGATTCTCCCGGTGGTTCTGCCCTCTACTTCAGCACAGCCGCCAGTTTTTTCGCCCCGGTGAATGTAGTGGGAGTGGTAGGTGAGGATTTCGATTTTAACCTGGTCGATTTTCTGAAAGCCAAGCAGGTGGATTTGAGTGGATTAAAAGTGGAAAAAGGCGACACCTTCCGCTGGGGTGGGCGCTATCACGACAATATGAATCAACGGGACACCCTTTTTACTTACCTCAATGTCTTTGAAAAATTTAAACCGGAGATACCGGAAAACTACCGCTCAAGCAAATTTGTCTTTCTGGCCAACATCCATCCGGAATTACAGCTGGAAGTGCTCAAGAGCATCAACTCCCCTACCCTCACCATCCTCGACACCATGAACTTCTGGATCAGCGGCAGCCGGGCGGCACTGGAAAAAGTGA
Organism: uncultured Calditrichaceae bacterium; assembly: GCA_964617285.1. Lineage (GTDB taxonomy): Bacteria > Calditrichota > Calditrichia > RBG-13-44-9 > RBG-13-44-9 > CAYVKM01. The sequence continues at coordinate 744 of CAZTXJ010000026.1, read as the reverse complement.
TCGAGCGAGTGGACGTGATGATCTTAAACGATGAAGAGATCCGGGAGTTAACCGGAATACAGAACATCAATATTGCCTCCCGGGCCATTCTCAAAATGGGACCAAAAGTGCTGGTGGTAAAAAAAGGAGAACACGGGGCAGTTTTAATTACCAAGGATGATTTTTTCTCCGCTCCGGCTTACCCGGTAGAAAAAGTTGTGGATCCCACCGGAGCGGGAGATTCCTTTGCCGGGGGCTTTGTCGGCTACCTGGCTTGCTGCACGAAATTAAATGATACGGATTTCCGGAAAGCAGTAGCCTATGGCAGTACTGTGGCTTCCTTCAGTGTGGAATCTTTCAGTTTTGATATGTTGAAAAGAATTACCCGGGAAGATATTGATAAACGGCTGGAAAATTTCCGCAAGATCACCCAGTTTTAGGTTTCTAATATATTCTGATGAACTGCTGAAAAGTCCCTCCCAGCTATAAATCCAAAATAAATATGTCAAAGTTGACTTCGTGTAGGTTCTATTATTTAGATACTGATCCCGTATTTACAGGACAGCATGTCAGTCGGGCCGTTCATTATTTTGTCACCCTGAACTGGGTTCAGGGTCTCATCCACTCAATAAAACGAGATTCCGGCTCGGAGGCCGCCTGCCTGGCCGGCAGACAGGGAATAACAAAAAAATGAGAGTCCTTCGTAATCTAAAGAAGATAAATCTGCTACCAGCGAAGCGCCAGATTCAGGCGAAAAACATCCGA
>CAZTXJ010000025.1:0-29451 GCA_964617285.1 uncultured Calditrichaceae bacterium | reverse complement strand
GATGAAGCAGACCGGGATTCCATTGTGGCACGAAGTATCCGCTGGTTTGAAGAAGGTACAACAGGTATTGGCGATGATCAACCGGTGAGCTATACCTTCCAGTTGAATCAGAACTATCCCAATCCGTTTAACCCGGAAACTATGATTCAGTATGTATTGGATAATGCCATTCCGCAGCAAACCAAGCTGGTAGTCTATAATTCACTGGGTCAGGCGGTTCGCACACTGGTGAATGCATCTCAACCCGCCGGCAGTTACCAGGTGATGTGGGACGGACGGGATGATTACGGGAAACAACAGGCTTCCGGAATTTATTATTATCAGTTAACCAATGGCAGTCAAAAAGCAGTCCAAAAAATGATAATGCTCCGGTAATATTGTTTTTAGTCTATAAAAAGCCTTCTGCCTTCCGGTGGAGGGCTTTTTTTTTGCAAAATACCTCCGCCAGGGCGTTGAGTTTTTTAAAAAGGTGTTGATACAAAAGCCCTGAAATCTTTATCTTCCTTTCAAATTCTGATGGGTAAAAATTGAGAGACAAAATGCACAAAATAAATTATCTGGTAATCCTATTTCTCATTCTCCTGGCCCTGATCTTGTCCTGTACGGTGAAGGATGGGGAAATTTTTGGTTTTAATCCGGAATACGGCAATCTTTTAATCACTTCGGATAATTATTCCGGCGCCACCATTTTTCTGGATTATAAAAATACAGGTAGGGTGACACCTGCGCTTCTGGAAAATGTAAGCGTCGGGAAACATGTGGTGCATCTGTTTTTAAGCACTACCAGACCAACCCCGGATTCTGCAGTGGTCTTTGTGGAAAAAGAAAAAGAACAAACTATACGTTTTGAACTCAATAAAGTAAGCACCGGGGATATTCTGGTCCGGACCACACCGGACAGTGCCCGGATCTATATCAATAAACTGGATTTTGGATTTTCACCGCTCAATATTCTCGGCCTGCCTACTGGAAATTACCGGATCGAGATTCTGAAGAGTAATTATTTACCGGTTCGGCGGGATACGAATATCACCACTAATAAAGTTATCGAGCTGAATGAGAGATTGGATTTGAGAAGAACAGTTTTATTGGAACATATATCCAATACCAGTTGCCCCCCTTGCCCGGAGGCTGATGAGTTAGTTGAAGATCTGTTGAGTGAGTTCGGACCGGTTCAGTTAATTGGTATCGGTTATCATGCCTACTGGCCTTCTCCGGAAGATCCCATGTATCTCGCGGCAAAAGTGGGGAATGATTACCGGGTGAAAACCTATTATAAGGCTGCCAGTATACCAACTGCCTGGATCGATGGCAAAAAGTATGTTGGAAATCTGACTCTGCCTTCCTACCAGACGGTCAAAGACTCAATTGAAGCCCACTTGTCAAAGGCACCCGGTGCCGTGGTTGAATTCATTAATCTGGTAAGAGAAGATTCAAGCATTTCCGGTGAGCTCCAGGTAACAGCTCTTGACTCATTTCCTGCATCTACCGTGTTGCAAATTGCCCTCATTGAGGATGTGATCGATTATGAAAGTCCCCCGGGTACAAACGGTCAGCAGCATTTTGAAGCGGTATTCCGGGAATTCTATCCGGATCCTGCCGGTCAGACTATAGCACTTAATACCAATGAAAAAGAACGTTTCAATTTTTCATTTAAATATCAGCCGGAGTGGGGACAGGATTTATCTGTGGTTGCTTTTGTCCAGGTGAATTACACCAAGGAGATACTGCAAGCAGGTTGGACGAGATATCCTGGTCTGTGAGGAAAAACCGCCAGAGATATGGGTTAAACAGTTAATATTCAAATACAGTAATTTGTTTTTAAAGGTAATTAATTTTCCGGAGGAGTAATGAAATATTTTTTAAGCATGATGCTGATTTTATGTTTCTTCTTGCCGGCCCTGGCTGGCGACGAAGGATCTGATCGGGAAAAAGCACCGGATTTTACTCTGCCCGATCTGGATGGTAAAAATTACGTGTTGTATCAAAATCTGGAAAAGGGTCCGGTTGTGATCAATTTTTGGGCGACCTGGTGCGTACCCTGCATTGAAGAATTAAAAAAAATGAAAAAGATATATGACACCTACTCGGAAAAGGAAGTCAGTTTCCTGGCAATTTCAGTGGACGATCCCAAAACTGTGGGACGAGTCAAGAGTTTTGCCAAATCCCATCGTTATCCCTTCCATATTTTACTGGATACCAATAGTGAAGTAATGCGGATGCTGGGAGGATCGGTACCGCCATTTACTATTATTCTCGATAAAGAGGGTAGAATTGTTTACAGTCACGTGGGATATCGCGTTGGTGATGAAAAGAAAGTCGAAGAAGAACTCGATAAATTGTTGAAATAATCTCCCTCATCCGCTAAGCAGACAGGAATTTGCCTCATGAACAGACGACTCCTATATGGTATCATTTTTATCCTATTTTTTCAACTCCCTGTGGTTGACTCGTTTTCCCAACTGACCTATCAGGGTAATAACTACCTGGAATGGTCGATTGATCGGGAAAATGATAAACAGTATTTTGAAGACTGGGCAGAGTTCTTTCTGGGTTATAAGGATTTCAGAGCTGGTTTGAGATTTGAAGCGCACGAACCACCCCAACCATATTCGCCGGATACCACCGGTTATGGCATTGCCCAGCGCTTCCTGGAATATAGAAAAAGCTACTTCACTGCTACCCTGGGGAATTACTATACCTTGTTTGGCCGGGGCCTGGTTCTAAGATCCTTCGAAAACCGGATGATCCGCTGGGATACAAATATTGATGGTGGTAAGGTTGATTTTAATCATCCCCTGCTCGATGCGGAAGTAATCGCCGGAAGACCCCGCGACCGGAGTGGCCGACGGCAGGAGTGGCTGGAAGGGGGATATCTGAAGTTTAAACCCATATCGCTACTTGATATTGGTGGGACTTTTGTTACCACAGATTTAAAAGATAAAGGAAGAGTCTATTGGGGATCCGTTCTGGCGGATCTGAATTTTGACTGGGGGGAATTCTATTTCGAGCGAGCTTTTAAGGATTTTCCCAGTCAGTACCCAAAGGGTAAAGCATATTATTTAATGGGCAATATTTATTATGGAAATGCGACACTCCTGGTGGAATATCGGGATTACGATCAATTCGATATAACAGAAGGACTGACCTATAATAACCCGCCAACCGTTTTCCGGGAACATCTTTACACGCTTTTAAACCGGCATCAGCGAGTACAGGATGCCCGGGATGAAAAGGGTTATCAGGTGGAATTCACCTATGGGATTGGGGATAACACTGTATTGACTCTGAACAATAACCGGACCACTAATCATAAAGGATTAGTGCTATACCGCGAATATTATGGTCAGCTGGAGTTCGATCCCAGTGATTACTGGAGTTTAGTCGGCGGGGCAGGGCAGCAGGAAAATCTGGAAGCCCGTTATCTGAATTTTGTTGGGACGGCGAAATGGATCATCGGTGATTATCATGCCATAAAGGCAATTGTGGAACACCAGCATGCCAAAATTCTTCTTAACGATCGGCAATACTATGACCAGGCTCTAACCCTGGCCTATGATATATTTTCCCGGGTTACATTATCCCTGATTTCAGAACGCACTACCGATCAGTTATCAGAAGAGGATTACTGGATAGCTGGTCAAGTGGACGTACATTTGCCAAAAAATTTCGATTTAACCGTATTTGGCGGTAACCGTAGGAAAGGAAAGATCTGTGCCGGGGGTGTCTGCATCAACCGTCCGGCTTTTGAGGGAATTGAGATTCGGTTGTTAAATCGATTCTAGTCGAAATTTATTTTATCATTTCCATACTTATGTTAAATTAAACCACCCCGATTTTTGAGGTGGTTTATTTTTTATTGAGAAATGAGATGCCCGAACAAAAGAAAAAGCCCGGTTTATTATTGATAAATCCCTGGATCTACGACTTTACCGCGTTTGATCTGTGGAGCAAACCCATCGGTTTGTTGTATATTGCTTCCTACCTTCGGGAAATAGGCCATCGGATAGATTTCATTGATTGCCTGGACAAATTTCACCCCGCGTTACAAAACTGGCTGGGGGGGAAATCTCCGAAAGTCAAAAAATATGGCACTGGCCCGTTTTACCGGGAAGTGGTGGAAAAACCGGCAATTTTCCATGCCGTCCCCCGTAAATTTGCCTGTTATGGTTTACCGGAAGATCTGTTCAGACAGGAATTAAAGAATATGCCCAAACCAGCAGCAATCCTGGTAACCTCTTTTATGACCTACTGGTACCTTGGGCCTAAAAAAGTTATTGAAATCGTCAGAGAGATATTCCCGGGAGTACCGGTTATTTTAGGGGGTATTTACGCCACGCTGCTTCCCGGGCATGCCAGAGAAAATCTGAAGCCTGATTATGTTCTTCAGGGTCCCGGGGAGACCCAGGTTGAACAATTACTTTCAGATATTTTACCGGATGCACCGGTAGCCGAAAAGGAACCAAAAGTTTTAGATGATTTTCCCTTTCCTGCTTTCGATCTGTATCATCATCTGGAATATCTGCCGGTGATGACTTCCCGGGGATGCCCTTATCGCTGTACTTTTTGTGCGACCGATAAAATAAGCGGGAAATATGCCCAGCGGCAGCCGGAGAATATTGTTGAGGAAATAACTTCCTCCGTAAAGAAGTACCGGGTACATGACATCGCTTTTTATGACGATGCCCTGTTGTTGAATAAGAACCAGCGGCTTCTGCCGGTTTTGGAGATGCTTCTGCAGAAAAATATCAAGCTTCGATTCCACACCCCCAATGGGTTGCATGCTAAACAGATTGATCAAAATACGGCCAGGCTATTTTGGGAATCAGGATTTAAAACCATCCGGTTGAGTTTTGAAACGGTGGATAAGGATCGTCAGAAGGACATGATGAACAAAGTAATACCATCCGATCTTGAACGGGCAGTGCAACATTTGACCAAAGCCGGGTATGCCAAGAAGACGTTGGAATCCTATGTATTGATGGGTTTACCCAATCAGTCTCATGAGGAAATTTACCAGAGTATTCTGTTTGTCCATTCACTGGGCATAAAAGTAAAATTGGCTTCATATTCGCCGATACCGGGAACTGTTGATTATCAGCGTGCGGTGGAAGCCGGTCGGTTTCCGGCAGATGCAGATCCACTCTTAACCAATAAAACTATTTATCCACTCCATCGGGACACGGACTCCTATTCAAAATTTCAGGGGATCCGGCAGCTGGTGAACATTCTTAATCAGGCGGTAGATCGCGGCGTCAACTTATTCTCTCCCGCTGAATTACCCAATGCCTTTCAGAAAATTTTAGCAGGAAAACTTGTTTAGACCTGTTTCATGGTATACATTAAAATCAAATGTTTGATGAGATATTTTTTTGATATGTAGGATGAATAAAATTATTCTTATTTTAATGTTAAACGAATAGGTTTTTAATTCGAGTCATTCGAAAGTTAATAGAGGAAAATCATGGCCAAAGTTGTCACCATTATTCTGGCAGGTGGACAGGGCAGCAGATTATATCCCCTCACCAAAATACGGAGCAAACCTGCTGTTCCGATTGCCGGCCGGTTCCGCTTGATTGATATACCGATCAGTAATTGCATTCATTCCAATTTGAGAAAAATATTTATTTCCACCCAGTTTAGTAGTGAATCCTTGCATCGGCATATCTTTGTGACTTATCGATTCGATAGTTTTACCAAAGATTTTGTTACTATCCTTTCCGCCCAGCAAACACTGGATAACCGCCAGTGGTACCAGGGGACAGCCGATGCAGTGAGACAAAACCTACAATTTTTACGTACCGAGGGAGATCTGGTACTTATCCTTTCCGGGGATCATTTATATCGCATGGATTATCAAAAATTTATCCAGTTTCATATCGAAAAGAAGGCGGATATCAGCATCTCTGTTTATCCGGTGCGTTACAATCAAGCACCTGAATTCGGAGTTATGAAAGTAAATCGAAATACCCGGATTGAGTCATTTTTTGAGAAACCGAAAGTCAAAGAAGACCTGGATGCCATGAGTATCCCTCCGGAGGTTTTCTCCAAGTTTAACCTGGAGGCGTCGGGACGGACTCATTTAGCCTCTATGGGTATTTATCTCTTTAACTGGAATATACTTTTCGAGATGCTGGAAGATACCGATTTTGAGGATTTTGGCAAGGAAGTTATACCCTTTGCCTTAAAACGAAAAAAGGTGTATGGCTACTTTTTTGATGGATATTGGGAAGATATCGGTACGATTCGGAGTTTTTTCGAAGCGCACATGGATCTGACCGAAATCCTACCCAGATTTAATTTTTACGACGAGCTGCATCCGATTTTTACCCATCCCCGCTTTTTACCGGGTTCAAAAATATTGAGTGCCGAGGTAAAAAATTCCATTTTATGCGAAGGAAGTATTATCAATCGATCCCATGTCTCGTCTGCTATTATCGGTATACGTACCAGGATTGGGGAAAATTCCCGGGTGAACCGGGCAGTGATTATGGGATCGGATTATCTGGAGTCTAAAGAACAAATTGAAATAAATAGTAAGCTTGGAATTCCTAATGTTGGTATTGGTCGTGATTGTGAAATCCAAAATGCGATTATCGACAAGAATGCAAGAATTGGTAATGGCGTAAAATTGGTGAACACCCAGAATAAAACAGATGAGACTTCCGAGAATTATGTCATCCGGGATGGCATTATTGTTATTCCTAAAAATTCGGTTATCCATGATGGAACCGTTATTTAGGAATTTGAAAAATTCCCCTTTTAAAATAATAAAGTAACGTTTTAATTCATCGGCAATTGGCAGGAAATGTCGCAAGGACAGGATAAATTTATACAGCTAGACAGGTTCCGGGTATATGATGTTCTTACCTTAATCTATCTGGGAACCTGGATGTTTGTGATAGTCATCTTTCATTCTGCCATTCATCACAGTCTGATCTATTTATTGAGCTATTTTATCGCCCTTAATTTTGCTTTCCTTTTTGCCGGAATGGTTCCAATAAATAACTGGATTAATTTTTTTCGAAATTGGTATCCGGTATTTTTCTTACCACTTTCTTTTGCCGCGTTTCACTACCTTATTCCTTCTATTCATCCCAGTAATATAGACAACACTTTAATTAAAATTGATTTCTGGTTGCTGGGGTCAAACCCTACTGTCTGGCTGGAAAGATATCATTATTCTTTTTTGACAGAAATTCTTCAAATTAGTTATCTGACTTTCTATTTTTTACCATTACTCATTTTGATTCCCGCTCATGTCAAAAGGAGAGAAAAATTATTTAATGAATTCGCATTAGTGATCTTACTGGGATTTTATATATCTTATTTCGGCTACCTGATTTTTCCTGCTCTGGGACCTCGTTATTTTCTGGCTCATCTTCAGCACATCCCTCTGGTCACGAGTAAGGTTTACAATTCCATAAGCAGTGCTTTAAATGGGCTTGAAAACATCCAATGGGATGCTTTTCCCAGCGGACATGTTACCATCGCCTTGCTATACTCACATTATGCTTTTAAATATTTTCGTAAAATGTTCTTCTGGACACTTCCCATCGTTCTGCTTCTCATAGTTTCCACGGTATATCTCCGATACCACTATTTGATCGATGTAATTGCCGGTATTGCTCTTTATGGAGTTGTACTTCTGGTAAGTCACAAGATTAAATAAATCCTTATTTATCCACGATTTTTTTATTATTTAATCTTGACAAATTCTTCACAAGCTCTTAAATTAGCTAAAAAATAGCAAATAATGATAAAGTTTGTGTAAAATAAATTGAAATTCTTCGAATAAATATTTGCTATTCTAAATAAGTGTGTTTAAAAATGCAACTTACCAATCCTTCGTACAAATGAGAACTTTTGTCAATTATCTCACGAATCATATATTGAATAAACCAGCTTGAGATATGATTACTTATAAATACTAAGGAAGGATTTCAGATGGAAACCTCTCAAAAATTACGTCTACTTACCTTAAAAGAAGCTGCTGAATATTTAAGGATGCACAAAGGAAGTCTTTACCGTTTATTGGAATCCGGAAAGATTGATATTCCCGCCATAAAACTTGGGGGGAAATGGCTTTTCAATCTGGATAGCCTGAATCAGTATTTAATGAAAAAAGAACAGCATCGCAATTAATTTGACGATCTGATCTTGAAAAATTTCCAATGACAGCATTGAAAGGATTCCTGATGAAATATTTATTGTGTATTATTCTGCTTTTTGGATTCTCAGCGTTCGGGCAAAGTAATGAGGATTGCCTGACCTGTCATGCGGATCCCGATCTAACCGGACTCGATCGGGAGGGGGTAGAAATTCCCATGTCGGTAGATCCGAAGATCTACGACCAATCCATACACGCGGATTTGAGCTGTGTGGATTGTCACACTGACCTTGCCGGGATCAAGGATTATCCTCATGCTGAAGAACTTAAACTGGTTGACTGTGGTACCTGTCACGAAGACGTTCAGGCTGAATATTCCAAATCGATGCATGGGTTAAAATTTATACATATGGAGGAACTTGCACCGCATTGCTGGGATTGCCATACAAAGCACGATATTTTACCTTCTTCTAATCCGAAATCTTCTACCTATTTTCAAAATTTGCCCAATACCTGTTGCGGATGCCATGAAAAGAAAAGTGAAATAAGTGATGATGCCTTCAAACAACCTTGCGTGAGAGCAGAATATTTGAAGGGAGTACATGGGAAACTGGTTTCGGAAGGCATTGATTCTGCACCAACCTGCAATACCTGTCACCCGGCACACGAAATACGCAAGAGAATAGATCCCCTTTCGACAATTTACAAGCTGAATATCCTGAATACCTGCGGTCAATGTCACATTGACGCCCTGGCGGATTACAGCGAGTCTATCCATGCCAGAGCCTTGAGTCATGGGGTATTAGAATCCGCAACCTGTACAGATTGTCATGGTGAACATGAGATTTTGCATCCAGATTCGGCGTATCTGGTCGCATCCCATGATGCCTGTATAAAATGTCATACCGATCCTGAGCTGGTCAGAAAGTATAATCTTCCTTCGACTGTAGTTTCTACCTATGAGGATTCTTACCACGGGCTTTCGGTTCATCTGGGTCAGAGGAATGCCGCAACCTGCGGTAGTTGCCATCGCAACCATAACATCCAGGAAGCAAGTTCACCGACTTCCTCAATTAATCCGAAAAACCTTATAGCCACATGTAGTCAATGCCATAAAAATGTAACTCAGTCATTTGCAGATAGTTACACCCACGAGGCCATGCTTATCCGCGGAAATCCCGTGAACTACTACATTACTCTTATTTACGTTATTCTCATTGTAGGTGTTATTGGTGGGATGTTTCTGCATAACCTTATTATTTATCTCAAATATATCAGGTATAAGAAAAAGGAAGAAAAAAGGTATTATATCATCAGATTCAAAGGTGTGGAGGTGATGCAACACGCCATCCTGATGCTAACATTTACCATTCTGGCAATCTCCGGTTTCGCTCTTCGTTTTCCTAATGCCTGGTGGGTGTCTTTTTTTGAATCAATAGGAATAGATGAGTGGGGTAGGCGAGTGATACACCGGGTTTCTGCAGTAGGCTTAATTGCTGTCTCTTTCTATCATTTATACTATATTACCTTTACCAAACGGGGACGTCATTTATTCAAAGAGATCATGGTTCGTTTCCAGGACATTCCGGAAGTTATACAGACTGTGAAATATTACATGGGATTATCTAAAGGAAAACCCGAATACAAAGAGTTCGATTATACAGAAAAAGCTGAATACTGGGCAGTAGTCTGGGGAACTGTGGTTATGGGATTAACCGGTCTTATCTTATGGTTTCCCACGCTCATCACCAGTTTCGCTCCCAGCTGGGTCATCCGGGCATCTGAGCTTATCCATTTCTATGAAGCAATTCTGGCGACTTTGGCTATCGTGGTTTTCCATCTGTTTTTTGTCATTGGCCATCCGGAACAATATCCCATGAATCTTTCCTGGCTGACCGGAAAAATGTCACTCCAGGCGGCTATGCGCAAGCATCCGCTTTGGGTGAAGAGAATTTTGGAAGAAAAAAAGGATTTGGACTTATTACCGGAAGTCATCCAGCAGAACTGCGAAACTCTGGAAGATGTGGAGAATTTCCTAAAATTTGGTGAGCTCTATCAGGAAATTAAGAAGGGGAAAGTATATTAATCGATAGATCGATTGTTTTTTTAAAGATATTATAAGATGAGTTTTAATTAAGGCAAGACGGAAATTATGTTGTTTATCTGATAATTTTTCCCCGTCCTTTTGACGAGAGATTTTTCAACTGCTTGATTTATAATTTTTAAGCAGTGATAAGATAGTCTCTACAGCAATCTTCGGATTTTCCCCTATTGCAGTTTCATCTGATAAAACGATTCCATTCACACCCATCTTTAGCAGCGAATAAAAATGAACCAATTCGGACCGGGTTGGTTCGGGAAAATAGGTGAGGTACTGAAATACCTGCCCGGCAATGAATACCGGGATTATTTCCGATTTAGCTTGTTTAATAACCTTCTCCTGCCAGATGGCTAGTTGGTCAAAAGGGACAAAAGTGCCCAGGTCACCGCGACAATACCAGATTTCATCGGCAACCTTTAAAATACCCTTAAGATTCTTTAGTGCCTCCGGGCGCTCGATTTTAGCGGTGAGTACTGGTGAATAGTCAATTTGCTGACTATATTTTCGGATTGATTCAATATCCTGGGATTTAGAAACGTAAGACAAAGCGATATGCTTGATGTTTTTCCTTTTTGCTAAATTCAGGTATTCATTTTCTTGTTTCAAAATTGTCTGTTCCGGAAGCGCTTTGCCCCGAATGATGATTCCCGAATGACTACGTAAAACTCCACCTTGGATTACTTCACCAATTATTTGATCCGGGTTCTTCATCAGAATTTTGAGTTGGATAGTCCCATCCATCAAAAGGAGTTGGTCGTCTGGTTCAATCAAATTAAAAATTTCGGCAGATGGCAGAGAAATCACATCCCGCCCGGATTGTCCATTAAGGAGAATGCGGATAGATTGTCCGCTGTCCAAATTTAATGGTTTAGTGAGTTCACCAATTCTCTGTTTATGTCCTTTCAGATCCAAATAAAAATTAACAGGTTCTGACTTGAATATGTTTTGAGTAAAGTTTATATAGCGTTCCGCTTCCGAGGGAGAGAGATGCGAACAGTTCAAACGGAAATTAACCAGATTATTATTCTGGCAAAATTGGAGAAATTCCTTATTTCTGCTGGCTGGACCAAGGGTTATGATTAATTTGAAATCGCCTTTTTTCTTTATCATCGTAATGGATTAAGTTAATAACTGGTAAAGAAAGATTTATCCGGACAGTAATATAACAGTGAAAATTGCTGAATATAATTGATTTATATTCCCGGTATTATTAGATTAGATTAATGAAATACAATCCATTGAAAAAATTAGAATTAAGTGGAAAAAAAATAGTCAGTTTTCTGTTCGGGATTTTATTTGGCGGCAGAAGTTCAAGGCATCTTTCGATTAACTCTATTAAAAAGATTTTGGTGTTCCGGCTTGATCAAAAAATAGGTAACGGTCTCTTACTTATACCACTTCTGAATGCTATACGTCAGACAAATCCCGAAATAAAATTACATCTTCATATTCATTATCCGATCGCTGAACTACTTGATGCCTGTATCCCTGGCCTGGTGGACAAATATTGGCCATATCGCCAGAAGGAATTGCTGAAAAATCCTTTTGCATTTTTAAAATGGATATACCAGTTACGCCAGGAAAAATATGATCTAATCATCAGCAGCACTAATCCTGATAATTTCTCCGTTTCGCAGGCAATTTTCGGTAGAATTTGTCATCCTAAACTTCTGATTGGTTTTTCATATAAAAACAGCTCCAGATATTATGATGCTGCCATATTCTCGAGTGCTGAAAAACATTATGCCGAATCGCAACTAGATTTATGGCGATTTTTTAAAAAGGAAGCCAAGCTTTCCTGGCCAAGGTTTGAAATTTCAAATAAAATATCAGAACAAATTCAGAAGAATAATGGAATCAAAAACGGAACGAAACCTGTTTTAATCTGGGTGGGAGCAACCGGAGATAAGGTTTTGCCATCAGAAACCATTTTAATGATTTATAAGGAATTGGAAAAGAATTCTTTCTCTCCGATTATTTTTGCCGCCGGACCTGAAGATTCTCAGATTTCAGGAAAACTTCCGGACTGGATTTGCCGGCAAGTGATCATCTGGAAAGATTCGCTGATAAAAACGGCTGCTTTTTTTTCCCTCTTTGGTATGATTATTTCTGCCGATACCGGACCGGCGCATCTGGCTGTGGCGATGGATGTCCCTACAATAACTATTTTTATTTCAAGCAAAATAGGGCAATATGGATATAACGATGGTAAACGGCATTTTTCGTTTGAACTGAAGAATCCGGAACAAACCCGAACATTCTTAAATAAGTCAATTCAAGCTTTACAGAACGTAAATGGATAAACACACCGAAATATCGGAAATTAGAAAAATACTGATTATCCAGCTTCGGGCAATTGGGGATGTAATACTTACCACGCCTGTTCTCTCGGTACTTAGAAAACGATTTCCGAATGCCCAAATAAATTTCTTAACCACCCCGGGAATTCACCTTCTGTTACAAAACCTTAAAGTCGTAGATGCTGTTATAACCTACCCGGATTCTACAGCAAATCCGCTTGAATTTTTTCGTTTTTATAAAAATATTGTTGATCAATCATTTGATTTGGTTATTGATTACCAGGGAACACCGGGTTCTGCAATTATCACCAAAGTGTCGCGTGCAAAATATCGGCTTGGCTGGAGAATGGACCGTCGACAGTGGGCCTATAATCTCTTCTCCGAGGCAAATCGCGAAAATAACTATGTTCCGGTTCAGAAATGTCATGCACTGGAAGAAATAGGAATTCATCAGGTAGAGACCCGCACGATGATCAACATTCCGGAATCAGATAAATTATGTATTGAAGAATATTTTTCTGAGCAGCAGATTAATCCGGAAAATTTATTGATCAATATTTCACCCAAAGGAAAAAGACCTGCCAGACAATGGGAGCCATCGAAATTTGCCCGACTGGTGGATTTACTTGTGGATAAATATCATGCGAGGGTCTTTTATAGTTGGGCGCCCGGGGAAGAAGCTTTTGTTTCGGAAATAGCCGCCTTATCCAGGAATAAACCTACTATTTTACCATTATGGTCACTTCCCCGATTTGCAGCTTTTCTCGCAAAAGTAGACTTGCATATTTCTTATGATAATGGGCCCAAGCATATGGCCATTGCAGGCGGAACGCCAACAATCAGTCTTTTTGCCACTGACTATCCCTATCTTTGGAATCCGAAAGATGAACCGAATCATCCCTTTGTTTTAGCAGCTGTTCCCTGTGTCTATTGCAGACTCCGGGAATGTCCTTTAATGATATGCATGAAAAAGATTGAACCCGAAGATATCATCCAATTGATTACCAAGATACCACTTTTGAAACAAAAATCCGGAATAAAATGATATTATAGGGGATGATAATATTGTGTATCTGGTCGATAAATAAAATATTTTAGCGATGACATTTAGGTGCTCTTAATGTATATTTTTCTAATTCAAATTACGGATTCTATTCTAGCATGGATCAATGAAGGCGAATACGGTAAAAAATAACCAGGTTCATTTTAAAAATTTTCGCGATCTGGCAAGAGCGATAAGCCTGGTTGAAAATGAAAGTCCCGATGCGGAGAGGATATTAACAGAGGTCTTCCGGTATACCGGTAAAGCATATCGTATAGGTGTTACCGGTCCTCCGGGTGCGGGAAAAAGTACTCTGGTTTCCCAACTGGTTAAAAATTATCGCCAACAGAATATAAAAATTGGAATAATTGCAGTGGATCCAACCAGTCCCTATAGCGGTGGAGCGCTTTTGGGAGATCGGATCCGAATGATAGATTTAATAAACGATCCGGGAGTTTTTATCCGAAGTATGGCTACCCGGGGCAGTTTGGGTGGGTTATCCAATAAGGCGCAGGATGTCGCAGATTTAATGGATGCCGCTGGAATGGAACTTATTATCTTTGAGACGGTGGGTGTGGGTCAGGGAGAACTGGATGTGGCCAAAGCAACCGATTCCACTCTGGTGGTTCTGGTACCGGAATCCGGAGACAGTATACAGGCCATGAAAGCCGGGTTGATGGAAATTGCGGATATTTTTGTTCTCAATAAATCGGATCGGGATGGCGCGGAAAAAATGAAAATTGAATTGGAGATGATGCTGCAGTTAAAAGCGCCGAATCCGGATTGGGCACCACCAATAATAAAAACAATTGCCAATAAGGGCGAGGGTATTGAAGAATTACAAAATGTGGTGGATAAACACAGAAGTGTTATTCAGAAAAAAGGTATCCTCAAAGATAAGCGTACTCAAAGAACCAGAGAAAAAATCAAAGAGTTGATAAAACTTAAACTGGAGCAGGAATTCTGGACCAAAGACAGAACTAATTTATTGGAACAACAACTACCTCATGTCTTGAATCAGGAGTTGTCTCCCTATAAATTGAGTGAACGACTTTTTGATAAATAAAGGGAAATTATTCTTTGAGGTTTGAGATTTATTTACGGATTAAGATCGAGATGGATTAAGAACCAGGAGCACAGGGAATAAAAATGGTTAGATTTTGCCGGTTGGTTTTTTTATATTTTGTCCGAATTTCTGAGCTAAAAAATGACCTCTAAAATTAAAAAACAGAAGCAGATTTTTTCACTCCTGAATAATCGTTTTGCCAATTTGCTGGAGGTAAACGATCCCGATACAGCATTCGGTTATGAAAAAGCGGAAGCATCCTCGGAAATATCCGAGCAAAATTTATTGATTAATAAGGTCTATAATTTTTATAAAAGTATTATTCAAAACATGAACAGCGGATTAATTGCAGCAGATCTGGAAGGCGATATAAACTTTGTTAATCAACCTGCAGGAAAAATGCTTGACTACAGCCGGGAGGATTTGCTTCAGAAAAATATTTATGACCTTTTTTCCGACGATGAGGAATCTCAGAAATGTTTAAGACTTTTGTTTCTACCGGGTAAGAAGATCGATGATAAAGAGGTAAAATTTAAGAAAAAAGATAACTCAAAGATTCTGGTTGGTTTAAATGTTTCCTCCATTCATGATGAGAATAATAATTTTGATGGAATTGTCATGTTATTCCGGGATCTCACTGAAATCAGGGAGCTGAAACTTCAGGTGGAAAGAATGGAGCGATTGGCACTGCTGGGTGAATTGTCTGCGGGGATTGCCCATGAAATTCGTAATCCTTTGGCTGGTATAAAAGCTTCGGCACAGATTTTACAGGATGGCGTGGATAATGACAAACTTCAACATCAGATTGTCGATAGAATCGTCCGTGAAGTGGATAAGGCGAACCGGTTATTAAAGGAATTTTTCAAATTTGCCAAACCAACCCGGCCGAATTTAAAATTCCATGATATTGAACTGATCATAGAAGGCGTTCATTTGTTGCTGAAATCCAATTTTCAGAGTAAGAATATTGAATTTAAGACTGAATATGAAACTGGACTTCCCCAGATATTTGTCGATGATACCCAGATCGAACAGGTAATCATTAATCTGTTTCTGAATGGAATTGATGCAATGCAAAAGGGTGGTAAATTAAAGATTAAAGTTTATAAGAAGGAGCTGAGTGTTCTAGAAAATGCTCGGGGATCATCCGGTAATCCAAATGGAAAATTGGATTATGTTATATTACAAATTATAGATTCGGGAAAAGGGATCGATAAGAAAAATCTGGAGAAAATTTTTAATCCATTTTATACCACCAAAGTTGATGGTCTTGGTCTGGGACTATCAATCTGCAGCCGTCTGACCCAGGAAAACG
This sequence comes from uncultured Calditrichaceae bacterium, assembly GCA_964617285.1. Classification (GTDB taxonomy): domain Bacteria; phylum Calditrichota; class Calditrichia; order RBG-13-44-9; family RBG-13-44-9; genus CAYVKM01. The sequence continues at coordinate 13,517 of CAZTXJ010000025.1, read as the reverse complement.
GGGGTAAGATTGATGTCCATACAGAAGTGGGAAATGGGACCACGTTTACACTCGCTCTTCCCGCTTTTGTCCACAATTAGAAACAATCCAGTCAATGGAGCAGGGCATGGATGATATAAAGAGATTATTAATTGTTGATGATGAAGAAACACTGACGTTTAGCCTGTATCAAACGTTTATAAATGTACCGGTGGAATGTGAAGTTTTAACTGCTTCATCCGGTGAGGAGGCGCTCGCCCGTTTGCAGGAGGGTCACTTTGATGTGGTGATTACCGATATTGCCATGCCCGGTTTAAACGGAATTGACCTCCTGTCGATGATTAAATCCAGAACGCCTGATACTAAAGTAATTCTTATAACCGCATACGGATCGGATGAACGGGAAGAACTGGCTTATCAAAAGGGAGCAGAAAAGTATATTGAAAAACCATTTGATCTGCATGAGATCCGGGATTTAGTGGTTAATCTGCTTAGTTAATAACTATGGTACTTGTTGGAAATTTAAAAGATTTAAGACTGGCAAACATTATTCAGATTAATTGCATTGAGCGAAATGTAGCGAAGGTCACGGTTAGCTCTCACAATCGCCAGGGTTATTTGTACTTCGCGGACGGCCAGATTGTGCATGCCGAATTATCTCCCTATATCGGCGAGAAGGCTGTTCGTGAAATGCTGTCCCTGGCTGATGGTAAATTTAAAGTAGAAGCCGGGGTACAAGCGCCTACGTTAACCATCAAACGTCCCTGGAATTCGATTGTTTTGGATAGTCTGCGGGAAATTGATGAAAAGAATCAACAATCGACATCGATACCAAAACAGGTTATCGCCCTGCTTTCTGAATACAAAGGCGTGAAAAATATAGGGGTTTTGGATTTTTCCGGAAAACTTATTGAGGGTAAATTATCGGAAGAATTGAATACCCATTCTTTATCATTCGTCTGGTACAAGATCAAAAAAATTCTCACCTTATTTTACACCGAGAATTTTCGTTATGCCTATCTGCGGAATCACTGGAGTTACCTGTTTATTATCGAATTCCAGGCGAGTGTTATTATTATAGAGACTGATTTGTCAATCTTTGTCAATGATTTTGTTAGATATGTAAGCAGAATACTAAAAGGGATTTCTTAAAATACTGGAAGTTGTTATTGACATGATAGTTACTAGGTTTTAATTAAAAACTTGAATTTATTACTCTAATTCTAAAATATGATTAAAGAATTCTTCAAAGATTTGACTCAGCTCGATGGTGTGGAAGGGATTGCCCTGATAAGTAAGGATAACCGAATGATCGATTCCTGGGAAGCACCAAATTTTGATCCCAAGATTTTCAACGAAATTGGAATCAATTATTATCAAATCTTTGGTGTCTTGGAAAAATCGGAACGTGATTATCATGAGCTGGTTATCCAGCACGAAAAAGGTCAGATTTATACCCGACAATTCCAGGAACTTTTTTTACTGGTTATTGCCAGAATGAAAGTGGATACTGCGTTTATAAGATTATCAGTAAATGTAGTGGTACCGGATCTTGTTCATTCAAAAAAATTACAAAAGATTTTGAAGAAAATGCCCAGGGAAGGCCGGAATTATTTGACCCGTAATTATCTGGATGAAACAGAACAAGCATATTTTAAAAAGATCAAGTTGACCTGAAACCACAAAAATATTACAAATCATTAAAATTCTGTTACTTAGTACCGATAATGTCTGGCAGAGATATATGGATTTTCAGATATTGCCGATTGGAGCATTCTTAATAATATTATGACAACTGTTACCGAAATAAATGAAGCGATGGTATTTTCCTTAAGAAAGGATCGTTCTCCGCAGGAAGTGAAACTGCTGCAATTGGAATGGGCGGTAATTACTCAGCTTGACGGAGATAAATCGGTTGGTCAAATTGCTGAGAATCTGGCTTTGAATGGTAAAGAAATACGAGAAATATTTAAGAAGTTGAATCAGGAAAATTTGCTGGAACTGGTTGAGCGCTCGGATGAAGATCAAACCGTTCCCCCGGAATTTTTCGATAAATTGAATCATGAAATGACTTACTTGCTGGGTCCGGTAGCGGGTATTGTGATGAATGATGTGCTGGATGTTATGCGGAAAGATAAAAATAATTTTGAAAAAAAATATCTGGCGTCTCTGGTCGATATGCTCACCTGCCAGATAGATGACCCGATCAAACAAATTGATTTTCAAAAAAGTATTTATAAAGCTGTTAAATCATATTTATTTTAAAAATGAAAAAATCAAAATTTTTAAGCTTGCGTATCAGGATAGTACTCTTTTTACTGTTGGGTACAATCGTCTTTACTTCAATCACACTGTTTCTAACTTACAATTATATTAATAAGACCCTCACCGAATCGCTTATTGAACAGGGCAGCATTGTGGCGGCTAATATTGCCGAAATTGCCGCAGAAAAACTGATTGAAGAGGATCTGGTAGCGCTCCGCTCCACTATCGAAAAATACAAGTATTACTCAAATATTGAATACATCCTGATCGAGAATTTCAATGATGAAATTGTGGTTGATACCTACAACGGCAATGTTCCCAATGAAATTATTATGGGGCATCCGCAGAGGGAGACAACTGACGACCGGCAATATACAGTTGAGCTGGTGAATACCTATACTCTGGGTATTCAAACTTATGATATCAAACAGCCGGTAAAAGAAGGTCTGCTGGGTTTTGTACGTGTTGGCATGCGGAAATCTTATGTCGATGGGAAAATAAAAGAAACCATTACTTATTTGGGGTTGGTATTTTTGATCGGCATTTTTTTAGCTATCATTTTAGCAATTTTTATTGTTACATTACAGATAAGCCGACCGATTGCCCATTTAACTGATATGGCCTACAAGATCAGTATGGGAGATTTTAACAAGCCGGTTCGTGTTAGTGTTAAAAATGAAATAGGTATTTTAGCAGAAGCGATCGAAAGAATGCGGGTTAGTCTTAAATCCGCTCTGGATCGTTTATCAAACAAATAGAACTTAATTTTTATAGTTTTAAAGTGAAGGAGAGGCCAGATGGTTCAGGTTAAGAAATTAAAGGACGGCAGTCGCCAGGTTATTTTAACCGCACAACAATTTGATGAAATTACCAAAGTCCTGTCTGAGTTAGCTGCAAAAACCAAAGCGTCTACCATCCTTCTGGCAGATATAAGCGGGCAATTAATTACCCAAAGAGGGAATACGGAAGATATTAATACCGCGATTCTGAGTGCCTTAGCCGCAAGTGATTTTGCCGCAACTTCCGAAATGGCAAAACTGGTGGGTGAGGATGCGAAGTTTAAATTGCTTTTTCATGAAGGTGAAAAACGGAATGTTTATCTGTCAAATATTGGAGACAACTTTTTCCTGGTGGTGGTTTTTGATGTAAGCGTAACCCTGGGTCTGGTTCGGATTTACACCAAAAAAGCGATCCACGGCCTGTTAAAGATCTTTGAAGAGAGTGAACAGGGGGAGGATGCCGGTAAAATAATTGATAAAGATTTTTCGAGTATGCTCGGCGATATGCTTGATGACTCGTTTAAATAGAACTGAAAATTGAAAATTGGCAATTAAATCTGTGAGGAAATGGGATGTTTATAAACTGGGCATTGCAGGAAATTAATCTTAAAATTGTATATTATGGTCCGGGAATGAGCGGAAAAACTACCAATTTGGAATATATCCATTCAAAGTTGGATCCTTCATTAACCGGAGAGCTGGTGACGCTTAAAACTAAAGAAGACAGAACAATATTTTTTGACTTTATGCAGATTGAGGTAGGACGAATCAAGGGGAAAAAACCTAAATTTAATTTATATACGGTTCCCGGACAGGTTTATTATGCCTCGAGCCGGAAAATTATTTTGAACGGGGTAGATGGGATTGTTTTTGTTGCCGATTCACAACGGGATAGAATGGAAGGTAACATTGAAACCCTGCTCGACCTGGAAAATAATTTGATGGCCTCGGGTTTTTCGCTGGAGACCTTCCCCTGGGTTGTGCAGTATAACAAACGCGATTTGCCCAATGCCGAATCCATTGCCGTATTGCAGAAAAAATTGAATTTCTTCAATGTTCCCCAATTTGAGGGAGTAGCAATCAAAGGCACGGGTGTTTTTGATACCTTAAAATCAATAATCAATCTGGTGGTTCAACACGTACAAAAACAATTGTAACCACTTAATGATATTAAAAAAAGGCTTCCAGGATTTATTCCTGGAAGCCTTTTTAGTTTTAAACAAGAAGTCTTTATATAGCTTTAATTCTTTCCTTTAAAGCTTATTGATCACCTTTTTCTGCCCAGACTTGAGCAATATGGACAATTGTTTCCACCGCTTTTCCCATATGTTGGAGCGAAATCCATTCTCTCTTACTATGGAAATTATGACCACCGGTAAACACGTTAGGGGTCGGCAATCCCTGAAATGAGAGCCGTGACCCATCCGTACCACCGCGAATTAGATTTTTATGGGGTTTCAGGCCACTTCTTTCGACGGCCTCCATTGCATAATTCACCACATTCGGATATTTATCCAGGACATATTTCATATTTCGATAGGATTCTTCAACCTGGAAATCGGCAGTCGCTTTCGGATAATTTTTCATGACATTATTCAAAAGACCGTTTAAATACTTCTCTTTTTCCTTCAGGCCTTCCTCGGTAAAGTCCCTGATGAGGAACTTAATCACTGTTTTTTCAACGCCCCCATTTATGACGTGTACGTGAATATACCCCTCTCTTTTCTCAGTTGTTTCCGGGGACATGGAGTCTTTTGGAAATTGGGAAATAAAATGGCTGGCAATCTTGACAGCATTAACCAGTTTATTTTTTGCATAACCGGGATGCATATTCACACCATTTATAGAAACGGTCACCGTATCTGCACAAAATGTTTCATCCTCAATTTCTCCGGCAGTTTCACCATCGATGGTATAAGCATACTTGGCCCCGAATTTTTTTATATCGAAATATTTCGTCCCCTGACCAACTTCCTCGTCCACGGTAAAGGCAACTCGAATTTTTCCGTATTTTAAATCTTTATTGTTTTTCAGATATTCAATGGCGGTAATTATTTCCGCAATACCGGCTTTATTGTCTGCACCCAGAAGCGTTGTCCCATCCGAGGTAATAATGTCATTTCCAAGGCAATTTTTCAGCTCAGGATCGGTTTCCGGTTTTAGAACCTGGTTTTTATCAGCCGGCAATACAATCTCTCCACCCTGATAATTTTTGTGCCGGACGGGTTTTACATTTGCACCACTCACCTCCGGAGATGTATCCACATGGGCGATAAAACCTATGGTTGGAATTTTATCCTTGGATTGATGATCTAAATTAGCAGGAAGAGTGCCAAACACATAACCGTACTCATTTATCTCAACCTCAGAGAGTCCTAACTCCTTAAGCTCTTGGAATAAGTGTTTTGACAGTTCTTTTTGTTTTTCCGTACTTGGATAAGTTTCAGAATTTTCATCAGACTGGGTATCAAATTTTACGTAGGATTCAAATCTTTTCAATAATTTTTCCATAGGAATATTCATTCTCGATCTCCTGTTTTTCATGAACGACTGTATAGAAATATTTTGATTTTACTTAACAAATTCGAATGTTGCTCAACTTTAATAAATCAAGAATTCCGAAACAACGTCAACTTTTTTTCGTAAAATCGAAAAAAAGGAGAGGCTATGGAAATCCTTGCTGGAATTTTACTCATTCTGCTGGGAATTGTTGCATTTAAGATTATCATTTGGGTATTTAAAGCCGGATTTTTTTTAATAACCCTACCCATTAAAATCATCCTGGGGATTGTTTTAGGTTTAATTTTCGCCCTTTTGCTTCCAATTTTCATAATTCCTGCGGCATTAGGTATTGCGGTAATATTGCCGGTTATTCTTATTGCGGTGGGGATTGGTTTGCTAATCAAATTTGCGGTTTGAAAAAATCTTGAAAGCGATAGATATTATTAAAAAAAACAGAAGATATAGGAGAATATCTTCTGTTTTAATTTGTAATTAATTTTTTGATTTCAGCTTCTTCTTGGCTAACGACTCCCCAAACTCATATCCTTTTTCCACGGCTTTCTTGTTAATGTCAATTAGCCTTTTTCTTGAGATGATGTGATTCAAGGTTGCAATTAAAGTATCCTTGTGCAGGATGTTGGTATATCCCACCAGTGCTCCCAAAATTACCATGTTGGCAATTCGGGTATTCCCCAATTCGTCGGCAAACTTGGTGGCTGGAATATCAATTATCTCAACATCGGATCGGGATGGCTTAATATCGATTAAAGAGGAATCGTATATAATCAATCCGCCTTCCTGTACATCTTTCTCAAATTTCTCCAGTGAAGGCCGGTTCATTGCCACCAAAACAGAAGGGAACGAGACAACCGGTGAGCCCACCGGTTTTTCGGAAATATGGACATGACAATTTGCTGTTCCACCACGCATTTCAGGTCCGTAGGACGGGATCCAGGAAACATTGTAACCTTCCATCATACCTGCCTGGGCCAGTCCAACCCCGAGTAATAAGATTCCCTGACCCCCAAAACCGGCTGCCTTAATTGAGGGATTTTCGTACCGGCGCTCAGGTTTTGTTTTGGTAAATAGCTTATCTTCCAGATGTGCAATTCCCAGTTGTTTTTTAATTTCCCCTTTGTCGGTAACCATTTTTTTGACCGGATGAGGTTCCACTTCATTAGAGCGATCTCTGAATACGCCGAGTGGAAAAACTTTGGTCATGGCTTCTTCGATCCATTTGAGCGAATCAATCGGATCCATTTTCCAGCCTGAAGGGCAGGGGGATAGGATTTCGATCAACGAATAACCTTTACCATCAATTTGATTCTTAATAGCCTTTCGGACAGCCATTCTTGCCTTGGCCCGGTGTTTTACATCGTGCACTGATACACGTTCCAAATAAACTGGTGCATCCAAACTATTTAATAACTCACAAACCTTTATTGGATTTCCTTCATTGAACATATCCCGGCCACGGGGTGATGTTGTCGTTTTTTGACCGATAAGGGTCGTAGGAGCCATCTGTCCACCGGTCATGCCATAGATAGCATTGTTCACAAAAATTACGGTAATGTTTTCTCCCCGGTTTGCGGAATGTATCAGTTCTGCCGTACCAATTGCGGCCAGATCCCCGTCACCCTGGTAACTGACCACAATGCTATGCGGATGAGCACGCTTGATACCAGTTGCAACTGCGGCTGCCCGCCCATGGGCTGCCTGTATGTTGCCAGTATTAAAGTAATAATAGGCAAATACGCTGCAACCCACCGGACTTATCATAATAGATTGATCTGTGACACCGAAGTCTTCCAAAGCTTCGGCCAAAAATTTATGTATGTTACCATGTCCGCATCCGGGACAATAATGTGTACTTTTTTTATCTGGGTTCGGATTACGAAAATATTCATCATAAAATGCTGATGATTTTACCCATGCTGTTTTTGCCATTCGTCACCTCTTTCAAATGCTTCAAGATTTTTGATAATGTATTTTTATCTGTTCCACTAATTCTTCCGTGCTGGGTACATTGCCACCCATTCGGTTATAAAAATGCACCGGGACTTTCATTTCAGTGGATAAACGGATATCGTCAATTAATTGACCGTTGCTCATTTCCGTTACCAAAAAAGCTGCTCCCCTGTCTGCTAATTCTTTGACTTGATTCTTGGGAAAAGGAAATAATGTAATTGGTCGGAGCATTCCAACTTTCAAACCTTCATTTCTTAATTGTTCCACTGCAGACCGAACCATTCTCGAAACAATCCCATAAGCAACTATTACGAATTTGGCATCGTCAAGATAATAGTCTTCATATCGGACCTCTTTTTCCTGAAGTCTCTGATATTTTTGCTGCAGTTTTCGGTTGTGCTCTTCCAGTTCATCCGGATCCAAGAATATGGAACTGATTAAATTTAATTTGCTTTCGGCATCACCATACACTGCCCAGTCTTCCCGGGCAAATTTAGTCCGGGGTTCAATATATTCAACCGGTTCCATCATCTGACCGATAAAGCCATCGGTCAGTACTATCGTTGGATTTCGATATTTAAAAGCCAGATCAAATGCATCCATAGTTAAGTCGCACATTTCCTGGGCACTGTTGGGTGCCAGAACAATATTTTTATAATTTCCATGGCCACCGCCTTTAACAATTTGATTATAATCGCTCTGTTCAGGTGCGATATTGCCCAGGCCCGGTCCACCACGAACAACATCCACCGCAACAATAGGGAGTTCTGCGCCGGCAGCATAGGAGATGCCCTCTTGTTTCAGGCTCATTCCAGGACTGGAAGATGCGGTCATTGCCCGGATACCACCGCTTACCGCTCCATACAGCATATTTACTGCGGCGACTTCACTTTCGGCCTGGATAAAAGTACCCCCAATTAGAGGGAGATAATAAGCAGCCGCCTCGGCAATTTCCGATGCCGGTGTAATGGGATAGCCAAAATATAGCCTGCACCCTGCCAGAACGGCACCCTTTACAACTGCATAATTTCCTTTAAGTAATTCTTTCGCCATTTCTATAAATCTCCTAATTTTCGATGAGAACGTGTCCCTTTTTGTAAACCTCAACAGCCTCCGGTTCGGGACATGCATAAAAACATACATTACATCCGGTACAACCTTCCCCAATGTAATAAGCGTAATGATAACCCTTGGAATTGAATTTCTCATGGAATTTGAGAACATCCTGCGGACAAGCGGCGATACAGAGACCACAACCTTTACAGATTTCAGGATTTATGACGGTTAAGTTATCATCAAGAACTTTTTCTCCCATGATTTTCCTCATTTATTTCGTTAATTCATTCACTAAAATTTAAGCTTGAATTTTATCCTATTTTTACTTTAGTTATTGGCAAAATCAAAATAAAAAAACCATCTATTTTTTTCAAGCGAAATAAAAATTAGCTCAAGCAACCGAAAAACAGCAATTTAATTAATTATTTCATTTATCATTTATGTTTAATTTTGTTTAAACATAAGTAACCGTAATTTTAACAAGTACCTTGAACCAAAGATTCATGATTTTTTATTTTTGTTTTACTTAAAAACATAACCTAATTCCTGAAATTTCATAAAAAACCCCTGACAAAGATCAGGGGTTTAAGAAAAGATAAAATTGGCATAAAATTTATTTTTCTATTCCGGTGAGTGCTTTAATATACTGTAGCCGTTCATAAATTTCCGGATTTTTTTGCTGACTCAAGCTCAGTTTACCTCTAAAATCATCCAGTGTCTGATAATTTTTTTTACTCATCCATGCCTCTAACTCCGAAATTATTTTATTAATAACCTCAAAACCATTCAAATAAATGGTAGAGGCAATTTCAACCACCCGGGCACCGGCCAGAATTTGTTTAATTACCCCGGGTCCATCATGAATACCGGTTGTAGCTGCAAGTGTACAATTAACATGGTTAAATAAAATAGAAATCCATCTCAAAGAGAGGCTCATTTCATTTGCTGAACTATACCAGTTTGCACCGGTAATTGCACATGAATTTATATCGATATCAAATTGATAAAATCGGTTAAATAAAACCAGGGCATCAATCCCTGTTCCACAGATTTCATTTGCAAAGCGGGAGAACCCGGTAAAATACGGACCTAATTTAACTGCAAGCGGTAGTTTGATATTCTCTCTTGCCGTGCGAATGACAGTTAGGAATTCCTGTTCAATAGCCAGGGACGTTTTGGCAGGGTCGGTAGGCATCAAAGACAGATTTAATTCGATGGCATCAGCCCCGGCTGCTTCAATTTGTTTGGCATAGTTTATCCACCACTTGGGAGTTGTACAATTGATGCTGGCTATAATTGGAATTTTACACTCGTTTTTTGCCTGTTGAATAAGGTCCAGGTAATTTCTGGGTCCATACTGAAGTTCCAGTTCCGAGAGAATATAGTCGTATTCTTCGGGATGGCCGCTGTACACGTGACTCTCTTTATTCGTTTGGTCCCGGACGAGCTCTTCGAACAAGGAACGCAACACGATTGCCCCGGCACCTGCTGCCTCAGCCTGGTGGATGCCATCCATATTTTGAACAAGTGTGCTGCTGCTTATCAGAATCGGATTTTTTAACTGCAGTCCCAGATATTCAGTGGATAGGTCGGCCATCATTTCTCCTTTATATCAAAATTTGTGTTATAACATTCTTTCAAACGGTTAAAAATTTTATTGAAATAATTAAAAATGTCAAGCTAATATATAAAATCTTTCTCAATGTTTTTAAAGGGAGAATTCTTTTTATCTTTGTCAGATAAAATAGGATTTTTTACCGGCCAATCTATTGCTAAATCCGGATCATCCCAGATAATTCCTCTTTCATCACCGGGAGAGTAGAATTCACTGCATTTGTATTCGAATTCTGCAAACTCAGTTGTTACGCAGAATCCGTGAGCAAATCCGGTAGGAATAAACATCTGATATTTATTTTTTGCATTCAGATAGTACCCGACCCACTGGCCGAAGGTTGGCGATCCGAAGCGGATATCAACCGCGACATCGAATACTTCACCCCGAATAACGCGAACCAGTTTTGCCTGGCCCGGATTGATCTGATAATGTAATCCACGAAGCGTACCTTTTTGCGATCGGGAATGGTTATCCTGAACAAAATTAACCTTGACGCCAATTTTCTCATAGACTTTTTGGTTATAGCTTTCATAAAAAAATCCACGATCATCTTCAAATACCGTCGGCTCAATAAGCAAAACATCTTTAATTTTAGTAGGTGTTACCTTCATAATTTGGATGCCCCTTCAATTTGCATCTGATCCCAGTTATAATATTGCAAATAATTGCTGCTATAGCATATAAAATAGAATTGTTTTTGTCAACAAAGATTTCTATATTATTTAAGTTTTGGTCTAATAAAATAAGATAATATTTGTTTTGGTGACGGGAAGAGCGGTGTAAATCCGCCACTGCCCCGCAACTGTAAAGGTGGACGAAAACTCAATTAACCACTGTCCTATTGAAGGGATGGGAAGGTGAGTGAGTAGGATGATGCCTGAGTCAGGAGACCGGCCAGAACATTTTAACCGGATATACCTTCGCGGGAAGGTTGGGTTACTAAGAGAATTTCGAAGTCTGAAAATTTTAGCCCTGGTCTTCCGTGCGGAGATCAGGGTTTTTTTATTTTGTTCAGCCCAGTTATGGTAAATTAAATAAAAATGAAAATTTTGATTAATAACATCTTTAAGCTGGAAATTAATAAATCCGGAATATTTGGAATTGCACGGATTTGGTTTGGTATATTTCCGGTTTTTCTTTTGATATTATTCCTCTCACTGGACTTGTCTGCCCAGGATTATGGTAATATTACCGGATTTGTTTTTGATGAAAATAATGGCAATCCACTGGTTGGGGCCAATATTTACCTCAATAAAACAGCCATTCAAACCGCAACCACTGAAGATGGAAATTTTGTTCTTGAAAATATATCAGCTGGCACGTACGAAATTACAATCTCATTTCTTGGTTATCGGAACAAAAATATCAAAAATATCCGGGTGCATGAAGGTTTTACTTCCAAACTGAATATCGCCATGATTCCATTTCCAATCCCGGGAGATTCTGTTTTTGTTTATGGTGGTGACATCCCAAAAAGCGAAATCCCCCTTGAAAACAAGGTAATTCTATCTTCCCAGGACATTAAAAAATTTGAGAAATTTGGATTACCGCATTTGCTTCAGCAGGTTGCCGGGGTTCAGGTGGAATCCCAGGGTGGTTCAGGAGGTGTTTCTTATCTGAGTATACATGGCAGTAAACCCAGAGAGGTGCTTGTTCTACTGGATGGTCAGCGGCTCAATAATCCCCAAACCGGAGAGGTTGATTTAAATTCGATTCCTCTCAGCGAAATTGAACGAATTGAAATTGTCCGACAGGGAAATGCTGCCGCCTACGGAGCGGGCGCATTCGCCGGGACGATTGCATTCTACACCAGAGATCGTGTGGCGAGCGGATATGCCAGGATAAACTGCCGATTTGGATCGTTTCAAACCTCCAGCGGTAATATTTCCTTTGGTTCTAAGATGAAGTCCATGGCTGTACTGGGTAACTATTATCAGGATTATTCATTACAAAATTTTGAATATAACTATGAGGGCAAGCAGATTCTCCGGGAGAATAATTGGTACCGCAATCAGCGTATTTTTGGAAAAGTAAAGCTTGATCTTACCCGGCATCAGTTTTCGGTGATGTATAATATGCGGACAGGAAATCGGGGTCTCCCTTCCACCTATTTTGACGAATTCCCATCCTTTAATGCCAAACTCAATGAAAAACTAACCGCGCTTCAGCTTCAATATCGTTTACTCTTTTCTCACAAAGTATACCTGGAAACCCAAATTGCCCAAAACCAATTACAACAAAGCTACAGGAATTTGGACGCGCCAATCAAGCAGCGGTATCATAATCGGCAAACCAATGATGTTCTGGAAAGTAACATCCGATTAAATGTTGAACAAAACAATCGTCTTGGTTACCAGCTAAAGTTATCATATCTGAAAGAATCCCTGGATCAGCAAAATCTTTTATATCCGGAGGGCAGTATTGGCGAAAAAAGCAGAGAATCCTTTGCCGGATTTGCCAATATCGATTACAGTTTACCAAGTATTTTTGCTGTTTTTAAAGCGACCCATCTTCGATCCAGTATTGGTTATCAAAAAATATTTAACGATTTTTCCGGTTGGTACCCTTTTCTTGGATTGAATACTCAAATTGCCGGTATAAAATCGCTGTCCATTGGAATGAACTGGGGAAAGGCTGTCCGATATCCGGATTTTAACAGTCTTTTTTGGAAGGGTGATACCCGAGCCCATGGGAATCCGAACCTGAAGCCAGAGAGAAAAGTCAGCTGGAATTATAATCTGATTTTTCATCACACCGGACTGTATTTTCCCCGAATAAGCATTTTCTATTTTACCGAAAAAATCAATGATCTGATTTTCTGGCATAGAAATTTCAGTGGTGAATGGGAGCCGCGAAATGAAGAGCTGGTACAGAAAAATGGACTGGATCTGCAGGTGGAGCAGAATCTGATAAAAGAATTTTTGAAATTTCAGACGAGTTATAGTTGGGTGAATGCGATTAATAAAAAGGATGATCCGGTTTTGTATAATAAAAATATAGTGTTTATCCCGGAACACACCTTTAGTGCGTTACTGGTAACGGATTACCAAAATTGGCAGGCCCAAATTAATTTCCGCTATGTATCACAACGGGAGACCGTTTCAGCGAATTCGAAAGGTACACAAATTTCACCTTACCAAATCTGGGATGCCATGATCGGGTACCAAATACCCCTTAGAAATTTAGATCTGGAGATCGGATTTATCGCAAAAAACATATTTGATGAAGAATACCAATTGATATTTGGTTATCCCATGCCCGGTGTGGAATATCAACTAACCATGGCAATAGGGATTAATCCATAATTTTACTTTTAAGGATGATCATGTTGAATAATAAATATCTGCTGTTAA
>CAZTXJ010000024.1:0-30406 GCA_964617285.1 uncultured Calditrichaceae bacterium | reverse complement strand
CAGCAGTCTTTTTGCCGGGGCGAACACCGGGAATAAAACCACCCTGCTTCTTCAGGTTTTCCGCAACATCCACCGGATTTAGGGCGATAGCGGTATAGAAATAGGTAAAGAAAATTATCATGATACCATAGATCAACCAGTAAAACCAGGACTCCATCGAAAAAGCCCGCTGGAGTGTTCCCATAAATTCACTATCCGGGAAAAACGAGAACAGGGTACTTGGTACAAACATGATCGCCTGAGCGAAAATAATGGGCATAACCCCGGCGGTATTTACTCGTAACGGGAAATGAGTATTGACTCCACCGTAAACCTTTCTTCCCACAACTCTTTTAGCGTACTGGACCGGAATTTTTCGGGTTGCCTGGGTCAGTACTACCACTCCGGCGACAATCAGAAATGCCAGGGCAATCAGGAATAGTTCGGTTAAAAGCGTCCGGTTTCCACTGGAGAATTGAATCCATTCCTGCAAAACCGCAGATGGGAACCTGGCGATAATTCCGATAAAGATGATCAGCGATATACCATTTCCGATGCCTCGTTCATCAATTAACTCTCCCAGCCACATGATGAGCATTGTCCCGGTTGCCATGGAAATCATAGTAAGCAGTTTAAAACCCATTCCGGGATCGATAACCGCCTTCACGCCATTCACTTCGATACTTTCCAAAAATACTGCCACACCAAAAGCCTGCATTGCCGAAATAAAGAGCGTACCATAACGGGTATACTGGGTAATCTTCTTACGCCCTTCCTCGCCTTCCTTTTGCAGTCTTTGAATAAATGGTACCACAGCACCGAGTAACTGCAGGATAATCGACGCACTGATATAGGGCATAATACCCAACCCGAATACCGCCGCTTTACTAAATGCGCCACCGGCAAAGAGGTCATACAAACCAAATAGCGTTCCTGAAAGATTTTTCATCCCTTCGGCCAGAACTTTGGTATCTATTCCCGGGGTAACGATGTGGGTCCCGATGCGCTCCAAAGCCAGTATCATTACCGTGAATAGAATTCTCTGCCTCAGGTCGTGAATTTTAAATATGTTCCGAAAAGTCTCAATCATAACAGCGTTATCTTGCCTCCTACCTTTTCAATGCCAGCTTTGGCAGATTTGCTAACCGCATGGACCTGGATGTTTAATTTCTTCTCGATACCGCCTTCCCCTAAAATTTTGATCGGTTTATCGGCATGTTTAACCAGACCGGCGGATTTTAACACTTCCGGAGTAATTTTATCTGTTTTTTCAATTCTCTCAAGATCTCTCAGATTAACAATCTGAAATGATTTTCTATTATAACTGTAAAATCCAAATTTGGGAAGACGTCTTTGTATGGGCATTTGACCACCTTCGAACCAGGCTCTTTTTTTCGAGCCGGAACGCGAATGCTGACCTTTTTCTCCACGTCCTGCGGTAACGCCACGTCCGGAGCCCGGTCCGCGTCCAATTCGTTTTGTTTTATGGGTTGAGCCCTGCGCCTTTTTAAGTTTTCCTAAATCCATAAAATTTCCCTCAACAGTTTTACTTTACCTCTTCCCAGGAAACCATATGTCTTACTGCATTGATCATACCGCGGATTTGAGGCGTATCCTGAAATTCCCGGGTATGGCCAATTTTCTTTAAACCAAGTGCCTCTATGGTTTTCCTATGTGCCGGTTTTTGACCAATTATACTTCTGGTTTGTGTGACTCTAATTTTATTTTCACTCTTACTTGCCATTGCATTATCTCTCGTTTTAATCCACTATCCTCGGAAAAGCTCAGCTAAATCCAATCCTCTTTTACGGGCAATTGTTCCGGGATCTTCCAAAGATTCCAGAGCGGACATTGTTGCTTTAACAATATTATGCGGATTAGGGGAGCCAAGAACTTTGGTTAAAATATCCCTGATACCCACAGCTTCACAAATTGCCCGCACCGGTCCGCCGGCAATAACTCCGGTACCCGGACTTGCCGGTTTCAGGACTACCTTTCCCGCACCATACTTTCCATAGACAACATAAGGAATAGTATTTCCAGCCAGGCTAATGCGCACAATCTCTTTTTTCGCTTTTTCCGTGGCTTTGGTGATCGCATTTACAACTTCATTTGCCTTACCCAGCCCAACGCCCACATGTCCGCTTCCGTCACCGACTACAACAATAGCGCTAAAACTGAATCGCCGACCACCTTTCACTACTTTGGCAACACGGTTAATGTAAACCACCTTTTCTTTCAGATCTAATTCATGGGGATTTACTTTTTCAGCCACAAGAACTCCTCTTCATATTTTATATTAAAATTCCAATCCACCCTCGCGGGCACCTTCGGCCAGAGCTTTCACCCGGCCATGATAGGCATATCCGTTCCGATCGAACACCACGCGAGTTATTTTTTTCTGTTTTGCTTTTTCCGCAATCAGCTGACCGACAATCTTGCTCGCTTCCGTTTTATTCTTTGCCTTCTTCACCTTGGCATTGATCTCTTTAGTGAGACTCGATGCCCCAAGCAGGGTCTTTTCAGTTGAATCGTCCACAATTTGGCCATAAATGTAACGAAGGCTCCGGAAGACCACTAATCGCGGTCTCTCACTGTTTCCCAGAACTCTTTTTTTCTTGTTCTTTCTCATTTCAGCTCAATCTCCAGCCTTAAACTTTTCTATTAACCAGCTGTCTTACCAGCTTTTCGTCTCACTTGTTCACCCTCGTACCGAATACCTTTACCTTTGTAAGGTTCCGGTGGACGGAATGATCTTAATTTGGCTGCGACCTGACCAACCAGCACCTTATCGATTCCGGTGACCTCAATTTTTGTTGGCACCGGTGTATTAATGGTAATACCCTTCGGGGGAATAAAGTATATCGGGTGCGAATAACCAATAATTAAAACAACACCGCTACCCCTTTTTTCGGCCTTAAATCCCACACCAACAATTTCCAGAGATTTGGTAAAACCGGTGGTCACTCCATCGACCATATTTTGAATCAAAGTCCGGGTCAGTCCATGCAACGAACGATGTTTAATGGAATCGCTGGGCCTGTTTATCACCAAATTATTCTCTTCTCTTTTTATTTCCATTTCCGGACTAATGACAGTGGTCAATTCTCCTTTGGGACCTTTAATCCAAGCCAGGCCATTTTCTATTTTTATTTCCACTTTCTCCGGAATAGCAACAGGTAATTTTCCGATTCGAGACACTTTCAAGCTCCTTTACAATTAATTACCACACATAACAGAGAACTTCACCGCCGATATTTTCCCGTTTTGCCTGACGTTCGGTCATAATACCGCGTGAAGTGCTGATCATGGCAATTCCCATGTTATTTTTCACCCGGGGGAGATGGTCAACATCCACATAATGACGCCGACCGGGAGTACTCACCCGTTTTAATTCACTAATGACTGATTTGCCATCAGTATCAAATCGCAGAAATACTCTAAGGATCCCCTGTTTGCCATCATCAATAATGATATAATTCCGAATGAATTTCTGATCGTATAATATCTGGGTCATCGCTTTTTTCGTATTCGATGCCGGAATATCCACACGCCGGTGCCCTGCCTGAATGGCATTTCGAATGCGGGTCAGATAATCTGCGATAGGATCTGTCATTGACATAAATATTCTCTCCTAAATAGCTTACCAACTTGCTTTATAAACGCCGGGGATCTCTCCCTTGTTTGCTAAATCGCGTAAACATATACGACACAAATCAAACTTCCGGTAATACCCTCTGGGTCTGCCACAACGTTTACACCGATTGTATTCCCTTACCTGAAACTTTTGTTTTTTCTTCGATTTTGCAACTAATGATTTCTTTGCCAAGCCGGATCTCCTTCTTATTGCCGAAAGGGCATTCCAAATGCTTTTAATAACTCATATGCTTCTTCATCATCTTTGGCACTGGTGACAAAAGTGATGTTCATACCGCGAATCTTGTCAATCTTATCCACATTAATTTCCGGAAAAATAATCTGCTCCTGGATACCGACCGAGTAATTGCCACGACCATCAAATGATTTATCAGACAACCCGCGAAAGTCACGGATTCTGGGTACAGTCAGATTTATAAACCGATCCAAAAATTCATACATTCGCTGTCCCCGCAGGGTAACTGTGGTTCCGATTTTCATTCCCTGGCGTAATTTAAAATTGGAGATCGATTTCTTAGCTGTACTGAATCCCGGTTTCTGACCCGAGATAATACTGAGATCGGTCATGGCATGTTCCAATGCCTTGGGATCCTGGATACTTTCGCCAACACCAATATTCAGATTAATTTTTTCCAGTCTCGGCACCTGATTCACATTTTTGAATTTAAAACGTTTCATCAATGCCGGAATAATTTCCTTATCAAATCTTTCCTGTAATCTGGGAATATACTTTTCCATTCCGAAAACCTTTACTTATTAAATAATTTCACCACAATCCGGATGTTTGCAATACCGTACCTTAGATTTATCCTCCAGTATCCGGACACCAATCCGTGTCGGACGATTGCATTTGGGACAAACAACCTTTAGATTCGAAACATTTATCGGGCCCTCTTTTTCAATAATCCCGCCTTGCGGAAGTTGCTGGGTGGGCCGCGAGTGCTTTTTAATCATATTCACACCCTCAACAACTACCTGGTCTTTATCGGGAAACACTTTGAGGACTTTCCCGGTCTTGCCCCGATCATTTCCACTTAATACGACAACGGTATCTGATTTTACAATCTTTCTCATCTTATTAATCCATTTTTAAAGTACTTCAGGTGCTAACGACACTATTTTCATAAAGTCCTTTTCCCGCAGTTCCCGGGCAACCGGCCCAAAAATTCTGGTTCCACGCGGTTCACCCTGGTCATTTAATAAAACCGCAGCATTTTCATCAAACCGGATATAACTGCCATCTGCCCGTCTAATTTCCTTCTTTGTCCTGACAACTACTGCTCGGGATTTTTCACCTTTTTTTACCGGTGCATTGGGAATTGCGCTTTTCACACTTACCACAATCACATCACCAACTGAAGCATAACGTCTCCCGGATCCGCCTAAAACACGGATACACATCACTTTTTTTGCCCCAGAATTATCAGCCACATTTAGTCGGGAATATTCCTGTATCATTTCTGAACCTCAGCAGGTTAATGTTATTTAACTTTCTCTACAATTTCCATGACGCGCCAGCGCTTGGTTTTACTTAGCGGACGGGTTTCCATAATTTTGACCGTGTCGCCAATCTGGCATTCGTTTTTCGCGTCATGTGCTTTAAATTTTGTTGTCCGTTTAATAAATTTTTTATAGACCGGATGCTGAATTCTCCGCTCAACCGCTACCACTGCAGTCTTATCCATTTTATTGCTTACCACTACCCCGATCCGTGTTTTTCGAACACCTCTTTCCATACCTCGTGCCTTCTATTCTTTTTTAGTTGTCTTTGGTGCAGAAATCCCAAGCTCATACTCATTCAGGATGCCCTTAATTCGGGCAATATCCTTTTTTACAAGTCGGATACGGCTGGGATTAGCCAACTGATGCGTCGATTTCTGAATATTTAAGTTCGCCAGCTCATCCAGTAAATCATCAAGCCTGGCTTTTGCTTCTTCAGCCGGAAGTTCTCTTATTTCCTGTGGTTTCATTTCTTATTATCCCCCAACCTGTTGACGTGCAACAAACTTGGTTTTTATTGGTAGTTTATGAGATGCCAACCGCATGGCTTCCTTGGCGATGGCTTCAGAAACACCTTCAATTTCGAACATTACTCTGCCGGGTTTTACCACAGCTACCCAGTATTCCGGTGCTCCCTTACCTTTTCCCATTCTGGTTTCGGCCGGCTTCTTGGTTACGGGTTTATCCGGAAAAATTCGGATCCACACTTTTCCGCCACGCTTGATATAACGGGTCATTGCAATACGGGCTGCCTCTATCTGCCGGCTGGTAATCCAATGAGCTTCAAGCGCTTTAAGGCCATATTGCCCGAAAGATATGGTATTGCCGGTTTGAGCCTTGCCCCGCATTTTTCCGCGTTGCTGTTTCCGGTATTTCACCCTTTTCGGCATTAACATAAATCTATCTCCTTATTCCAAAAATTACCGTTCCAGTACATTTCCATGGCAAAGCCATACCTTAACGCCAATGCAGCCGTAGGTGGTAATTGCCGTGGTTGTAGCATAATCGATTTCGGACCGCAATGTATGCAGCGGTATTCTGCCTTCCTTATAAGACTCAGTACGAGCCATTTCCGCACCGCCCAGCCGACCGGAGCAGGTTAGCTTTATTCCTTCGGCTCCTAAACGCATGGCGGAAGTAATTGCCCTTTTCATTGCCCTCCGGAAAGAAACCTTTCCTTCTAACTGCCGGGCAATGTTCTGGGCAATCAGAAAGGAATCCAATTCCGGATGTTTTATTTCTTTAATATTGATCTGAACATCCTTATCGATCAGTTTCTTCAATTCTTCCTTTAATTTATCTACCTCTGCCCCCTTTTTTCCGATAACAACTCCAGGCCGTGCCGTATTCAGTTCAAGAAGGACCTTTTTGGGAGTGCGTTCAATCCGGACTTTTGAAATTGCACCATCGGGAATCCGTTTATGAATATACCTTCTAATCAGTAAATCCTCATTTAAGGTTTCACCGAATTTCTTCTCATTAAACCATTGCGATTCCCAGTTTCGTGTAACGCTTAGACGAAAACCGATTGGATTAGTCTTCTGACCCAAATTTTGTCCTCCAAATTATCTATTTTTCTCTATCTTCAATTACAATTTTTAAATGGCTTGTTCTTCGGCGAATTCTTCCAGCCCGGCCCATAGACATGGGTCGAAACCGGCGCAATACCGGTCCACCATCCACACTGACATGTTTTATATACAGATCCCGGGTGGAAATCTTTTTGCCTTCGTATGCTTCATAGAAATTTGAAACTGCACTCCGTAATGCTTTTTCGATAAACTCCGCACTGCGCTTTGGTGAAAAATGTAAATAATTAAGGGCATCCTCCACATTCTTACCCTTTATCTGACCTAAAACCCGCCGCATTTTCAGCGGAGAAGTTCTTAAATAATTAGATCGAACTTGTGCTTCCATGATAAACCTCGATGGTTATTCCTATTTAATCCGCGTTGTACGTTCCGACTTGCCGGCATGACCACGGTAAGTCCGGGTTAAAGAAAACTCACCTAATTTATGACCAACCATATTTTCGGTGATATAAACGGGTATAAACTTAAGTCCGTTATGAACGGCAATGGTGTGGCCAACGAATTCCGGCGGAATGGTGCTTCGCCGGGCCCAGGTCTTTACCACCTTTTTCTGCCCGCTGGTATTCAGATTTTCAATTTTCTTCAAAAGCTTCTGATCAATATAAGGACCTTTCTTCAGGGACCTTGCCATTCTAAACTCCTGTTATTTTCTTCTTTTTACAATCACATCATTTGATTTTTTACTTTTTTTCCTGGTCTTTAATCCCTTGGATAATTGCCCCCACGGGGAACAGGGATGCCGACCACCGGAGGATTTACCCTCGCCACCACCCATAGGGTGATCAATCGGGTTCATGGCCACACCACGAACACTGGGGCGACGGCCCAACCAGCGTGTCCTTCCGGCTTTGCCCAGCGAGATATTGCTCCGTTCTGCATTGCCCACCTGACCAATGGTAGCATAGCAATCCAGCCGGAACTTTCTTATTTCACCTGAAGGCATTTTTATTAACGCAAAATCTCCCTCTTTCGCCATAATTTGGGCATTTGATCCGGCTGTTCGCGCGACCTGACCACCTTTTCCGGGAACGATCTCAATATTATGCACATCCATACCCGGAGGAATTTTACCCAAGGGTAAGGCATTTCCTACTTTAATATCCGCATTCTCTCCAGAAACTACCTTGTCGCCAATTTTTAAACCGTTTGGCGCCAGAATATACTTTTTCTCTCCATCTACATAAAAAAGCAAGGCAATGTTTGCAGTTCTGTTCGGATCGTACTCAATCGCTCTGACCGTGGCGGGGATATCATGTTTTTTCCGCTTGAAGTCTACAATTCGATAATATCTCTTATGAGCGCCGCCTCGCTGCCAGGCAGTAATGCGACCTTTATTATTCCGGCCACCGGAGCGAACTTTGGACTCAATCAATGATTTTTCCGGTCTCTTGTTGGTTACTTCATCCAGTGCCACATCTATCCGGTATCGTAATCCAGGTGTTGTTGGTTTATACTTTTTAAGAGCCATTTTCTATCTCCAAAACTCTTTTATAGATTTTCCAGAAAGTCCAGTTTATCGCCTTCCTTTAAAGTAACGAAGGCTTTTTTCCAATGAGAAGTAAAACCCTGAACCCTTCCACCCTTGGTGAAGCGCTGTCTTGGTTTCGGTTTTACATTCTCCGTCCGGATGCTTTTTACTTTAACCGAAAATCTTTTCTCAATTGAGGTTTTAATTTCAATTTTATTCGCGCTATCCGCTACTTTAAAAATGTACTGATTCAATCCGTCTTTCAATCGCAAAGCCTTTTCGGTTAATACCGGTTGAATAATAATTTGTCTGGGATCTTTCATTTTGCTAATACCTCATTTACAACTTGAACAGCACCTTTTTGGAAAAGAACATAATCCGCATTCAGGATGTCATAAACGGAAAATTCAGGAGCACGCTGAACATTGGTATACGGAATATTTCTGGCTGACATTACCAGGTTATTTTCCAGATTTGTGGTTACAAAAACTACCTTGGTGGTATCCAGCTTCAGATTATTTAAAATTTCCATCACCCGTTTTGTCTTAGGCGCTTCAAACGAGAAATCTTCCAGAATCATGACTTTCTCCGCCTGAGCTTTTGCGGATAAAACAGATTTCCTGGCCAGCTTTTGAACCTTTTTGGGAAGCTTCTGGGTGTAATCCCGGGGAAGGGGACCATGTGCTCTGCCCCCACCAACCATGTGCGGCGCCCGGATTGTTCCCTGTCGGGCACGTCCGGTTCCCTTCTGGCGAAATGGTTTTGCACCGCCACCGGATACAGCTGACCTGTTTTTTACCTGGTGTGTTCCCTGACGCTGATTGGCCAAATAGGTTTTTATTGCCAGATAAACCACATGATCATTGGGTTCGATCCCAAATACTTCAGGATTCAATTTCACCTTCTGATTCGTTTTTGTACCGTCGATTTTATAAACATTTAGTTCCATATTGATGTACCTGTCTTTTCCAGATTATGCACTGTAAATTTCCACAAAACTATTTCGGGCACCGGGAACAGCTCCCTCGATAAACAATAGATTTTTTTCCACATCAACCACAACCACAGTCAGGTTTTTCACAGAAACCTGCTTATTTCCGACCCGGCCGGCCATTCTCAAGCCTTTATATACCCGGGAAGGATCAGAACTCTGACCCAGCGATCCGGGCGCCCGTAGTCTGTCTGACTGACCATGGCTAACCGGTCCACCGCTAAAATGATGCCGCTTAACCACGCCGGTAAAACCTTTCCCTTTGCTGAGACCGGTTACTTTAATGACATCACCTGGCTTAAAAACATCCGCTTTTATTTCATCTCCAATTTTCAATTCCCGATCCTGAAAAGGTTCAAACTCTTTTAACTTCTGCGTCGGTTTTACATTTGCTTTTTTAAGATGACCAATTAAAGGTTTGGAGACATTTTTTTCTTTTTTTATTCCGTAACCCAGCTGGACTGCATCGTATCCGTCTGTTTCCTTTGTTTTAATCTGGGTAACATAGCAAGGGCCCGCTTCAACAATCGTTACCGGAATAACGTTGCCTTCGTTATCAAATATTCTGGTCATACCAATCTTTTTTCCCAGCAAACCACTCATTTTCTTCTCCAAAAAATTTCTTTATCCATCAGGTCTTGATTTCAATGTCCACACCAGCCGGCAATTCAAGTTTCATTAGCTGGTCAATGGTTTTGTTTGTTGCATTATGAATGTCTATCAGACGTTTATGAACCCGGTGTTCAAACTGTTCCCGCGACTTTTTATCCACATGGGGCGATCTTAATACGGTGAATACGCTTCTGTTTGTCGGTAAAGGAACCGGTCCGGAAATCAACGCGCCCGTAGCTTTGGCTGTGGTAATAATTTTTTCAGCCGACTTGTCGATCAGGTGATAATCATATGCTTTTAACTTTATTCGAATACTCTGTCCTGCCACTCTAAAGCCCTCTTATTTATGGTGTACACCAACAACGTTTTCAACAATCTCATCCGCAATGTTTTGCGGAATAACATCATAGTGATCAAACTGCATGGTATAAATTGCACGTCCCTGGGTTAATGATCTTAAAGAAGTCGCATAACCGAACATCTCACTGAGCGGGACCTGCGATTCAATAACCTGGGCATCCTTCCGTGGAAGGATTCCGGAAACTTTACCACGGCGGGAATTTAAATCACCGATAACGTCTCCCATATACTCTTCCGGCACAATCACTTCTACATCCATGATGGGTTCCAGTAAGATGGCTTTACCTTTTTGCATGGCATTCTTGACCGCAATAGAACCGGCGATTCGAAATGCCATTTCGCTGCTATCTACCTCATGGTAGGAGCCATCGACCAATCGGACCTTTACATCCACCACCGGATAACCGGCGAGAACACCATTCTTTAAGGCGTCTTCAATTCCGGCTTTAATGGCGGGAACATAATCTTTGGGTACAACTCCACCCACAATTTTACTCTCAAATTCAAAGCCGGCACCTTTTTGATTCGGTTCCACCTCGATCGCTACATGTCCATACTGCCCACGGCCACCGGATTGCCGGATAAACTTTCCCTCAACCGATACCGGTACAGTGATCGTCTCTTTATACGCCACCTGTGGCCGACCAACTCTTGCACCTACTTTGAACTCTCGCAATAACCGGTCGATAATAATTTCCAGATGAAGTTCACCCATTCCTGATATTAGCGTTTGCCCGGTTTCCTCATCGGTAGTAACTTTAAAGGTCGGGTCTTCTTCGCTCAATTTTGTCAGGGATTCGCCAAGTTTATCCTGGTCGGCCTTTGACTTTGGCTCAATCGAAACCGATATAACCGGTTCGGGAAAATGCATGGATTCCAGGATAATCGGTTTATCCGGAGCTGAGAGCGTATCGCCGGTACGGGTAAATTTAAATCCCACTGCAGCGGCAATATCTCCCGTGGCTACCTCACTGATATCTTCACGCCGGTTCGCATGCATCTGCAAAATCCGGCCTAATCTCTCTTTCTTGCCATTATTGGCATTCAGAAGATAGGATCCTGCTTTGATGACACCGGAATAAACTCTGAAATAAGTCAGTTTCCCAACATAAGGATCAGTGGTAATTTTGAATGCGAGGGCAGTGAATGGGTCATCATCACTGGGTTTGCGCTCGGCTTCTTTCTCGGACCGCGGATCAATTCCCTTAACCGGGGGAACATCCATCGGTGAGGGGAGGTAATCTACCACAGCATCCAAAAGACGCTGAACGCCTTTATTTTTAAAAGCTGAACCCAACAGTACTGGTATAATTTCGTTTTTCAATGTCCCAATTCGGATGGCTCTTTTAATCTCCCAATCTTCAATTTCCCCACCCTCCAGATATTTTTCCATCAGATGATCATCATATTCCGAGGCGATTTCCATTAAATGGGTCCGGTATTCATTAACTCTTGCCTGCAGATCTCTGGGGATTTCCTGTTCAACCCAGGTGGAACCCAGACTTGTCTCATCGTAAATCACTGCTTTCATTTTAACCAGATCGACCAGTCCGGTAAATAAATCCCCTTCTCCCAACGGAATCTGCATGGCAATTGGCTTTGCCCCCAAACGAATCTTAATCATTTCCAGCACATTGTAGAAATCTGCCCCAATTCGATCCATCTTATTGACGAAGGCGATACGGGGAACCCGGTATTTATCAGCCTGTCGCCAGACTGTTTCCGATTGTGGTTCCACACCGCCAACAGCACAGAAAAGAGCCACAGCTCCATCCAGCACCCGCAAGGAACGTTCTACTTCCGCAGTAAAGTCTACATGACCAGGAGTATCGATGATGTTGATCCGAAAATCATTTCGCCAGAAACAGGTGGTTGCTGCGGAAGTAATGGTGATACCGCGTTCCTTTTCCTGTTCCATCCAGTCCATGGTAGCGGATCCTTCATGTACCTCACCCATCCGATGCAGACGACCTGTATAAAACAGAATTCGTTCCGTCGTGGTAGTTTTACCAGCATCAATATGGGCCATAATGCCGATATTTCTGATTTTTTCTAATGGGCTCCGCTTTACCATGTATTATAAAACCTCTTCACAAAAAATATTTATTACCATCTGAAATGAGCAAATGCTTTATTTGCTTCCGCCATTCGATGGGTATCTTCTTTCTTTTTAACGGCTGATCCTTCGTTTTTGAAGGCTGCCATGAATTCATTCGCCAATCGATCTGCCATCGTCCTTTCGGATCGCTGTTTGGAAAAGGAGACCAGCCACCGTATTGCCAGGGACTTTCTACGTTTATCACGAACCTCTACCGGTACCTGATAGGTAGCACCACCCACACGCCGGGAGCGCACTTCCAGAATCGGGGCAACATTGTCCATTGCGGTCTTAAAAACTTCCAATGGATCTTTTTTTAACTTCTCCTCAATAATGTCCATTGCAGTATAGAAAATTTTTTCTGCCTGACTTTTTTCACCTTTTAACATCAAACCGTTAATAAATTTGCTGACCAATTCACTTTTATATTTGGGGTCTGGCAGTACTTTTCTTTCTGGTGCTCTTCTTCGCCTCATAAGATCCTCAATTCCTTATTTCTTTGGCCTTTTTGTACCGTACTTCGAACGGCTCTGCATACGGTCGTTCACTCCACCGGTATCCAGGGTACCGCGAATGATATGATAGCGTACACCCGGTAAATCCTTTACACGGCCACCTCTGATCAACACAATGGAATGCTCCTGAAGATTATGTCCTTCACCCGGAATATAAGCCGTTACTTCAATGCCATTGGTAAGTCGGACACGCGCCACTTTTCTTAAGGCTGAATTCGGTTTTTTGGGCGTGGTTGTATACACCCTGGTACAAACTCCACGCTTTTGTGGAGAGCCGCCCAATGCCGGGGCTTTATTCTTTTTTTCTACCTGTTTCCGACCGTACCGAATAAGTTGATTAATTGTTGGCAATTCAGCCTCCTAAACCTTTTGTTCAAAAAGTGACAGACTTAAAATTTAATTATACGTCCTTATTTTTTCAAATTATTTTTTAAATATATCCTGACATTTTTACTCTGCCGGAACCGTTTCCGAAATTTCCTCTTCTTCGCCGGCCTCAGTATGCATTTCAACATTTAACTGTTCGAACTTTTTCATTCCGGTACCAACCGGAATCAAATTTCCAACAATTACATTTTCCTTTAATCCGAAAAGACTATCCACTTTACCGGCAACCGCAGCTTCGGTTAATACCCGAGTGGTTTCCTGGAAAGAGGCGGCACTGATGAAACTGTCTGTGGTGAGTGCTGCCTGAGTGATTCCCAGTAAGATCGGTTCCGAGGTTGCAGGTTCGGCAGAACGTGCTTCAGCTTCATTTTTCTCACTTTTTTGCAGCTGTCGATTGGTGTATTCAAACTTCATCCGGTCAACCAGCTGCCGTTTTCGGAAACGTGAGTCGCCGGGTTCAGTAATCACCACCTTGTTTCGGATCTTCTCATTTTCTTCTTTGAAGATGAACTTATTGATGGTGTCACCTTCCAGAAAACGAGTGTCACCCGGATCGATCACCCGAACACGCTGCATCATCTGACGAGCAATAACTTCGATATGTTTATCATCGATACTCACACCCTGCAGACGATAGACTTCCTGGATTTCATTCACCAGGTATTCCTGGACTTTATTTGGTCCCAGAATCTGCAGAATATCCTGTGGAGCTATTGAGCCTTCAGTAAGCATTTCGCCGGCTTTTACATAATCACCATTATGTACCAGCACATGCTTGCTATAAGGAACCGAGTATTTTTTCTTTTCCAGAGTTCCTTCCACGATAATTTCGCGAACACCACGCTTGATGGTTCCGAAGCGGACAACGCCGTCGATTTCGCTAACTTCAGCTTGCTCCTTTGGCTTGCGTGCTTCGAAGAGCTCGGCAACACGGGGCAAACCACCGGTGATGTCACGGGTTTTTCCAATTTCCCGCGGAATTCTGGCGATTATGGTACCGGCTTTTATTTTCTGTTTATCCTGAACCCTGATCTGTGCTTTGACCGGCAGAATGTGGGTTGCCAGTTCATTTCCGTCCTTATCCAATACTTTAATGTGGGGACTCAAATTCTTATTTCTGGATTCAATGATAACCCGCTGTTTCTGCAAAGTCTGTTCATCCAGTTCTTCCCGGGCGGTCACATTTTCAACAATATCTGAAAACTTAATGACGCCTGCAGTTTCAGCCAGAATTACCGTTGAATAGGGATCCCACTGGAATAATAGTTCGCCCTTCTTCACCGTTTTACCATCATCAACCAGAACAGTAGCACCGGCCTGAACCGTATATTTTACCAGAGATCGTCCCTGATCGTCAACAATATGGATTGTACCGTGCTGACCGATAGAAATTTTCTTTTTGGTAATATTCCCGTCTTCATCTTCTTCTTCCGCATCCAGCAGACGAAGGTTTTCATATTTGATCTTACCCTCGAAACGGGCCATTACCTGGGATTGTGCTGCAATTCTTCCGGCAATACCACCGATGTGGAAGGTTCTTAAAGTGAGCTGGGTACCCGGTTCGCCGATACTCTGTGCAGCCATAATACCCACCGCTTCTCCAATATCTACCAGACGGCCGGTAGCCAGATTTCTTCCGTAACACAAACTGCAGACGCCGCGCTCGGCTTCGCAGGTCAGCACGGATCTGATCTTAACCGATTCTATCGCCGATTCATCAACAATGGACGCTTTTTCTTCATCAATCAGCTCACCGGCCTGAACCACCAGTTCCCCGGTCAACGGATCATAAACATCATCCACCGAAACACGGCCTAGTACACGATCTGCCAGAGATTCGATAACCCGTTCACCTTCTTTAATCGGGTAAGTTTCGATGCCGAGAATGGTTCCGCAATCGTATTCGGTGATCATCACGTCCTGGGCGACATCTACCAACCGGCGAGTCAGATATCCGGCATCGGCTGTCTTCAAAGCAGTATCAGCCAGACCTTTACGGGCGCCATGAGTGGAAATAAAGTATTCCTGAACCGTCAGACCCTCAAAGAAATTTGCGGTAATTGGGTTTTCAATAATCTCACCGGTCTGTCCGGTAAGAGTTTTCTGCGGTTTGGCCATGAGACCACGCATACCCGCCAGCTGCCTGATTTGCTCTTTACTGCCTCTGGCACCTGAATCGGACATCATGTACAGGGAGTTAAATCCTTCTTTATGATCTTTTAAAAGCCGGAATAAGTCTCCGGAGACCTGTTCGGTCACCCGGGTCCAAATGTCAATCACCTTGTTATAGCGTTCGCCATCCGTAATAATACCCATTTGATACTGGTTTTCCAGCTGTCGAACTTCATCATAAGCGCGTTGGACTACTCCTTCCTTATTTTCAGGAATAATCACATCATCCAGACCGATACTGGATCCGGCTAAAGTGGAATATCGGAATCCGATTTCTTTCAGGTTATCAAGAAATTTGACCGCACCAACATTCCCTACCCTTTTCATCACGCCGGAGATGAGAATTTCCAGGATTTTCTTGGTCATCGTTTGATTGATGAAACCCATTTCGTTGGGTACTATTTCATTAAAGAGTACTCTACCGGTAGTTGTTTCGATGATTTCACCATCGATCCGGACTTTTATTTTTGCATGTAAATCAACTTTTTTATCGTTATAGGCAATCACTACTTCCTGGTTCGATCCAAATATTTTACCTTCTCCCAGAGCATTGGACTTATCCTTGGTAATGTAATAGCAACCCAATACCATATCCTGTGATGGAATGGTAAGCGGTCTGCCGTTTGCCGGAGAGAGTATGTTATGGGAAGAAAGCATCAACAGGCGTGCTTCCATCTGTGCTTCATAAGAAAGCGGAATATGAACCGCCATCTGGTCGCCGTCGAAGTCCGCATTAAAGGCAGCGCAGACCAGCGGATGGATCTCAATGGCTTTCCCCTCAATCAGAACCGGCTGGAAAGCCTGGATACCAAGTCTGTGCAGGGTTGGGGCACGGTTTAACAATACCGGATGTTCACCAACAATTTCTTCCAAAACTTCAAAAATTACTGCATCCCGCTTATCCACAATACGCTTGGCACTCTTTACCGTCTTGACAATCTTTCGTTCCTGAAGCTTTTTAATAATAAACGGTTTGAATAATTCCACTGCCATTTCCTTGGGCAGTCCGCACTCATAAAGTTTTAACTTCGGACCCACAACGATTACCGAACGTCCCGAGTAATCCACCCGTTTACCAAGCAGGTTTAACCGGAATCGGCCCTGCTTACCGCGAAGCATATCAGAAAGAGACTTTAACGGCCGGTTGCCATCACTTCTCACCGCAGTGGTTCTTTTGGTATTGTCGAATAAAGCATCGACAGATTCCTGAAGCATTCTTTTTTCATTTCTCAAGATGACTTCAGGTGCTTTAATATCGATTAATTTTTTCAGCCGGTTATTCCGGATGATTACCCGGCGGTAAAGATCGTTCAAATCACTGGTGGCAAAACGCCCGCCTTCCAACGGTACCAGAGGTCGAAGTTCGGGAGGTATTACCGGTATTACATCCATCACCATCCACTCCGGACGGTTTTTCAGTTCGCCATTCTCTCTTGTCCGGAAAGCCTCAATTACCTTGAGGCGCTTTAATGCTTCCTGCTTCTTTTGTTTGGATTTTTCAGTTTTCAAGACATTCCGGAGCTCTTCCGACAGATCATCTACTTCCAGATTCCGGAGCATCTCGCGGATAGCTTCTCCACCCATACCGGCAATAAATTTGTCCGGATTGTCATCCGGCAAATTCCGCTCTTCCGGAGAGAGCCCTTCCATTATATTCATATATTCTTCTTCAGTAAGAATATCGCCTTTTTCAAAACTTGTCTTACCTTGCTGAATAACCACGTAGGCTTCATAGTAGATAATCTTCTCCAGATATTTGGGGGAGATATTCAGCAGGTATCCAATCTTTGTAGGCGTAGATCTGAAGTACCAGATATGGACAATCGGGACGGCAAGGCTGATATGGCCCATTCGTTCCCGTCTCACCGCCTTGGTAGTAACTTCCACACCACACCGGTCGCAGATAATTCCCTTGTACCGGATGCGTTTGTACTTACCGCAATGACACTCCCAATCCTTCACCGGACCAAAAATTTTCTCGCAGAATAACCCGTCTTTTTCCGGTTTAAATGAGCGGTAGTTTATTGTCTCGGGCTTGGTTACTTCACCATAACTTTTCTCCAGAATTGAATTGGGTGAAGCCAGACCAATGGAAATCTTAGAGATTTGCCCTCTTTTAGAAGAAGTATCGACACCTAATCGATCTTTCACATCTAATCTATTCATGAATGATTGTCCCTCTTTTTAAGAATAAAAAGCGTCCCATTCCGGGAATTTTTATTCAACTTTTATGTCTAATCCAAGACCTTGTAATTCTTTTACCAGAACATTAAATGATTCCGGCCGGCCAGGTTCCGACAGATTATCACCTTTCACGATGGCCTCATACACTTTTGTTCTGCCCTGGACATCATCACTCTTGTAAGTGAGCACTTCCTGAAGTGTATGGGCAGCTCCATAAGCTTCCAGCGCCCATACTTCCATCTCACCAAATCGCTGTCCGCCAAACTGGGCTTTTCCTCCCAATGGCTGCTGGGTAATTAAGGAGTACGGCCCAATGGAACGGGCGTGTATTTTGTCGTCCACCATGTGGGATAACTTCATCATATAGATGAAACCTATGCTCACTTCCTGGTCGAAGGGTTCACCGGTTTGCCCGTCAAACAGCCTCATTTTGCCATTTTCCGGGAGTCCGGCTTTGGTCATTTCAGCAGCAACTTCTTCGAAAGTTGCACCATCGAACACAGGTGTAGCATAGAATTTATTGAGTATTTTGCCTGCCCAGCCAAGAGTAGTTTCAAAAACCTGTCCCAGGTTCATCCGGGACGGCACGCCAAGCGGATTCAGAACGATATCCACCGGTGTTCCATCGGGCATAAATGGCATATCCTCCATGGGAACAATTTTGGCAACAACGCCCTTATTTCCATGGCGGCCGGCCATTTTATCCCCGACCTTTAGTTTCCGTTTCTGGGCTACATAAATTTTGGCTAACTGAACAATTCCGGGCGGCAATTCATCACCGATCATGATTTTATATTTTTCGGTACGAAGATCATTTTCCAATTCCCGAAGCAAACCTTTATATTCCGAAAATGTGCGTCGTACCTGTTCATTCAGATCAGCATCTGAGAACCAAGGCTCGATGTAATCGATAAAATCAATATCGGTTTTTTCGAAATCTTTTGCTTTTAATTTCGATTTCGCTTTTACCAGATATTTGCCAGCCTTGGTCTTGATCCCAAGTGTCGGCTTGTCACCGTAATTCTGTTCCAGAAAACTGAAAAGTCTTTGCTGGATTTGTTTTATCCTGTCTTCGCTCTTTTTCTCCAGTTCATCAATTTTCTTTTTATCTTCCTTCTTGGTTTTGGGATCCTTCTTCTTCCGTGAGAAAAGTTTAGTATCAATCACAATGCCTTCCATCCCGGAAGGAAGTTTGAGACTGGCGTCTTTTACATCACCTGCTTTGCTCCCAAAGATCGCTTTGAGTAATTTTTCTTCCGGCGTAGGTTCAGTCTCACCCTTGGGGGTTACTTTTCCGACCAGAATATCTCCCGAAGAAACTTCAGCTCCAACCCGGACAATGCCATTTTCATCCAGATTTTTGGTAGCTTCTTCACTTACATTGGGAATTTCCCTGGTTAATTCTTCTTCTCCCCGTTTGGTATCACGCACCTGGGTTTCAAATTCTTCAATATGGATAGAGGTAAAGACATCGTCCCGGGCAATACGCTCGGAAATGACAATGGCATCCTCGAAGTTATACCCATTCCAGGGCATAAATGCAACCAGAATGTTCCGTCCCAACGCCAGTTCGCCCATTTCGGTGGCGTGACCATCTGCCAAAGGATCACCTTTTTTAACTCGCTGGCCTTTGCTCACAATCGGGCGCTGATTGACGCATGTATTCTGATTGGTACGCACGAATTTTAATAGCTCATACTCCACTTGTTGTGACTCGCCTGTCATTACCCGGCGTGCATCATTGATCGAACCGGGATCTACGTTGATAATTATTTTATCAGCATCCACTTTTTCTACCACACCGTCTACGGTAGACACCAGTACCGCGCCGGAATCCATAGCGACTTTTTTCTCGGTACCGGTTCCAACGATAGGCGTTTCCGGTTTTATGACCGGTACTGCCTGGCGCTGCATATTGGAACCCATCAACGCACGGTTGGCATCATCATGTTCCAGGAATGGTATTAAAGAAGCTGCCGGGGAAACAATCTGGTTCGAAGCCACATCGATGTATTGAACATCCTTGGGACCGGCGAGAATAAAATCCCCCCGTTTACGAACCTTAATTAAATCATTTTCAAAATTTCCACTTTTTTCGTCCACCGGTGCATTAAACTGAGCAATAACCGTTCGCTCTTCATCATCTGCGGACAGGTATTCTATCTTATTAGTAACCTTGCCGTTTTCCACCTTGCGATAGGGTGTTTCAATAAATCCGAATTCATTTACCTGACCCAAAACACAGAGTGATGAAATTAATCCAATATTAGGACCTTCCGGTGTCTCAATGGGGCAGAGTCTGCCGTAATGGGTATAGTGAATATCCCGGACCTCAAAACCGGCTCTTTCCCGGGTTAAACCGCCGGGACCAAGTGCACTCATTCTTCTTTTATGGGTCAGTTCTGCTAAAGGATTAGTCTGATCCATAAACTGAGAAAGCTGGGAAGTCCCGAAGAAAGTATTAATAACCGAGGTAATGGCACGGGCATTAATCAATTCCTGCGGCGTAATAGTTTCCGAATCCCCCAGGTTCATTCTTTCTTTGATTGTTCGTGCCATCCGGGTTAGACCCAGATTCATCTGGGACGAGAGCTGTTCCCCCACCGTTCGGATTCTGCGGTTTCCCAGATGATCGATATCATCCGTAGCTCGTTTCCCATCCCGTAAATCAATTAAATACTTAATAATTTCAACAAAATCTTCCCTGGTCAGAACTGTGTTTTCAACATCTACATTCAGACCCAGTTTTTTGTTAAGACGATAACGACCGACCTTACCCAGTTCGTAACGCTTGGCATTGAAAAACATTTTATCCAGAAGTCCCCGGGCCGTTTCAAGATCGGGTGGTTCACCGGAACGCAACAGAGTGTAGATTCTGCGCAAGGCTGTTTCTTCATCCTTGGCATCATCCTTTTCCACAGTATTAAGAATGATATTCGGCATGGTGGGATCGTTGGGGCTCTGCAGCCGCAATTTTTTGATGCCACTTGCCTTTAATGCTTCTGCACTCTCTTCATCCAAGACCACCCCGGATTCCAGAAGTACTTCACCGGTGGACTCATTCACAATATCTTCAACTGTTCTTCTGCCGACCAGATTTATGGTATCCGTTTTTTTCAAGTCCACTTCGTCGATGAGATCAAACAGTTCCAGCATGCTCTTATCTGTAGCATAACCAAGTGCACGCAGGAAAGTGCTGACGAAAAACTTTTTCTTTCGGTCAATATAGACATGCAGACAATCGCTGACATCGGTCATAAATTCCACCCAGCTTCCCCGAAAGGGAATTACCCGGGCTGAAAATATTTTAGTACCATTCGGATGAATACTTTCATCAAAAAATACACCTGGTGCCCGGTGCAATTGATTTACAATTACCCGCTCCGCACCATTGATGATGAAAGAGCCGTTATCGGTCATATAAGGAAGATTCCCCAAATAGACATCCTGTTCAATGGTTTCGGTATAGTTCTCCGTCTCGCCGGTAAGGTCTTTGATAGAAAGACGCATCTTGGCCTTCAGAGGAACAGCATAGGTCAATCCTCTTTCCCGGCATTCCCGGACAGTATATTTGGGTTTATCTAAATAATACTCGACAAAATCCAGAATAAAGTTTTCCCGACTATCAACAATCGGGAAAGTCGCAAGAAATACTGCCTGCAAACCTTTTTCTTCCCGTTTATCAGGCATAACAAATTCCTGCAAAAATTCCTGAAAGGATTGTCTTTGAATATCCAACAAATCCGGATATTCAACCAACGACGGAATTTTTGAGAAAAATTCTCGATCGATTAAATTTGTTTCTTTCAAAGAAACCACCTCTTGTTTACATCATAAGTTGAAAGCTAATTAATTAATCTCAACGGTTGCACCAACTTCTTCAAGCTGTTTTTTGAGATCTTCCGCTTCAGCTTTCGCTACTCCTTCTTTTACTGCTTTTGGTGCAGATTCAACCAGATCCTTGGCTTCTTTCAGTCCCAGATTTGTGATGGCACGGACCACTTTGATAACCTGAATCTTCTGTGCACCAATGTCTTTTAATACAACATCAAATTCAGTTTTTTCTTCGGCGGCAGCTTCCGCACCTGCACCGGGTGCAACACCACCAACCGGCATCGCTACCGGAGCAGCAGCCGTGACACCAAATTTTTCTTCGATCTCTTTCACTAACTCAGAAACTTCCAGCATAGTTGCTTTTTCCAAGTAAGTAAGTACATCTGCGCGAGTTACTTCAGCCATTTTATCAATACCTCCAATTAATAATGCTGTTAAAGATTAATTATTTTTTTTCGTTTCTAAAGCTTTTAATGCATTCACCACACTTGCCATGGCGCCATTTAGGGTCATCGCAAGTTTGGTCATTGGCGAATTCAGCATCATAGCGATCTTACCAATTAATTCCGTTCGAGAAGGCAATTTGGCAAGATTTTCAACTTTGTCCGAACCGACAATATTACCTTCAAATAAAGCGGCTTTAAGCTTTAATTTTTCTTTATACTCTTTATTTTTTTCCAGTACTTTTGCGGGCAATGTGGGATCGTCATAGCTAATCGCATAACCATTTACCCCGGTTAAAAACTCATCCATACCAATAATACCCGCATTCTTGAATGAAATCTTGGCCAGCGTATTCTTGATTACCCGATATTCAACCTGGGCCTCGCGAAAATTTCGCCGTAATTCTGTCGTCAAATTCACATCCATTCCCGTAAAATCAACCAGGTATATACCGGTTGCCCGACCGAATTTATCAGCCATTTCCTGGACAATCTGTTCTTTTTGTGGCGTTGGCATAACTTGATACCTCAATCTTTAAAATTTAATCTTGATATTCCTGTGCATTGGCTACCAGCCTTATCCCCGGTCCCATGGTATTGGACACATATACACTACGCAAGTAGGTTCCCTTGGCCGAAGCTGGTTTCATTCTCACAATTGTCTGCAGCAATGATTTTATATTGGCTTTCAGCTTGTCTGCTTCAAAGGACGCTTTACCAACACTGCTGTGCACAATCCCGGTTTTATCTACCCGGAAATCAATTTTACCAGCTTTTATTTCTTTTACCGTCTGAAGGATATCTTGAGTAACCGTTCCACTTTTAGGATTGGGCATTAACCCACGCGGGCCGAGCACCCTGCCTAATTTTCCTAAATCTTTCATAGCATCCGGAGTTGCTACGATGACATCAAAATCGATCCAGTTTTCTTTTTGTATTTTCTCAATGTAATCCTCGTATCCCACATAATCCGCCTTTGCAGATTCCGCCTCCTTTGCCTTATCCCCTTTAGCAATAACCAAAACACGAACGGATTTACCCAGCCCATGGGGTAAAGCAACAGTTCCGCGAATCGCCTGTTCCGCCCGACGCGGATCTACACCAAGACGTACCGCGACTTCAACTGATTCATCAAACTTTGCCAATGCTGTTTTTTTCAAAAGCGCAACCGCTTCATCCAGAGAATATTCTCTTTTCTCTATCAGCTCGGCTAATTTTTGATATCTTTTACTTCTCTTTTTCATTGAAATCCTCATCACAATTATTCAACTTCAATACCCATACTTCTGGCCGTGCCTTCAATTATTCGCATTGCCGCTTCGACATTAGCTGCATTTAAGTCTGTCATTTTCGTTTTTGCAATTTCTTCTACCTGTTTCTTGGTAACTTTTCCCACCTTGTTCAAATTGGGTTCACCGGATCCTTTTTCCAGACCCGCCGCCTTTAGCAGCAATGTTGAGGCCGGGGGTGTTTTGGTAATAAAACTAAACGATCGGTCTGCATAGACAGTTATGACTACCGGAATTATATAACCCATTTTTTCCTGGGTTTTTGCATTGAATGCTTTGCAAAATTCCATGATATTTACGCCATGCTGACCTAAGGCCGGGCCAACAGGAGGCGAGGGATTTGCCTGTCCCGCCGGTATTTGAAGCTTAATGTAAGCAGCTATTTTTTTTGCCATAATTTATCTTACCTCTATTTCTCTAATTCGATTTGCAGAAAATCTAATTCAACCGGTGTCGGTCTGCCAAAAATACTGACTGAGACTTTCACCTTCTTTTTTTCCTCATTCACTTCTTCAATAATTCCGGTAAAATCCGCAAATGGCCCATCATTTACCTTTATTGCATCACCCACTTTAAAGGGGACTTCCACCCGCTCAACTTCGGTATCCTTTTTCTCAATTTTCCGTAAGACCGCTTCAACCTCTTCCGGCCGAACTTCGGTCGGGTGATTTTTAGGACCAACAAAACTGATTACACCTGGCGTTTCCTGAACCAGGTGAGAGGTCTGAACATCCAGAACCATCTCGACCAGGATGTATCCCGGGAAAAAAACTTTATTTTTGAGACGTTTCTTTCCATCCCGCATTTCTAAAACAGGTTCTGAAGGGACAATAATTCTGCCAAAACGCTCTTCAAGTTCTTTAAATTTTATTTCATTTTCCAGATGAGCTTTAACCTTGGTTTCCTGTCCCGAATAAACCCTTAATGTATACCACTTTTTTTCCACTGGATGGTTGATCCTATTTTAGATTAATACAAAACGTTAATTAATTTCGAAATAATCGTGTCCGAGAAGAAGATGAATAAAGTAAAAAGGGCCGAGACAACAATAACCACAACAGTAGAGTTTATTAATTGGTCTCTTTCGGGCCAGACTACTTTTTTCATCTCAACCTGAACATCTTCAATAAATTGCCTTGCTTTCTTTATCATTTCGCCTTCTTCTCTTCAGTTTGGTTTTCATCAATCGGTGATAAAGCAGGCCTGGAGGGACTCGAACCCCCAGCCACCGGTTTTGGAGACCGGTGCTCTAGCCAATTGAGCTACAGGCCTGTTCCAATTGACGATTTACCTCGTCTCTTTATGAACTGTATGCTTATTGCAGAAACGACAATACTTTTTGAATTCCACCCGCTGGGGATGCAATCTCTTATTTTTTGTCGTAGTATAATTTCTTTGCTTACATTCTGTACATTCAAGCGTGATTATATCGCGCACTTTACAGCTCCACTGTTTAACAATTCATCTTATTCAATAATTTCGGTTACCACACCGGCACCAACCGTACGTCCACCTTCACGAATAGCAAAACGAAGTTCTTTCTCCATAGCAATTTCTTTCAGCAGTTCAACGGTCATAACGATATTGTCGCCGGGCATTACCATCTCAACACCTTCGGGCATAAGAATGCTGCCGGTAACATCAGTTGTCCGGAAATAAAACTGGGGACGATAGTTGTTAAAGAACGGTGTGTGTCTTCCACCCTCTTCCTTTTTCAGAACGTATACCTGAGCCTTAAATTTTGTATGCGGAGTAATCGAACCTGGTTTCGCAATAACCATACCACGCTCCAACTCATCCTTTTCCACACCACGCATCAACAGACCCACATTGTCGCCTGCCATACCTTCATCCAGCAATTTGCGGAACATTTCCACACCGGTAATAACGGTTTTGCGATGAGCACCGAGACCAACTATTTCCATTTCTTCGCCTACTTTTACCTTACCACGTTCGATACGACCGGTACCAACGGTTCCACGACCAGTGATAGAGAAAACGTCTTCCACCGGCATGAGAAATGGCTTATCCACGTCACGCTGAGGAGTGGGGATGTAACTATCGATAGCATCCAATAATTCCTGGATACATTTGGTTTTGGATTCATCATCGGGATGGCTCATTGCCTCCAGTGCACTTCCCCGGATAATTGGAATCTCATCGCCCGGGAATTCATAGCTTGAAAGCAGCTCACGGACTTCCAATTCAACCAAGTCTAACAATTCCGGATCATCAACCTGATCTATTTTATTCAGGAATACCACGATACTGGGCACATTTACCTGACGAGCCAGAAGAATGTGCTCACGGGTTTGGGGCATAGGACCATCGGCAGCACTTACCACCAGAATGGCGCCGTCCATCTGTGCAGCACCGGTAATCATGTTTTTGATATAGTCTGCATGGCCTGGGCAATCCACATGAGCGTAGTGTCTTTTTTCCGTCTGATATTCCACATGGGCGGTAGCGATTGTAATACCACGCTCTTTTTCTTCCGGAGCATTATCGATACTGTCGAATGTCCGGATGTCTGCGAATCCCCTTTTTGCCAGATACATCGTCATCGCTGCGGTTAACGTTGTTTTCCCATGGTCGACATGACCAATTGTTCCCACATTGACATGAGGCTTCGTACGTTCATACTTTTGCTTTGCCATTTAGCAATCCTCCAAATGATTTAATTTTAATTAAACTGCCTTTTTATTTTCCGTTCCACTTCAGTTAACTACAATATAAAAGAGCCCACGACCGGGGTTGAACCGGTGACCTCATCCTTACCAAGGATGTGCTCTACCAACTGAGCTACGTGGGCTTAAACAGGCAACCAAGGTTGGAAAATCCAACGCTGAATTGCAGAGCGGGAGACGGGGTTCGAACCCGCGACCAACAGCTTGGAAGGCTGTGACTCTACCAATTGAGTTACTCCCGCCTTTATGTCTTTTCCCTTTTGCCAACCCCTCGCTCACTACTCAGTTCGAGCTATCTCTTGTGGGGAGGGAAGGATTCGAACCTCCGAAGGCTTTTGCCGTCAGATTTACAGTCTGATGCGTTTGGCCGCTTCGCTACCTCCCCGGTCGAGGAGAGCCGATGAGAGGACTTGAACCTCCAACCGACTGATTACAAATCAGTTGCTCTACCAGTTGAGCTACATCGGCCTCTATGTCACTCAGGCAAGATACATGCCTAAAAAAGAGCCAATAAATATAATAAAAAAAAATATTGAGGCAATAAAAAAATTATTTTGTTTAGCGCCCAGATTCGGGTTATTTCAACCTCACCCGAGGGTCAACAAAGGCATAAAAAATATCCGCCAATAGATTTATAAGGAGGTAGATGATTGCAATTACCAGAATTATACCCTGTACTAAAGGATAGTCTCTACGAAGAATAGCCAGGATCAGCAAACGTCCCACTCCGGGATAGGAGAAGACCACTTCGGTGATGATTGCTCCCCCCAATAAAGCGCCGAGCTGTAAACCGACAATGGTAATTACCGGAATCAGTACATTCTTCAACGCATGTTTTATCACCATCTGATATTCGGTCAACCCTTTTGCTCTGGCGGTACGAATATAATCCTGATTGAGTACCTCAATCATCGACGAACGGTTCATCCGGGTCGTGATTGCCGCCAGACCAAATCCTAGAGTAAATGATGGCAGAATCAGATGTTTCCAGCCGCCCAATCCGGCAACCGGCAATATTTTTAAATAAACTGAAAAAACAAGTATTAACAAGGGTCCTAGCCAGAAAACAGGCATACTAATTCCCAGTATAGAAAAGGATAGCGCCATATAATCCGGCCATTTTCTTTGAAATAAAGCAGATATGATTCCAAGGGGAAAAGCGATAATCAGGGAGATCACCAGTGCACAAAAAGCGAGTATGGCAGTTGCCGGAAGCCGCTCAAAAACCAATTTATGAACCGCCTCGCGATGGTAAATGGATGTCCCGAGATCGCCTTCCAGAAGATGACTCCAAAATTCAACATATTGTTGATACAATGGTTTATTTAATCCCAACTGTGTTCGCAAACTTTCTATATCAGCCGGCTGGGCATTTTCACCCAGCATCAGGACAACCGGATCCCCT
Organism: uncultured Calditrichaceae bacterium; assembly: GCA_964617285.1. GTDB lineage: Bacteria > Calditrichota > Calditrichia > RBG-13-44-9 > RBG-13-44-9 > CAYVKM01. The sequence goes on along the minus strand of CAZTXJ010000024.1, from coordinate 3,233 downwards.
GGTACAAGGTGAATAATCAGAAAAACTGCGGTAACTACCCCAACGATAACCGGGATAAAAGTAAGAAGTCGTCTTTTAATGTATTGATTCATAATCTATGAAATAAAAGTTAAATTTAACTCAAGTTGGAAAGGTCAATCAACCTTTTATTCAATACATATAATTTCACTTAATTTTGTTGGATAATTTGATCGTATATTTAATCATTATATTCTTGATTATAAACGCCCTGCAGGTTTATATTTTTTCAGATATTCATCAGAAGGAAAATTCGTATGAGTGGTATGCTTATAATGTCCGCATCAATCATCATTTTTCTGATTGCCTATAAATTTTATGGAAATTACGTCTCCCGGATGTTAAGCGTCGATAATGACAATCCAACCCCGGCTCACACTCAAACAGATGGCGTGGATTACGTACCTGCGAAAACCCCGGTTTTATTAGGACACCATTTTGCCTCAATTGCCGGAGCTGGGCCAATAGTTGGCCCGATTATCGCGGCCGGATTTGGATGGGTACCCGTTTATTTCTGGATTCTGCTCGGTGCTATATTTATTGGCGGTGTTCACGATTTCTCTTCCATAATGGCTTCCATCCGGCACCGGGGCAAATCCATTGGCCAGGTTATCCAGGATCATATAGGGTCAAATGGCAAAAAGTTTTTCCTTATTTTCAGCTGGTCAACCCTTATTCTGGTTGTTGCCGTATTTATCAATATTGTAGCGGATACATTCACTAAAACACCGAGCTCCGCAACATCTTCAATGATTTTTATGGCCCTGGCATTATTATTTGGCGTGGCCATCTATCGTTTTAAATGGCCGCTCTGGCTGGCCACAATTGTTGGAGTAAGCTTACTTTTTGCCGGAATTGTCATTGGGGACATTTATCCCATTCAGTTGAGCAAAGCCGTCTGGCAATGGGTGTTAATATTCTATATTTTCATTGCCTCAGTCACACCAGTTTGGATCTTATTACAACCAAGAGATTACTTAAACTCATTTCTATTATACGCGCTGATAATAGGTGGACTGGTAGGTTTATTTTTTGCGTCACCGGCACTTCATATTCCGGCATACACCCATTTTTCTCTGGAGAACATCGGCTTATTATTTCCTATTCTTTTTGTGACGGTTGCTTGCGGGGCTATAAGTGGCTTTCACTCCTTGGTGGGAAGCGGCACCACAGCCAAACAGCTTGACAAGGAAGGTGATGCTAAAAAAATTGGTTATGGCGGAATGTTAATTGAGGGAGTATTGGCAGTTTTGGCCTTATTGGCTGTAGCTTCTCTAACTGAATCCGAATTTCTCAATTTTTACTCACATAGTTACTTTGTGCCGGCATTTGCCGAAGGTGTAGGAAGATTTATCAACAGTATTCCGCTGTTAAATATCCCCCTTCCCCTGGCCAGGACTTTTACCGCTCTGGCAGTTTCTGCCTTTGCTCTTACTTCACTGGATACTTCTACCCGGCTTGCGAGGTTCGCTTTCCAGGAATTTTTCGAAAAAAGTGAAGATTCTAAAGCAAAAAGCAATCTGGTTGAAAATCGATACATTGCTACGTTGGTTACTGTATTGGTTGGTGCCGCTTTAACCTTTAGCGGGAAAAGCGATGCCATCTGGCCGATATTCGGAAGTGCCAATCAGCTTTTGGCAGCCCTGGCGTTGTTGGCAATCTCAGTCTGGCTGGTGCAAGTGGGAAAACCGTTTTATTTTACCCTGATTCCTATGATCTTTATGTTCGCCGTTACGTTATCGGCACTAATCTCTTTATTTTACCTGAATTTTATCGTGAAAGAAAACTATTTACTTTCAATTCTTGCGGTATTTCTGTTTGCCCTTTCAGTAATTCTGGCCATTCAGTCCAGTAAAAAATTTAAAACCAATTATACCCAGAGTCCTGTTACTATTAAATAGATAAAACTTTTCAAATCTATTGAGGAAAATATGAGTAAATTCAATCTATCCAAGGCAAAATTTGCCACCTTATGTGTGCATGGCTCTGGGGGTGTCGATCAACAAACCGGTGCGTTATCGGTTCCGATTTATCAAAGTTCCACTTTTGCTTTTAAAAGTGCCAAACAGGGAGCGGCCCTTTTTGCCGGCGAAGAAGACGGATATGTCTATACCCGGTTAGGGAATCCCACCCAGGCTGCTTTAGAACGCGAAATGGCCTTTCTGGAAGGTGGAGAGGCAGCGTTGTGCTTTGCTTCGGGAATGTCTGCTATTGCCGGGGTTATTTTATTCCTCTGCCGAAATGGAGATAATCTTGTCTCCAGTGATACGGTCTATGGTGGCACCCATAATCTGTATAAAGAAACACTGCCGTTGTGGGATATCCAGGTTCGTGAGGCAAACGCAACCAAATTAGAAAATATCGAAAAAGCAATTGACGACCGTACCAAATTGATTTTCATCGAAACACCGGCTAACCCAACCCTGTCGATTATCGATATTGCCGGATGTGCTGCCATTGCCAAAAAGCACGGCATTCCCCTGGTCATCGACAATACCTTTGCTACTCCTTATTTACAAAGACCTTTCGAATTGGGTGCCGACATTATTATTCATAGTGCCACCAAATATATTGGCGGGCATGGAGATACCATTGCCGGGATTGTGGTCGGGAAGAAAGAGCTGATTGATAATTTAAGAGCCCAAATTTTACGGGATCTGGGGGGCGTTATCAGCCCGCTGAATGCCTGGTTACTTTTAAGGGGTTTAAAAACACTGCCCGTAAGAATGGATCGGCATTGTACGAATGCGCTTGAAGTGGCAAAGTATTTATCGATGCATCCCAAAATTAATTGGGTCAGATATCCCGGGCTGAGTACACATCCTCAACATGAACTCGCAAAAAAACAAATGAAAAACTTTGGTGGGATGATCACATTTGAAGTGAAGGGCGGAAGAAAAGCAGGCGAGAAATTGATGAATAGTGTTGGATTGATTACCCTGGCGGTCAGTCTGGGAGACTGCGATTCACTTATCGAACATCCGGCGTCTATGACTCATTCAACATATAGTGCGGAAGAGCTCAAGGAAACCGGGATTACCGAGGGGCTAATAAGACTGTCGGTCGGCTTGGAGGAATGTTCTGACCTGATCACCGATCTGAAGCTTGCCTTGAAAAAAATATAAAAGGATTTAAAATATAAACGCCAACTGAATTCAGCTGGCGTTTTTTTAATAGAATCAAAAGCAATGATCTTTACAAATTTCTTCAGAACA
>CAZTXJ010000023.1:29058-30440 GCA_964617285.1 uncultured Calditrichaceae bacterium | reverse complement strand
TACTGGCCGCTCCAGACCATGCTATAACCTTCGGGAAAATTAACCTGCTCATCTACCGCTTTCTTGGCCATGGCTACATAAGTGCCGATATCAATATTTCTGATATCCACGTACAACCAGGCGCTTTTCCGGGCATTCTCACTTTTAATGACCGGGGGGCCTTTTTTAATATTCATATCCGCCACATAGCTCAATGGAATCTGGGCCCCGGAGGGTGTGGGAATAAGAACCCGGTTCAGTGAGTTGATATTGTCCCGCAGTTCCCGTGGATAGCGTACATTGACCGGATAGCGTTCCAGACCTTCCACGGTTTGGGTAACGTTCATGCCCCCAATGGCGGTCATGATCACATCCTGCACATCTCCCACGGTTAATCCATAACGTGCAGCTTCTTCCCGTTTAATGTTATAATCCAGATAATTTCCACCAACTGTCTTGTCCGAGAAAACGCTGGTGGTACCCTTCACCTGCCGCACCACTGTGGCGATCTGCTGTCCCAGACTCGACAATGTTTCTAAATCCGGCCCCATCAATTTAATTCCAACCGGGGTTTTGATCCCAGTGGAAAGCATGTCAATCCGGGTTTTGATGGGCATGGTCCAGGCATTGGTCAGCCCGGGAAACTGGATAGCATTATTCAATTCATCCACTAACTTTTCCATGGTCATGCCGGGACGCCATTCATCTTGTGGTTTCAGGGTAATGGTAGTCTCAATCATAGAAAGCGGCGCCGGATCGGTGGCGGTTTCCGCCCGCCCGATCTTTCCGAAAACCGTTTCAACTTCCGGAAATGATTTAATGATTTTATCGGTCTGTTGCAGCAGCTCTTTGGCCTTGGTGATGCTGATGCCCGGATCAGTGGTAGGCATATATAAGAGATCCCCTTCATTAAGCGGGGGCATAAACTCCGATCCAATATGCTCTACCGGAAAAATGGAAATGAACAGGATGAAAACTGCAATGAAAATTGTGGTCCATTTAAAACGAAGCACCAGATGTATGACCGGGCGATAAATTTTGATCAGAAAGCGGTTGATTGGATTCTTCTCCTCGGGCATGATTTTTCCCCGGATAAAATAACCCATCAGCACCGGGACGACGGTAATGGCCAGTAGTGCTGAAGCAGCCATAGCGTAGGTTTTAGTAAAAGCCAGGGGTTTAAACAAACGCCCTTCCTGAGCCTGCAGGGTAAAAACCGGTAAAAATGAGAGGGTAATAATTAACAGCGAATAAAACAAAGCCGGACCCACCTCTTTTGAGGAATCAATGATGATTTGCCAGTGGTCTTTTTTGCCACTGTCCCGCTCGATATGTTTATGGGCGTTTTCAATCATCACAATTGCCGCATCCACCATGGCCCCGATGGCAATCGCTATTCCACT
>CAZTXJ010000023.1:18950-28958 GCA_964617285.1 uncultured Calditrichaceae bacterium | reverse complement strand
AGATGAACATTGGCAATGTTTTTAATCAAAATGGGCGTTCCGCTTGGATCCGTACCAACCGGAATATTTTCGACGTCCTGGATGGATTTGATATAACCCAGACCGCGGACCATAAATTCCGTTTCACCGGATTCGACCAGACGTCCTCCCACATCATTGTTACTCCGTTTGATGGCCATACTCACTTTTAAAAGTGGAATATTATAGGCTTTAAGCTTATTGGGATCTACCTCCACCTGGTATTGCTTGACGTACCCGCCGATGCTGGCCACCTCGGAAACACCGGGAACGCTGGTCAATTCGTAACGCAGATACCAATCCTGAATGGAGCGAAGTTGCTGAAGATCGTATTTGTCGCCTCCGTCCAGAGTGTATTCGTATACCCAGCCGACACCGGTCGCATCCGGTCCTAAGGTTGGCGTTACCCCGGCCGGCAGGCGTTTGGCCACATAATTCAGGTATTCCAAAACCCGGCTGCGGGCCCAGTACAAATCAGTCCCATCTTCAAAGATGATATAGACAAAGGACATATTGAAGAAAGAATATCCCCGCACCACCTTGGCATAGGGAACGGCCAGCATGGCAGTGGTGAGGGGATAAGTGACCTGGTCTTCCACCACCTGGGGTGCCTGACCGGGATATTCGGTAAAAATAATCACCTGGACGTCGCTTAAATCCGGAATTGCATCCACCGGTGTTCGCAACATCAGGTAAAGACCGGCTGCGGCGATAAGTATGGTAAAAATAATGACCAGCAAACGGTTATTTATGGAAGCTTCTATTATTTTTTCTAACATCAAATCATCTCCAAGTTCGAAATTCTGTTTCTACGGTTCGGTTTTCTCAACACGAGAGTGAGCCTACATTTGCATGTCTTGATCATGCTGATCATTCTCCTGCTGCTGATCCATATTTTGCATCTTTCCGCCCTCTTTCATTTCCGGCATATTTTTCTGCATTTTTTTATCAGGCGTCTCCATTGGCCTGGTTTGACTCTGCTGGTCTGCCAGCATCTTTTGGATGGCCTCCTGAAGCCGGCTTTCACTGTCCAGCATAAACTGGGCTGAGGTCACGATTTTTTCATTTTCGAAAAGGCCGGAGATTACCCGCACATATTGATTGTTTGGTCCGCCCTCTTCGCCAATTTTAATTTCTCGTGGTTCGAATCTTCCTTCGCCGCGGGCCACAAACACCACATTTCTGACCCCGGAGCGGATAATGGCTTCATTGGGAATCACCAGGGCATCGGGAATGGTTTTGCCTTTGATATAGACGTTGGCGTACATCCCCGGTTTTAATTCCAGATCGGGATTGGTAAATGCAAGTCGGATGGTAATGGTCCTGGACTTTTCATCCAGATAGGGATAGATATATGAAATTTTACCCTGATAACTTTTTTCGGGCAAATAGGAAAGATCGGCCTTTGCCTCCTGGCCTTTCTGAATCCAGGGTAATTCATAATCATAGATACTGGCTTCCACCCAGACTGTGGAAAGATCGGCAATTTTGTAGAGATCCATTCCGGCATTAACATGAAGTCCTTCCACTGCGTTCTTGTGAGTAACCACACCGCTGGCCGGGGCATTTAACTGAAGGTTCTTTCGTACTTTTCCGGTACTCTCTAACCGTTCGATTTCCGAAGCCGGAATATCCCAGTAATTCAATCGCTGACGGGTAGAGTTCAACAACGATTCCGCGCCATCCCGGATGGAGGCGAAGCTGCTCTGGCTCACCGCTTTTTTGTTATTTAAGGCCAGCAGATATTCTTCCTGGGTGGTCACCAGATCCGGTGAATAAATTTCTAATAATGGCTGTCCCTTTTTCACCTCCTGGCCGGTGTAATCCACATACAGTTTTTCGATCCAGCCCGAAATCTTGGTATTTACTGTATATAATTTTTCTTCATTGTATTTAACCATTCCCACCGCCCGTACATCCCGGTTAAAGTTCATTCGTTTTACCGTGGTGTACAACACGCCCATGTTCTGTACCGTGGCCGGATCGATGGTAACAGTACCGGCCGGGCCGCTGCCAGTCTGATCTGCATAAACCGGAATCAAATCCATCCCCATCTTGGATTTTCCGGGATGGTCGTATATCTCCGCGGGATCCATCGGTGCCTGCCAGTAAAGTATTTTCCGTTCTTTTTCATTTTGGGTTTTAGACTTGGAAGACTTGTCATTATTCATGCTGGACATCGTGCTTGAGCCCACGCCGGTGTTTTTGACCGGAACCAGTTTCATTCCGCATTTCGGACAATTTCCCGGCTCATGAGCAATGACATCAGGGTCCATGCCGCAGGTCCACAATTGAGTGCCGGTCTCACTGTTCGCCAATTTTGTTTGGGAATCCGAATCCCCACCTTTATTCATAATCACAAAACCGGTGATAACTCCGATGACAATAAGAAATCCAATTGCTATTAAAATTCCTGATCTATGATTCATTATATTTCTCCGTACTTTTATTTTCTGTATTTATTCCCGGGTTAATTTTACCCCGGTTGCTGCCTCCAGGTCGGCTATACCCTTACGGTAATCACTCAGGAAGCGATAATAATCCAGCTCAAAATTGAACAGGGTCAGCTGATTGTTTAGCAGAGTTAAAAAATCGACCTTATTGGTCTGATAACCGGCAATCGCCGCATTCAAAGACTGGGTGGCCTGGGGAATGATGCCGCTTTTATAAAGCTCCAGCAGGCGATAGTTTTTTTCCACATCGCTTAAGGATTTATCCAGGTCCGCATATACCTGGTTTTGAACATTCCGGTAGCTCTGCTGCACCATATCCTGATTATAACGAGTCTCTTCAACTTTTTTATTTTGCTTGCGCCAGAAATAGAGAGGAATGTCCACACTGAACAGGCCGGAAAGATAATCTATACCCCCCATTCCGTTTTCCAGCTTGTCTCTCTGGGTATAGGCGATTCCCAGCTTAAAATCCGGCAAGTATTCCTTCTTTGCCAGACTCACTTTTTTCCCGCTTTGCTGAAACATGGAATTCCAGGCCTGAAGTAATGGACGATTTTTATCAGCCAGGGTTTGTAAATGAGAAAGGTCTGGATTTAAACTGTCCGCTTCCGGGACAATCGTTTTTCCCAGGGGCGTACCCGCTGGCCGGTTTAACAGGGCATTTAAGCGTGCGGTTGCCGCCTGACGTTTTTGTGTCAGAGTTATTGATTTATCTTCTAATTTGGAAAACTCCACCTGGGCTTTGAGAACGTCCTGCTGAAGGCCCTTACCTACGCTGTATTTGGATTGGGCAATACGTATAAAATCCTGCAGCACGCCCCTGTTTTTTTGGACGGTTTCCAGGGATTGGTCGATAAAAAAGATATCATAATAGGTCTGTTTGATATTCTTTATCAGCTGATTTTTCAGCTCCAGGTTTTTATCCCGGGAAATATCAGCGGCGGATTTGGCAATATCCTCCCGGAGACCCTGCTTCCCGGGAAAGGGAAACATCTGCATCAGGGCAATTTGCTTACCGGTCATGGGTTCCTGATTTAACTCGAAGGTGTTTACCGGCAAGTTTAGCAGGTTGAAACTGAGTTGAGGATCGGGAAGTGCCCCGGCCTGCGGAATTTTTGCCAGGTCGGCCTGCCAGTTTTGATAACTTGCCAGGAGGTCCGGATTATTATTAATTCCCTCCTCAATCAGATCCGGTAATCGGGCGATAGAATCGGATTGCTGTGCGAAAATTAGAATCGGCCAGAGGAGCAGTAATAGAATCCATAAGTGTCTCTGATTAAAATTCATATGAAATATTTCCTCCAATACATTTTTTCAATCTTATCATTTCCTGTTTCCGGACTGCTTTTGCTGCTTCCCAAGATAGAAAGCAAAGGCAAGCAGCAGGATGCTTCCCCACCAGAACCAGGCGTAACCATGAATGTAGCGGTTTAGCAGATCCGAAGTGTGGAATTCAGTAACCGAACTCTCATGATTGATATTGCTTTGATTGCTTGCCATATTATTTGATTGTGGATGGCAGGGATCTGCAAGAGAATCACCCGAATAACCTGACATTTTATGCTTTATAACAGAGAGATTATCCGGCTGGATTAGTCGGTGATAGAGACAGGTATAGCGGGAGTTTATCTGCATTGGGAAGAAAAACACCACACCTACAATTCCAATCCCGAGCATGATCAAAAATAGATATCGGTAATTTCTGTTTAGATTCATTTCAATCCGTTTTCACTTTCTAATCTGTCGGTATACTTCAATTTCAATGCCAGAATGGAAATGCCAGGAGAAATAGAAGGCAAAGCATTTGTATTTAAGGGAGTTAAAAAAATTGAAAAGAATTATAAAGGAATTAAGTAACCTAGGATTTGTAGAATATTCTACAGATTTGTAGATGAATAGTCTGCAATTGAATGTAGAATCAGACGGCTTGTCTGGCAAAATAAAGGGAAGATAAAAGTGCCGTTGCTATTTGATGTTAAACTTTTTTAACCGGTAAAGCAGCACATGCCGTGGAATGTCTAAAAGCTTTGCCGCCTTTGTCTGGTTTCCACCGGCTTTTTGCAAAGCCATTTGGATTGCTCTTTTTTCCAGGTTATCCAGGCTCAGATCGGAAAACAAATCATCATCCGGCTGGTTCCTGGCTATCGATGAAGGTTCGGTGAGATGTACGGGAAGGTCCTGCGGAGAAATTCTGGGTTTACCGGATAACACCAGCGCCCGTTCAATTACATTTTCAAGTTCCCGGACGTTACCTGGCCAGTTATATGTTTTCAATATTTCCAGTACCTCTGAATCGACTGTTACTTTTTTATCCTTCTTATATCGTTCAATAAAAAATTCCACCAGGTAGGGAATATCCGCTTTACGCTCTCTTAATGGCGGTATGGTGATGGGTACCACGCTCAGCCGGTAATACAGGTCTTCCCGAAACTTGCCGTTAGATACTAATTTTTCAATATCTTTGTTGGTTGCGGCAATCAGACGCACATCCACCTGGATGGGTGTGGATTCACCCAACCGTTCAAATTCATGTTCCTGCAGAACCCGCAATAGTTTTGCCTGAACGTCTTCCCGCAAATCGGCAATTTCATCCAGAAAGAGGGTTCCGCCATCAGCCATCTCAAATTTTCCCTTCCGGTCTTTGATCGCCCCGGTAAAGGCACCCCGGACATGACCGAACAATTCACTTTCCAGCAAGGTGTCGGGAATGGATGGACAATTCACGGTGACTAATGGTTTGGCAGCACGGGGGCTGTGGTAATGGATACCCCGGGCCAGCAATTCCTTTCCGGTGCCGCTTTCTCCCAAAATAAGAACCGTGGCGTCGCTCCGGGCAACTTTGCCTGCCATCTGGACCACATTTTCCATGGCCGGACTATTGACGATCATATTTTCGAAACGAAATTTATCGGATAACTCCTCCCGCAGGCTCTGGTTTTCCGTTTGGAGGTTCCTTAAACGGACGGCTTTCTCGATCACAAATAGCAATTGTTCCTGTCCGAATGGCTTGGTGATATAATCGTCCGCCCCCATCCGGCAGGCCTCCAAAGCATTTTCCACACTACCGTAAGCCGTGATCAGAATAATGACCACCTCTTTATTCTGTTTGCGGATTTCCTGCAGCACCTGGATACCGGAAATGTCCGGCATCTGAATGTCGGTAAGGACGATATCGTAATTACCCTGACGATACGCCTCCAACCCCTCTCGTCCGGAATTGGTGATATCCACATCGTATCCCATTTTTTTGAGCTGGTAGCTGATAACCTGGCAAAGATTGGCATCATCATCAATCAGTAAAAGTTTGGCTTTCATCAAAAAACCTTATTTTGTCTTCTGGTTATTTTCTTCAACTGGAATGTAAATAGAAAAGGTTGATCCCTTATTTATTTCGCTCTCAACTTCTATCCGCCAGTTATTCTGGTCAATTATTCGTTTAACGATAGCCAGTCCCAGACCGGTGCCATCCTGCCGGGTGGTGTAAAATGGTTTAAAGATTCTCTCAATATCCGGTTCGCTAATTCCCTTTCCATTGTCTGAGATGGAGATCCGGATTTCGTTTGTATTTTTTGAATCAGATGCCTTTTCACCATCTTGAGATTTTGTCCCTAAGCGTTCAACCTCCACCGATATTTCACCACCGTCAGGCATCGCCTGGATCGAATTCAAAGCCAGATTCATTAACACCTGCTGAAGTTGTCCGGGAACGCCGGTGAGGGGTAATTCCTTTTCGGGCAGCCGGGTTTTAATGGTAATCTGATTTTTTCTGGCCCGGTTGGCTAATAATAGTTCGGTATTTTTAATAATTTCCCTGATATCGAACGAAATCACCTGGGAAGATTTTTGCCCGGCAAAACGCAAATAATTTTCCACCACCTCGTTCAGACGCTCGGTCTCCTGAACCATAATATTCAGGAAATTTGCCGTTTCCTTGTTGGGTGGCAGCTCATCTTTCAGGATATCAACAATTCCCCGGATGGAGCCAAGGGGATTCCGAACCTCGTGGGCCAGGCTTGCTGATAGTTCTCCCACCACTGCCAGCCGGTCGGCCTGGCGGAGCTGATCTTCCATTTCCTCAATTCGGACCGACTGCTCCCTGATTTTTTGCAGGGTTTTTTCCAGCTGTTCGGCGGTGTTTTGATAGCGGGACTTCTCTTCTTTTTCATTCTGGGCCTTCAAACCGGTGAGGTAACCAATAACGTTGAACAAAACGATCTGCAAAAACCGCATCAGATTGCCCTCAACTAATCCACCCCATTGCAGCATGATGTGGGGGAAATAGAGAAAGCTAACCGCGATTGCGGTACCCAATCCCCCTCGGATGCCGAATTGAAATGCTCCCAGAATAATGGGAATAAAATAACTCTGCATGAAAATGAGATGATACTGCCATTTCATGGTGGGTGTGCTGTAATGCAGAACAGTCACCAGAATGACCAGACCGGCAATAATCAACCACCATTTTATCTTTTGAGATGTTTCTTCAGCCATAAACAATCACTAAAAAGTTGAGATAGTGTATAATATTCTACAGAGAAATGCAACATGAAAGAGACGATAGACAAAATTTACTTTTGAATCCGGATTACTTTCCATACAAAATAGTAATGAGGGATTCGTTTATTTGATCCGTCTGGATTTATTTATTGGATTTGGGATAGTCCGATACGGAGCTTATATTTTTCTGCCTGAATTACTCTGCTCTGCCGGCACCCCAAAAGATAGAATGTGTTTCTAATTCAGCAATGAATTATGAGGTATTATTTCCGGGAACCTTCGCGACAGACAATGATATAATGATCTTCATCAGGCTATTTTGAAAAAAGGAAATTTTGGGAATGAAAACATCGATGTTTGTTATTTTTCTTTCGATTGTCCTGTTTATCTATTTCGTAGTCAATTTTTATATTTTCAGACGGGGCTGGCAGGCACTCTCCGGTGCAGGAACTTACCGTACCATATTCCTGATCAGTTTTCTTTTCCTGGTTTTATCCTATCCCCTGGGACGTTTTGGTGAACAACTTTCCCGGAATGGATTTACCGAATTTTTAGTCTACATCGGATCATTTTACCTGGGGATAATGGTCTATGCATTATTCTTTGTACTGATCATAGATTTGTTGAGATTGATAAACCACTTCACCGGATTTTTTCCCGGCTTTATCCGAGAGAACGGGCAAAAAAGTGCCGAATTTGCAACCTTGTTTGTCGCGGTGGTAACAGTTCTGATCGTACTGGCCGGACATATAAATACCTTATATCCCCGCATCCGAACCATGGAATTAGCTATTCCTAAAATGGCAGGTAATATAAGCGAATTAAATGTGGTGGTGGCATCGGATATCCATCTGGGAACGATTATCCGGAATGGACACCTGGAGAGAATTATTGACCGGATAAACAGTCTTGATCCGGATATTGTCCTGCTGCCTGGTGATATTGTCGACGAAGATGTCGGGCCACTCATCGATCAGAACATGTCGGTGACCCTGGAGAAAATAAAATCCCGTCTGGGTGTGTATGCCATCACCGGGAATCATGAATATTTCGGCGGAGTAGAACGGGCAGTTGCCTATATCGAAAAAGGAAATATTACAGTTTTGCAGGATACTCTGGTCAAAGTTGCCGATGCATTTTATGTGATTGGGCGAAAAGACCGGATGGCGGAGCGGATGGGGAATGGTCGTAAATCTCTGGCGGATATCATGTCCGGCGTGGATCACAAGTATCCCCTGATTCTGATGGATCATCAGCCCTATGGTCTGGATGAGGCCAGAAGAAACGGGGTGGATCTGCAGTTATCCGGACATACCCATCACGGACAGCTTTTCCCGTTTAATTATATTACCCGGGCAGTTTACGAACTCAGCTGGGGATATTTGCAGAAAGGGTCGACCCATTACTATGTTTCTTGCGGTGTGGGAACCTGGGGTCCGCCTGTTCGTACAAACAGCATTCCCGAGATCGTGCAGTTTAAATTGCGCTTCGAGGGGAATAAAAATAGTCAATAAAATTTTTAAGTAACACCGGGAATTATCCTATTCCACGGTAAAAGAGAAAGGGTCTTCTGTTTGCGGACAAGAAGACCCTTTCTTATATATTGAAGATTTTAGCAAACAAATTTATTTTATGAGGCGGATGGTAAGCGGATAACGATACTTTTCTCCACCATTTGCCTTAATAGTGGCAATGATCAGCACCACAATATCAAAGATCGCCAGGGCTATTAACAACAAGACGCCAATCAGAATGACGGTGAGGATGGCGGAAATAATAAAATAGATGGTCATGCTGATCTGAAAATTTAAGGACTCCTTACCCTGATCATCCACAAACTCAAATTCGTCTTTTTTAATTAACCAGATAACCAAGGGGCCAATGATGTTTCCCAGGGGAATAATAAATCCGGCAAAGGCGATAAGATGACACAGCATACCCCAGGTGTTGGCATCCTTGGAGGTTGCAGCAGGTTGGGCTGCCTGAGGGGGTGTTTGCGGAGTGGGTTGTTGTACATTTTCATCCATATTTACGCTCCTTTTTAAATTAGGTTATGGTATCAGTTGTTAGATTAATGGTCTGACTTATTTTTGATGAGTTCATTTGTATGTCTGCTTAATATATAAACAGATAAGATAAATTTCAAGTAGTTTGCAGCACCAGTGGTAAATCCCGGGATAAAGAAAAGGCCTCTTAAGGTAAAGAGGCCTTTTATAAGATATGATTTTGATTAATTCTTGAATTCGCCCAGTGCCTGGAGGGCGTAATCCACATCGGCTGCGGTATGAGCTGCATTAATCTGGAACCGGATGGTTTCATCACCCTTGGGAACTACCGGGAAGGTGAGCCCAACCACCAGGATACCTTTATTATAGAGATGCTGAACGATTTTGTGAGTTTTGGCAGTATCGCGAACCAGCACCGGAACCACTGCATGCGGACCCGGTATGGATTCAAATCCCAGTTTGGTAATGCCATCCCGGAATTGTTTAATCCGCTCCTGTAAATTTTTCAGGCGCTGCAGACCTTCCGAACTGTCGCAAATATTCACCGCTTTGGTGGCGGCTGCACAATCTGCCACACTCAGGGGATTGGTGTAAATGTAAGTGTCTGCCTTTTGCCGGACTGCTTCGATAACCGCTTCACTGGCAGCAATAAATCCACCGTTCACTCCGAATGCCTTGCCAAACGTTCCGATAATAACGTCCGGCGCAACGCCGGCATATTCAGCAGTTCCCCGGCCGGTTTTACCGTATGCGCCGATGCCATGGGAGTCGTCCACCACGGTAATAACCCCATCTTTAAATTTATTATAATAAGGTTTGGTCAGTTCGACAATTTTATTGATTGGGGCAAAATCTCCACGCATACTGAATATGCCATCAAAAATCACCACAATTCGTTCCATACCATCCGGGATTTCGTCCAGACATTTCTTAAGCTGATCCATATCATTGTGATTGTATATGGCCTTATTTTCACTGGGCACACCGGCAATGCGCATGGCCCGGATAATGCTGTTGTGATTCAGCTGGTCACC
>CAZTXJ010000023.1:15390-18850 GCA_964617285.1 uncultured Calditrichaceae bacterium | reverse complement strand
TAGCTATTGGAATTCATCCGGATAAATTCCTGGGTTGCCCCCTGAAGTTTATAGCGGGGTCCTTTCCCGTTTGAGGGCGGTAGGTAATCGACAATAATTCGTTCCGGAGCTTTCGCCCGGCCTTCCTCTTTCAATGCTGCAACGTCCTTAACTAAAGATTGATCTAATTTTTCCAGTGACATGGCCTTCCCTTCTGTTTTTTATCTTAATTCATTGTATGTCCATACCAATTCACCCGGAAATATTAACGAATTGTAAAATTATTCGCAAGAACTACCAAAAATATTTTTTACTGGATTGATCGATAAAATGGCATTTAGATATTAATTTGGTTGTGTATGACCGTTGTTCACTTTTAAATTCAGCACGTTTATTTTGATAAGAGAATATTGAATAAAATAAAATAAATGAGGAATGATTGATGCGAGAAAAATTGTTAGAATTGATCCCGGAGTTTAATCAGATAAAGGATCAGGAATTGAGAGAGAAGACCATTCGGGTCTGGGAAAAAGCGCTGAAAATCCGGAATATGACTCCGGAGGATATGCTGCGGATGCCCTTTACCCTGTTGATTGATCCCTGTCCGGCCAACTTTGTGGAACATACCCGGGGCGTGGTGAATGTTTCGGTGAATGCGGCAAAAGCCTTGAAGGAAGTATATGGGGACAGGATGAGCATCAATATGGATTATCTGCTATCCGGAGCATTACTTCACGATGTGGGCAAGATTCTGGAGTACATTGAAAAAGACGGCAAGTTTGTGAAATCCACAGAGGGCAAGTTCCTCAGGCATCCATTCTCCGGGGTCGGTCTGGCTTTTGACGAAAGAATCCCGGACGAGATTATGCATATGATCGCGGTACATGCCGGAGAAGGGGATGGTAAATGGCGAAGTACCGAAGCAATCATTATTCATCATGCGGATTTCACCAATTTTGAACCCCTGCATGGTAAAAAGTGATTTATGAACTATGGTGGATTTAAGAATCAATCCATGCAGAGTCTATAAAATGGCTGTATAAATTCTGTACATTTGGTTATTATTAGAAATTATCAATTGACCGCTAATCTTGGGTGAGAGAAGAGCATTTCCCTATTTTACACGACTTTCGTTTCTAATTTTACTTTTCTCTTTTTCTGGTATCTTATTTGTAATCTTTCCGTTATTAGAGTTGTCGAAGATTAAGGAAGTTTTGTAATGACAGCTGATGCACTTTCAATTATTTCCCAGGCGGAATATGTAGCCCTGGCCCGAAACGGACGAAACAGTCACCGGGTGAACAGTGTACTGGCGCAAATCTATCTGCTTTGCGCGGCAGAGAGACTGGAGGATGCGCGATTGATGATCGACTTGCTCTATAAAATTATCTCTCAGGACCGTAGTACCTATCATTTGGCGTGATTTTGGAAGTAATTATATTTAAACAGGATTAATTTTCCGGGAAGATTAAAAATTTAATTGGCTGACCCTCATTATCGATAGATCTGTCATACCTCAATTCAAAGGTGACATTATTTTATTTAAATGAACCATTCAATTATTGCTTTATTTTATATACCCATTCCCGGAAAACCATATGCGGTTTGTGGATTTGGCTGATCAAGTTATTCGAGTGTCCGATTGACCATGGATAAAATGATTAATAAGGAAGTTTTATGGTGAAAGTTTTGATAGGTATTATTCTTATATTTGGATCCGTACTGGTGGTTGCCCAGGTTCTTAGCGGCGAGCAAACCCCGGTGGATTCTTTGGTCAGGAGGGATGCCAGTGATTATAAGACATTTTATCTTGGTTTTCGTGAGACACCATCCGAAAAAACCTTTTTTACCTTCCGGATAACCGAACTCGATTCAACTGCTAATTCGATCTGGTTTATGTATACCCTGAATACCCTGAATACCCGGATTCAGGGCGAAGGCAGAATTTATCCGGACAAGGGTGAAATTGAATTTGGTAAAAATAATAAAGGGATGATTAAATCTGACCAGGATGGTCGCATCGTTTTTGAATCGCTGAAAAGTGACACGACTAAACATTGGACAATGAAGGAGATGTAAGATGCGCTATCTATCTATTTTTTTGGTTGTATTGCTGTTTGCCGGATGCACCGACCATAAGAAACTGGCGGATCTGCAGGAAAAGCAGGCGCAACTGGAGACTGAATACCGGCTCCTGCTGGAGGAATCCGAGCAAAAGGATAAATTTGTGGAAGAGTATACCCGAACCCTAAATCTGGTTTACGATAATCTGGAGCATATCCGGAAGCGGGAAGGCTTGCTAAACAAAATGTCCGAGAATATGGAAACCGGACAAACCGCATCATTAAAGGAAAAGTTGCTCTATAATATTTCCAGTATAGATGAATACTTACAGGATACCCGCAAGCAACTGAATTCTCTCAAAGAGAAAATGTATGCCTCTAAACTCAAGAGCGCTTCACTGGAGGAGAATATCAATCAGCTGAACCAGGTGGTTGAGGAGAAGGAGACATATATCGCAGAATTGCGAAAGAATGTGGAAGATCTCAATGCCCGGGTGGCGCAGGTGGAGGGGGAACTTGAAGCCCGGAATGAAGTGATCGAATCACAGACCACTCGCTTAAACACCGGCTTTTACATTATCGGGAGCGAGAAAGAGCTCAAAGAAAAAGGTATTCTGGAAGAGAAAGGTGGCATCCTGGGGATCCGCAAGGCGAAGCAACTGGCAGCAAGTTTTAATCCGCAGGATTTCAATACTGCTGATATCACTCTGTTAAATAGACTGGATATTGATCGCAGTGCAAAAAAGCTGAAGATCATTTCACCCCATAATCCGGAATCGTACGACCTGATCCAGAAAGATGATGGTCACACTGTTCTGGAAATTCTGGATCCGGATGCTTTCTGGAAAATTCGTTATCTGGTTATTATGACCAAAGGATAAAAGAACTAAGTTTCCGCGGGAGGCCTTACTTCATGGGTTGAGAAGGGCACCGCTAAAGTGGGTCCGGGGATGAATGGATTTTTCTCTGGATCCATTTTTTATGAAGATTTGTTAACTGACAGGTTTACCGGAATCAACGTTTTTATCTGAGGTCAGCAGGGAAAGCGTGTCTCCATCATTCACAGCCAGCAGCATGCCCTGGGATTCTACACCTCTGATTTTAGCCGGTTGAAGATTGGCCACGATGATAATGGTCTTTCCGATGAGTTCTTCCGGGGTATAATGCTGGGCGATACCGGCGACCAATTGACGCTTTTCTGTTCCCACCTCAATTTGCAGCTTCAGCAGCTTATCTGCACCCTCCACCCGTTCTGCTGCAGTGACTTTGGCACTTTTGAGTTCAACCTTTTTAAAATCGTCAATAGAAAGATAGTTCGGCTCTTCCTGTTTTTCTTTTTCTGGGGTTTCCTGTTGCATTTGCTGGAGTCTCTCTATTTCTTTATTAATTATTTTATCGGGTATTTTCTCGAAGAGGAT
>CAZTXJ010000023.1:0-15290 GCA_964617285.1 uncultured Calditrichaceae bacterium | reverse complement strand
TATTTATTGGCAAACCGGACCACATCCATAAATTGCTTTGTAGCTTCCTTGAATTGAAATTGGTCGATAAGGTTGCCAATCGAATCCCGGCCGGACTTTAGTTTGTCAATGAGCTCCCGATCCAGATCGTCCAGGTCACCCCGGGCCGGTATCTGGCCATCGTAATAATTCCGAACAAAGGTGAAAGCCCGGTTGATAAAATTCCCCAGGATATCTGCCAGCTCGTTGTTGTGTTTTGCCTGAAATTCCTCCCAGCTAAAATCGGCATCGCGGGTTTCCGGCATATTTATGGATAGAGAGTACCGGAGCGAATCCGCCGGATAGGTCTCCAGAAATTCATCCACCCACAGAGCAAATCCCCGGCTGGTGGAAAACTTGAGTCCTTTTATATTGAGAAATTCATTGGCCGGAACATTTTCCGGAAGGACATATCCGCCGTGCGCCATCAGAAGGGCCGGAAAGATAATGCAATGGAAAACAATATTGTCTTTTCCGATAAAGTGAATCAGTTGGGTATTCTCCGGATCCATCCAGTACTCCTTCCAGAGATCCGGTTTATTCATTTTCTCGCCCCACTCTTTGGTAGCAGAAATGTATCCGATGGGCGCATCAAACCAGACGTATAACACTTTGCCGGTGGGATCCACCCCTTCGGTCTTGGCAATTTCCTCCGGCACCGGAACACCCCAGGAGAGGTCGCGGGTCATTGCCCGGTCCTTCAAACCGTGACTGAACCAGCTTTTGATCTGCCCCAAAACATTGGGTCGCCACTCCGGATGGGTACCGATCCATTTTTCCAGTTTTTCCTGAAAATTGGCCAGGGGCAAATACCAGTGAGTACTTTCCTTTAAAATGGGCTTTTCATTGGTTATTGCGCTGCGCGGATTGATTAAGTCGGAAGGGCTTAAAGATGAGCCGCACTTTTCGCACTGGTCTCCATAGGCGTCCTCGTAGTTGCACACCGGACAGGTACCCCGGACAAAGCGGTCTGCCAAAAACATTTTCGCCTTGGGATCGTAAAGCTGTTCGTCTGTTTTCAGGGTAAACAATTTCTTCCCGGCTAAATTGCGAAAGAAATCCTGACTAACTTCCCGGTGAACCGGAGAAGAGGTTCTCCCGTAATAATCGAAGGACATACCGAATCTGGCAAAACTTTTTTCATTCATCTCGTGATAGCGGTCCACGATTTCCTGGGGGGAAACGCCCTCTTTACGGGCACGGATCATAATGGGAACGCCGTGTTCATCCGATCCGCAGATGTAGATGATATCCCGTTTCTTCAACCGGCAATACCGGGCGTAGATATCCGCCGGCAGGTAAGCGCCAGCCAGATGTCCCAAATGGATAGGTCCATTGGCATAGGGTAAGGCACTGGTTATCAGGTATTTTTTCTTCCCGGGCAATTAAGCTTCCTCCGTAGCCGGAGAGGCAGTACTATCCTGCAGTTGTTCCAGGGTAAATTTTTCCAGATCATCATTGGCCAGGCGCACGTAAACCCAACCATGGAAAATGTCAACTTTATCGACAATTCCCCTCCCGGAGGGCGTAACGATTTGTTTATCCACCTCCGGATATTTTTCCAGCTCCTTCAGGTAGAATATCTTCTCAAAAGATAAACAGCATTTTAAACGGCCGCAGACCCCGGAAAGCTTGGACGGGTTCATCGGTAGTAATTGTTCTTTGGCATGCTGGGTGGTGATGGTTTCGAACTCCCGCATAAATGTGGCGCAACAAAGTTTATAACCGCAGGTCCCGTAACCACCCAACCTTTTGGCTTCATCCCGGACCCCAATTTGCCGAAGCTCGATGCGGGTTTTGTATTTTGACGCCAGATCCCTCACCAGCTGGCGAAAGTCCACCCGCTGATCCGAGGTAAAATAGAAAGTGAGTTTATTCTTGTCGAACTGGTATTCCACATCTACCAGCTTCATATTTAAATTGTGCTTGTTGATCTTTTCCTTACAGACCTCAAAAGCACTCTCTTCTTCGATCCGGTTTGTTTTAAGTTTATTGAGATCGTCATCGGTAGCCAGGCGCATGAGTTTTTTCGGTTCGGTATCCATTTCTTTCAGGGAGACCACCCGACCTAAGGCCACCACGATCCCGATGTCCTCACCACGCTCGGCTTCTACGATCACGTAATCGCCGGTTTTAAGAGTTATTCCGACCGGATTGCTGTAAATCCCGGTCCGGTTGCCTTTAAAGACAACTTCCACTAAATCTGAAGGCATATTGGAGCCCTTCTTAAATCAATAAATCTTTACTTTTTAATCAAACGGTTAAGTTTAATAGAGAGGTCCGTAAAAATCAATGTTGGATTTAAATTCCTCGGATCTTCCAGATCGGATATGGCATTTTGGGTGGCGGTGATGATTTTATCAAAATCAGCATCGGGGTATCCCGAGACAAATCCTCCCAGATTTTTCTCCAGATCGCTGTTGATAAATTGCTCGGTTTTTTTCGCCTGATATTTATAATGGAGGGCATCCCGAAACCAGGTTAGCAGGAAAAACAGCAGCAACATCATATTCCGGCGGTCCCGGCTGGCGGTAATGCTGTATATTTTATTCATCAATTCATTGGATTTTTCAATGACTACCACACTTCGCAAAAAATCGATTGCCTGATCCCGTTTTTCCATAACATCATTTTCAATAAAATCGAAAGCCAGTTTAATATTCCCAAGCGCCAGACGGATAATCATGGCCAGGTGTTCCGGCGGTTCCGGAGTATACTGGCGGATGATCTTCAGGATTTCGTCCCCCTCCAGCGCCGGAAAGTGTACCAGCTGACTGCGGGACCGGATAGTAGGCAGGATCCGATGGATTCGCGAGCTGATCAGAATAAGCATCAGGTTATCCGGTGGTTCCTCCAGAATTTTCAGCAGTGCGTTGGCTGCCTCCGGTCTCATTTCATCCGCCTCACTGATAATAAATACTTTCTTCTTTCCTTCGTACAGTTTGAATTTTGCTTCGTATTTCAACTCCCGGATGGTATCAATGGAGATAAATGTATTTTTTGAGCCAAAGCTGGTTCTGCGATATGGATTGGCTGCTTTTTCCTGCAATACCTCGGCAATATCTTCCGGTTTTACATTACCGCTGCTGGGAATCGGGAAAATAAACTTTACATCCGGGTGTTCCAGTTTTCCTATCTTTATACATTGTGAACATTTCCCACAGATGATATAGGGTCCTTTCTCGCAGTTCAATAACTTGGCAATTTCCAGAGCAAATGCTTCCTTACCGGTACCCTCCTTGCCATAAAACAGGAAAGCATGGGGCATTCGATCGTTTTTAATGGAGCTTAAAATACGTTCCTGAATATCGAAATGTCCGATTTCCGGATTGAAGATATTTTTTTCCATGAAGTTTATTTCTGTTCAGTGGCAATTACAATTTTTGCCACTCCGTTTTGCCGGGCGATATCCATAATGTGTACCACAAATCCATGAGGTACGTTTTTGTCAGCGTTGATGATTAAGGTTCTGTCCAGGCTCTGGGCCATGGCGTCTTTCAGGATTGGCCCCAGATTATCGATAGTGATCTCTTTGTCCCGAAACATCAGTTGTTCATCTGCAGTGATAAACAAAACGGCTTTTTCAATCTGCTGAAGATCGGTTTTTTTTGCCTCCGGAAGGGCCAGCTTAATTCCCGGTTGTTCCAGAAAAGTGGATGATACGGTGAAGAATATGATCAGGATAAACAAAACGTCGATTAACGGGGTAATGTTAAGCAGGTTTCGCGATTTCTTTTGGTCGGTTAATAGTTTCATAGATTGAGAAACGGCTTAATTTGGTTAAAGTTTCCGTTGAGAAAATAGTGTGCAAATCGAAGAATTTGCAAGAAGAATATTCTATTCTGAAGGAACGCCTTTTCATTCCCCGTCGAAATTTTCCTTTCATCTTGCATTCCCTGACCTTCCCCTTTACTTTCGGAAACCATGAAAGTGATCTAAAATAAATCGGGGAGATATATATGAAAAAGTCGTTCATTTTATTTTTTATCCTCATCTCAGCATTTGTTCTTCGTGCGGAAAAAAGGGCTTTTACCCTGTCAGACCTCTACCGGATAAAGAATGTTACCGATCCCCAGATTTCGCCGGATGGGAAAAAGGTAGCATTTGTGGTAACGGAATATTTTCTTGAAGAAGGAAAATCGAATGCGGAAATCTATCTCATGAACCTCGATGGAAGCGGATTGCAGCAGATGACCCGGAATGATGCCCAGGATACCCGTCCGCGCTGGTCCCCGGATGGTAAGCAGATCATGTTTCTTTCCACCCGGAGTGGTACAGCCCAGGCCTGGTCCCTCCCGCTGGATGGCGGAGAACCACAGCAATTGACCGATTTGTCCACAGACATCGCTTCACCGGAATGGTCGCCGGATGGAAAAAAAATCGCTTTCACCATGGAAGTTTATCCGGAGTGTGGGGCCGATGATCAATGTAACCAGGACATAAATGAATCGATGGAAAATGGCCCGCTGCAGGCACACATGGCGGATCACCTGCTCTACCGGCACTGGAATTTCTGGAAGGACGGCAAACGCACCCACATCATGATCTTCAATATCAATACTGATAAAATGACCGACCTCACTCCAGGTGATTACGATTCTCCATCATTCTCTCTGGCTGGTGCTACCGGTTTTGCTTTCTCACCGGATGGCCAGGAGCTTTGCTTTGTATCCAACCGCGACTCTAATGAAGCGGAAACCACCAATAAAGATCTCTGGCTGGTTTCCACCGAGGGCGGTGCGGTTCAAAATATAACCAAAGATAATAAGGCCTATGATGGGGATCCGGCCTATTCACCGGATGGTCGCTATATTGCCTATCGTACCCAACTGATTCCCGGGTACGAAGCAGACAGGTTCCGGATTGCTTTATACGACCGGAAATCGGGAGAAAAGCGGATTATAACCGACTCCTTTGATAACTGGGCAAACGATTTCCGATGGGCCCACGATTCCCGCAGCATCTATTTTATTGGGGAGGTAAAGGGGCATTTTCCGCTTTATAATGTCAATATCAAATCCCTGAAAATTGAAGAAGTGCTGGATGTTAAAACCATCAATTCATTTGGCATTACTCCGGACGATAAAACCGTGGTAGTGAGCCAGCGGGCAATTGCCCAGCCTACCGAAATATGGTCGGCAACGATCAAAGGCGCCTCCACTGGTAAAAAGGCAAGCCGGCTTACTTTCTTTAATAAAGAAGTGGAAGAAACTGTGGATATTCGTCCGGCAGAAGAAGTTTGGATTGACAGTCCTACCGGGGTAAAGATTCATACTTTTCTGATTAAGCCCCACAATTTTGATCCGGCAAAAAAATACCCGGCAATTATTAACGTGCATGGCGGTCCACAAAGCCAATGGGCCGATGCTTTTCGGGGTGACTGGCAGATGTATCCTGGTTCCGGATACGTGCTCCTCTTTCCCAATCCGCATGGTTCAACCGGATATGGACAGGCTTTTACCAGTGAGATATCCAAAGACTGGACCGGTAAGGTAATCGACGATGTGATGGCGGTGACGGATTACATGGGAAATCTGGACTATGTAGATGCGGCCCGGATGGGTGCCATGGGCTGGTCCTATGGCGGTACGGTGATGATGTGGCTGGAAGGTCATACCGATAAATTTAAAGCAATTGTCTCCATGATGGGCGTTTATGATCTCAATTCTATGTATGGAACTACCGAGGAGCTCTGGTTTCCGGAATGGGATCTGGGTGGGGCGCCCTGGGAAAATCCCGAATATTATCTGAAAAATTCTCCCAGTTCCTATGTCAAAAACTTTAAGACACCCTGTCTGGTGATATCTGGAGAGAAGGATTACCGGGTAAATTTCACCCAAAGTTTACAATTCTTCACCGCGCTTCAGAAAATGGGAGTACCGTCCCGGCTCATTATTTTTAAGAATGATGGTCATTGGCCGAATTTCGTGAAATCCATGCCATTTTATTATAATGCTCATCTCTACTGGTTCCACAAATATCTGGGGGGAGATCCGGCACCCTACGATATGGTAAAGATGTGGCGTAATGAAGTGTTCCAGAAAGAATAATAAAAAGGGCGGTCAACTGACCGCCTTTCTTTTATTAAAACTTTGGAAATTATTTTCCAAACCGGTAGCTGAAACCGAGCATTAGACGCAGCTCAAGTTTCGGTTGATTGATTGCGGCATCCGCATCTTTGTATTCGTAATCTTCCCGGGGATTTACTTTTTCCCCATCTGGGCCGTAGGAAGTATCATGACCGGAGAGAACCGAGGAAAGATAATAATCCGCACCGGTATTGAAGGCCAGGACAAATTTCCGGCTCAGGGGAAATCCCATCTCCAGACCTAATCCGCCACCCCAGTGTTTACTGGTAACATCAAAATCTTCATTATTACCGATAAACTTAAAGTTCCCTTTAAACATGGCGTATCGTGGACCGAAATAAAGATAAGATTCGGGAATTTTCAGAAAATTAAATGGATACAGGAAGTCCAGGGAAAAGCGGATAACAGATCCTTTCTCCTGCACGGTTCCACCCTGGTTATTATTGATGAAAATACGCCGGGCATCGGTGGCATTCCCCGGATCGAAGCTGACATACCCCAGGGTGAATTTTGCTGCCAGCGGAAGCCCCTGGGCAAAATTATAGGCCGAGCCATACAGATCCCATCCCATGCCGCCGTAGTGTCCCCAGTTGATACCACTCCGGAAATCCGCCGAATCCCCATCAGCTTTAAGAATGAACATGAACAGCGGGACGAATATTAATATGATAAAGCGTTTCATTTTTTACCTCCTATAATTATGGTGCCTTCTTGAGCAAATAGAACGCCAGTAATTCAAATTCCTTTATAAGAAAAATTTAGGTATTTTGAGAATAGCCGATGACCATTATATCATCTATACAATCAGATTAATCAGGCTTAGAAAGGTTACAAAAATATATTGACCGGGCTCGGTCATAAAATTAGTCTGTACAGATTTTTTACAACGGTATAAATAAATGATGGAGTGATTAAAAATTTGTGGAGAACTGATTCCTTTTAAGATCTAATTACGGTTAATAAGAGGGTGAGAGATTTTTTAATGAATGACTACCTGGAGTTCAAATACGTTTTTAACAATATAGAGCAGAATAAAGGTGAGCAACCCGGCCAGAACCGGTGTTAACACCCAGCCCAGAGAGATCTTACCCAGTATGGAAAAGTGGATGCCCCTGGCGCCCTTTACAAGTCCAATGCCGATTACTGCCCCAACAACTGCCTGGGAGCTGGAGACCGGTACCAGCGGCAGCGCAGGGAGGCCATGAGCCAGCAGCCAGTGCTGCAAACCCTGGGAGGCAAAGAGAAACAGGACTAATGCCTGAGCCAGAACAACTACCAGGGCGCTGGCCGGGGTTAATTTGAAAAGGTCGTGACCCACGGTCATCATTACTTGGTAGGAATAGGTAAAAATACCGACAGAGATTGCGACACCTCCCAGTAAGAAAAGCTGCTGGGTACCGGTGAAAGTGAAAGAGCCGAAGACGAAATCTCTGAATGGCGCTGCCGGAACAAAAACACCCATAACATTGGCAATATTGTTTGCCCCTAAACTGTAGGCGCCAAATGCTCCCACCAGGATGAGCAGGAAGCGGTTTAATATATCCACTTCCAGGACATGGATGCGGGTTTTGTTAAGAAAAAATCTAAAAATAAGAAAAAGAATGACCGCAAAGATCCCCGATAAAACAGGGCTCATTACCCAGGTGGAGACAATTTCTAACAGCACATCCAGGTTGGTCGGTGATCCGGTAAAAAGGTTCCATCCTACAATCGCCCCAACGATAGCCTGAGAGGTGGAGACGGTTAATTTTGCTCTGGTCATCCAGAAAATTGTAAGCGCCGCAGAAAGCGCAACCGTGAATGAGCCTGCCAGCGCATTCACAGAACCCAAAGTTTCCAGGGTTTCAGTTGCTCCGCTGCCACTAATTACAGCGCCCAGGATCACAAAAATGCTGGCAATGGCAGCGGCCATTTTAAACCGGATCATTTTTGTACCCACCGCCGTCCCGAATACATTAGAGGCATCATTCGCCCCTAAGGACCAGCCGAGAAAGAGCCCGCTTAACAGAAAAAACCAGATCATTTCTTTGCCGAATTATTATTCATGCCGTTTTGCCACCGCAATAGTTACCCGGTCACAGACATCTTCTGCTTCGTCGGCCACCAGTTCAATATGATGGGCAAATACCCGCAGATGGTTTTTATGACTGAGATCGATATTTTTCTGGAAGATAATTCTTTTAACTTTTTCGGAAATCTTATCGGATTCCTTTTCAAAAAACAGCGCTTTGTTGGTGAAATCCCGTACCGCGTTCAGATCCCGGAAGTATGTTCGAATGGCTTTAACCATATTCTCTACCGCAGAACTGGATGCCGCCGCCAGATCGGTAAAGAGGGCATGAAGTTCCGGTGGAATATTCGGTTTTTCAATGGAAAAATTGAGCAGGGTTTTGGACATGCGGTTGAGCACCCGGTCGGTGCTTTCCAGCAGACCAAGTACATCTCCCCGCCATTCCGGAATGAGCGTGTGTGCGTAGAGTTCGTTCTCGATCAGGCGGCGGAGGCCGTCCCCGCTGCTTTCCAGAACACGCAGATCGTGGTAACGCTGCTCAAACTCATCTTGGCGATCTTCGACGTAAAACTTCAGACCCTGCACAAATATCATGGCGCCACGGTCTACCTTATCCAGGTAGTCATCAATTTGGGCTTCCAGCTCCTTGGTTCTTCGAATAAAAATTTTCATCTATGCTCCGCACAATTGCTTTAAGCAGAAGTTAAAAGTTGATTTAGATGCGCTTAAAGATAATGATTCACTGAGATAAAACTCCAGAACATTCTAAATATTTTGAATTTCATAGTTACTGAATCCAGCTGTCTGTTTTGCGAGAGAACAAGTTGAAAACCGATTTTTTGGTTTTAGGAAATTATTATTGAATATGTGACTGATAGTTTTTTATCTTACTGATGATGACACAATGAGGGGCATTATCATGAAAAAAATAGTGATACTTCTCTTATCGGCCTTAATTTTGTTACCGCTGTCTGTTTATCCGGAAACTCTACAGGAAGCTTATAATAATGCAATTCCTTCGATCGGGTATAATCGTTTGCTCGAGTTGGACCCGGGCACAGTTTATACCGGTGGTATAACTATCTTCAGTGGTATAATCGGTATCCGGGGTAACGGGGCTATTATTGATTTGCAGGGCGGATCAATCAGTGTTGCCGGCGAAGCCCAGCTGGAAATTGATGGTTGTATCATCATCAATGGTGCAAATGGTTTGTTGATGCAGGATCAGGTATCCGCATATGTTACCCATTGCACCTTCTATGGCAACCAGGTCGGCATTAGTTATATGGTTACCGGCGGCTTGCTGGAGGTGTCCAACAGTATTTTGGCCTTCAATACCCAATACGGCTTAACCTGTGATGAAGGCTCCAGCGTTATATTGCATTACCTGGATGCTTATCAGAATGCCCAGGGTGATTATATGAAATGGTGTTCCGGCTGAGGTGGCGGCTCCTTTTCGGCGTTTACGCCGCAGCCTGGTACAGGTTGTCTGACAAGCAATCCGCTCTTTTCCGATCCCACCAATCATGATTTTATGCTTCAGGTAGGATCGCCCTGCCGCAACACAGGAATGGGCGGATATGACATGGGTGCCAAATTTTATCAGGATATCCCCGAATCCCCAATCCTGCTCAATATTGAACAGCTGACTTCCCAGCAGAGTGTAGTATTGGAATGGTTGATGCCCACTACCACGGTTCATGGCGGTATGCTCGATACCATATCCGCGGTATGCCTCTGGCGAAACGGTGAAATGATTGCCGAAATAAACCTGAATAGTGGTAGAAATCCTGTCTTTAAAAATAAGATGCGATATACGGATAATATCGCAAACCCGGATTATTATCGTTATAGACTGTGCGTAAAGGATATGCAGGGAAATCCGGGGAGAATTACTTATTCTCCGGAAAAGTGGTATGGTGGACAAATGAGTGGCGTTCTGATCTGGGATCTGGATCTGACCCCCATCAGCGGTCCGGTGTTGAAAACAGTAATAGAAGAACTGGAATATCCCGGTCCGGTTTATCTGGCGGCAAATGCCAATCGTTATCCGGTGGAATCCACCATAGATGCCATTTTCGTCTGTCTGGGTGTATATCCCAATAATCATATCCTCACCGAACCGGAAGCCTTAAAATTGAAAAGTTTCCTGGACAGTGGGGGAAACGTTTATATGGAAGGTGGAGACACCTGGTATTATGATAACCAGACCGTCGTTCACCCCTATTTCGAAATTAATCCGGTGGGAGATGGAGGTGCTGACCTGCTCTACGTGCATGGTCAGGCGGGAACAGCTTATCAGAATTTTTTATTCCAATATGCCGGAGAGAACTCTTTTATAGACCAAATTGAGGGTACCCAGAACAGCCAGAAAATTTTCTATAATCCCTCAGATAACTTTGGCGTGGCAGTCGCTCATACCGGGAATGAATATAAGACCATCGGGACTAGTTTTGAATTTGGTGGTCTGGTGGATGACGCTACCTCCACCAAATATGACTTGCTGAATCAGATATTTGAATACTTCGGCATCATGCCCACCTCCATCTCCTCGGGGAATGATCTGGGACTTATACCAAATACCTTTCAGGTGAAACCGAACTACCCCAATCCTTTTAATAATAGCACCCGGATTGTCTTTGGCATTCCATCGCCCGGTGACGTAAAGGTTAGCATTTATACCGTGAATGGTCAGAAGGTTTCACAGTCGGAAAGTGGCCAGATATCCTCCGGCTGGCATGAATATACCTGGGATGGAAGAAATGATAATGCTATTCCGGTTTCCAGCGGTATATATTTTTATCAGGTAATTTACCGCACACAGAAAGGTGAGAAATGGGTAAAACAGGGAAAGATGCATTTGTCCAAGTAGAAGTGGGATAGGGGTAAGATCAGAGAACTCAATATTCACACATTCCGGATAGCCAGAATACGATGCTAATTGCCGCACAGCAACCCTACTATCTTCCGGACTTCTACTATTTCTACAAAATATCCTGCTGCGATTTCTTTCTGATTGCTGATCATCTTCACTTTCGCAAGCAATCCCCAATGGTCCGAACTCAACTCCCGGACGGCAACTATCTGACCGTTCCGGTATCGCATCAGGGCAGTTCGCCACATCCGGTGATTAAAAAAGTAGGGTTAATTTCGGATAGCCGCTGGAAGCTGAATCATCTCCGAACCATCCGATCACTTTATCAAAAATTGCCCTATTTTGAACATTATTTCCCGGAACTGGAAGAAATCTATAACCGGGATCACCAGTACTTATCCCCCTTTCTCACCGAGGTTATTCACTGGCAGGCAGCCCATCTGGGACTTCAGGATAAACTGAACGTTGCCAGCCGGTTGAACATCACCAACCAGGCTGAACTGAAGCGGTGGCTGGAGCGACAGGAAGATCCCAGCTGGCTTATCCACCCTGAAGAAGTTGATTACTACCGGAAGGAATTTCCGGATATTCCTTTGCGGATAATTAAACAGAGCGAAAATAAGACATTTCCCGATGATTACCATCCCCGCCTACCCATGTTGCTTCTCTTCTTTCTGCGCGGACCCGAGGCCCGCATTTATCTTAAAAAACAGGATTAAATCCAAATTTTTCTCCTGATGGATGTAACGATTTTTTCCTGTGCTCATCGAATATTTGTTTCGATAAAGAAATTGCTTTATCGCAGGCTTTATTATAAATTTGGTGCTCAAAATTTAGAGATCTTGTTCAAGGAGCTATTGTAGTATGAAATTGAAGGCGATTCAGATTAGAAAAGGAAACGTGATTGAATACGGCGGCGAGCTCTACCGGGTTACCGAGGCTACCCATGTTACCCCGGGCAAAGGTCAGGCGCTGATGCAGATCAAAATGAAGCGGCTCAGTGATGGTACTAAAGCCGAGGACCGGTTTCGTCCGGACGAAAGCGTGGAAAAAGCAACCCTCCTGACCCGGGAACATCAATACCTGTATCAGGATGGGGATCTGTATTATTTTATGGATTTGGAAACCTACGAACAGATCCATATCACCAGTGAGCTTATTGGGGATGATGCCTATTATCTGCTGCCGGAAATCATTGTCCAGATACTTTTCCATGAAAACACTCCGATTGGGGTAGAATTGCCGGGGGTGGTGGAATTGAAAGTTGTGAAAACTGAACCGAGTTTAAAAGGCGCCACCGTCTCCAGTTCCTATAAGCCAGCAGAACTGGAAACCGGCTTACCCATTCAGATTCCTCCATTCATTGAGGAGGGTGAAGTGATCCGGGTAGATACAACCACCGGTAAATATCTGGAGCGGGCAAAGTAGATGGCGATCGGGGGAGTGAATTTTCAAAAATCCATTCAGAAAGGTATATCGGGAACAACAGCAGCATTTTTTGGGTTCATAAAACGAAAAGATTTCAAAGTTGCAAATTCAGGTATTGACCATTATATTTTTCGTCTAATTTTACAGAAGGAGGTCAAATGAAAAGGACTTATGTACTCATCGCAGTAATTTTGAGCTTGATTTTTGTCGCTTCGGCGTTTACCCAGGAAGATACCAAGGTTGAGGCGCAGAAATTGTACAATGAGGGAATTAGTCTTTTAAAGCGGAAACAGACCAATGATGCGATTGTGAAACTCAATGAAGCGGTAAAGAAAGATCCCACATTGGCAGTTGCCTATTATGCACTCGGGATTGCTTATAAATATAATAATGACTTTGCTAAAGCCGAGCAGAGCTATAAATCCGCCATCAATAATAATGACAAGATGGTTTCGGCCTATGTTGCACTGGGGAAGTTGTACAGCGACCAGCAAAAGTATGATGAAGCCCTCAATACGTTTAAGGCTGCCCTGGGTATCGATCCGAATGATGCCAAGGCAAATTTTGAGATAGGATTTGTTTACCTGGAGCAGAAGGATTATCGGAATGCCATTCCCTATTTTCAAAAAGCAGTGGAAGCGGAACAGGATTATACCACCGCCTGGCTGGATTTGGGCACCGCCCAGCATCAGGTCAGGGAATATTCTGCTGCGGTCAACTCCTTTGAGAATGCCCTGAAATATGAAAAACGCCGAACGGCGAAGGGAACCATTTACCTGCGTCTGGGAGATGCCCTGGCAAAATTAAACGAAGATCAGAAAGCGATTGAGGCCTACAACAATGCTATTGCGAATACTACCCAGAGTTATGTTAAAGGCGCAGCCAATTTTGGCCTTGGCGAGATTTATAAGAACAGTGGAGATAAATCCAAAGCTATGGCCTATTATGAAGCAGCTTCCCGGGACAGAACCTGGAAGCAATCTGCTTTATATGAAATAGATCTTCTTAAAAAATAGAAGAGAACAAAATTTTAACCGCTCTGAAAGGGGGTCGGCAACAAGCATGATTCACGTTAAGGTCCGTGATAACGAACCTTTTGAAAAAGCGCTTCGGCGGTTTACCAAAGCGTGCGAAAAATCCGGATTAATGTCGGATTATAAAAAGCATCAGCACTTTGAGAAACCCAGCGAACAGCGCAAGCGGAAGGAAAATGCGGCACGGCGCAAAATAAGAAAAATCATGGCGGAACAACGCTAAACACAGTAGCTGGTAATTTGACATGAGCATTCAGCAAAAATTAATGGATGATATGAAAGCGGCTATGAAAGCCGGAGAGAAGCTGCGGCTGGAAACCATCCGTGGATTACGCGCTCAATTCAAGAATCTGGAGATCGATAAGGGACATCCCTTAACCGATGAAGAAGAGATTCAGGCATTGATGAGTGCTGCCAAGAAACGGAAGGAATCCATTGAGCAATTCAAGGCGGTGAACCGGTTGGATCGGGCGGCTGAGGAAGAACAAGAGCTGGAAATTATCCACTCCTACCTTCCCGAACAACTTTCGGAAGAAAAGATTGCTGAACTGGTGGATCGGGTTATCAAGGAAGTCGGCGCCACCTCTCCCGGCGATATGGGTAAGGTTATGGGAAAGATAATGGGACAGGTAAAAGGAAGAGCCGACGGCCGACTGGTACAAACCGTGGTTCAACAAAAACTGACCGCCTTATAATCATGTCAGACCCCTGGTCTCGACCGCATCCGAAGGTTGAGACGTGATGAAAATTTTCGGAGTTTTTTAATACGGGCTTGCAAAAGCCCGTTTTTTATTTATCTTTGATCGAAATAAATAAAATACGGCATGAATTCTCTGGATATCATCTTTGGCCTTATCCTCTCCATCTTTATTCTGGTAGGTATCTGGAAAGGCTTTTTCCGTGAGGTGCTCGGATTTATAGGGATCATCGGCGGCCTGTTTCTGGCCCTGATCGGATTTGCACCCATTGGAAAATTGCTGAATTCGCTGATTCCGGGAATCCCCACCTTTATCTGGCCATTTATCAGTTTTATTCTCATCTTTATCGGGGTGTATATTTCCAGCCGGCTGCTGGCCGGGATTCTGAGCAAACTGAGTGAAACCATATTTCTGGGCTGGTTAAACCGGCTGCTGGGTGGTCTGGTGGGCGGCCTGAAAGGTGCCCTGCTGATCAGTCTGATCCTGATGCTCATTGGTTTCCTGCCTTTTCAGGGCGCACTGGACAATGTGCGTGATAAAAGTCTGATGTACGAACCGTTGCAAAAATTAATTCCTTCTGCTTACAATTTCTTTACCGGTTTTAATGTTCATTCAAACGATCTGGAAAAGAAAATTACCAATTCCCTCAAGGATGCCGAAGGCAAGTTGAGTGAAGAAATTATAAAATACTTTTTTTATGGAAAAAATTCCCTCAATTCTGAATAACGATAATTACATTCAACTTGAACTCCCTTCCCTGTTTGAAAAATTAGAAAACCTGATCCGCAGTGCCTACGGTAAAGATCCCCTTGCCCTGGTTACGCTGGAGCGTGATCCGGATAAACTGCGCCGGAAACTGGATGAAGTGACCGAGATGGTGGAGATCATATCGCGGGATTCGGGAATTCCGGTTTCCGAACTGCCGGATATTCGTTCCTTGCTGGACAAGATAAAACCGGAAGATGCCTTTCTGGAAGGGTCCGAACTAAACCAGGTGAAAATCAATCTTTCGTGTTTTGCCGATATGAATGCTTACCTGAATTCTTACCGGGAAAATTTTCCCCTGTTGTGGGAATATGGCAGTAGAATCCATCAGCATAAGCGGATTGTGGCGGAGATCGAGAAAACCATCGATAA
>CAZTXJ010000022.1:25512-31421 GCA_964617285.1 uncultured Calditrichaceae bacterium | reverse complement strand
TGATGAAGTAACGCTACCCCTCCAAAGTATAGACAATTGAAAAAGCTTAAATTTATTATAATCTATATTATATACTTTCACAATTTCACCATCTTTGTCGTAAAATTTTTTGAAATTATAAAGCACATTACAAATATAAGTCTCATATCTATTAAGTTTCTTCTCGCAATTAGCGCAAAGTAAGTATTCCCGATACTCCTTCTGTGATTTATATTTTCTCTTTTCTGGATCGTCTGAAAGTACCAAAAAATCTGTTTTTCTTCCTTTAATTTTCTTATATATAAATTTAGGTAGAATATGAGAATTACATAATTGGCCTGTATTATTGCAAAGTCTACATTTACCAATTTTATTTTTTTTACTCATCTTTATTCCTTATATCTTCCATCTTTAATCTTTCACGAAGCGACCACTCTGTGGTAATCTTACTAAAAAAGCCGGCAGATTTGCGGGCTTTTCTTTGTCGCGGTATGGGCGCGAGTCAGCGCCATCCGGATTTCAGGCAGACCGACCCTGGCTTTGGCTTTCAGCGATTTGGGTGTGGATACCAGTAATTCAGATTACCCTTCGCTTAAATCCACTTCAACGTGGTGCTCCCGGCGGTCGTCCACCAGCGGGATCACGCCATGCGGCCGACCTGCCTCATCTTCGGCACCTTCACTTACTACGGTACCATCCATCGTCACCCGGATCATATTCTCCGACTTTTTACCGACGCGTTTAATTGTGATGTGGTAGAAGGTATCGCGATAGCGGTAGTGGATTTTGTACGACTCCCAATCGGCCGGGATACACGGTGTAATGCGCAGATGATCTACTTCCAGTTGCAGGCCCAGTAGTGTTTCCACAGTTAGCCGGTACATCCAGCCCGCAGCCCCGGTATACCAGGTCCAACCGCCCCGGCCTATGTGTGGCGGTGCATTGTAAATATCCGCGCACATAACATATGGCTCCACCTTGTATCGTTCGATCTCCTCCGGCTGACTACTGTGATTTACCGGATTTATTATAGCGAACAATTCCCACGCTCGTTTCCTGTCACCCATCATGGCAAACGCCATGATGGTCCAAATCGCGGCATGGGTATATTGGCCCCCGTTCTCGCGAACACCAGGTACGTAGCCCTTGATATAACCGGGTTCAAGGTCTGATTTATCGAAAGGCGGGGCAAGCAGTTGGATTAACTTCGCATCGCGTTGTACCAGGCGTTTATCCACCGCTTTCATCGCCTGGCGGGCCCGTTTGGGATCACCACCGCCTGAAATGACCGCCCAACTCTGGCTGATCGAATCAATTTGGCATTCCTCATTTTCGGACGAGCCCAAGGGTGTACCATCATCGAAATAAGCCCGCCGATACCACTTGCCGTCCCAGGCATTGGCCGCAATATCTTTGCGCAGCAGCGAAGCCTGCCTGGTGCAAATTTCGGCAAAGGCCTCGTCGTCCCGGCCACGAGCTATGCCTGCAAACAGCTGAAGGTTCTGATATAGGAACCACGCCAGCCAAACGCTCTCGCCTTTGCCATTACGGCCGACGAGATTCATGCTATCGTTCCAGTCGCCACATCCCATCAGTGGTAATTGATGTTCGCCAAAACGTAAACCATGTTTGATTGCACGCACGCAATGTTCATACAGGCTTGCCACTTCAGCCGAACGTTGCGGTTGGTCGAAGTAAGCCTCCTCTTCCGGATTCAATTCGCGGTCCTCCAGGAAAGGTACTGACTCGTCGAGCACGCCCGTATCGCCAGTTGCCAGCACATAACGACAGGTTGCATAGGGTAGCCATAGATAGTCATCGGAGAAATGTGTGCGTACACCTTGTCCATTGGGCGGATGCCACCAGTGTTGCACGTCACCCTGGAGGAACTGGCGTTCGGCGCAGCGGATCAACTGTTCGCGGGCGAGCCACGGTGTGGTATGGATCAGCGCCATGGTGTCCTGCAATTGATCACGGAAACCGTAGGCCCCGCCGGACTGATAATACCCACTACGGCCCCAGAGCCTGCAGGACAGCGTCTGGTAGACCAGCCAGCCGTTGGCCAACACGTCCAATGCTGGATCCGGCGTCTCCACGTGTACCGCGCCCAGGGTGCGGTTCCAGTGTTCCCACACTGCTTCCAAAGCCTGCCTAGCGCCGGCCGGTCCGCTAAATCGCTGGATGAATTGCTGCGCCTCATCGGTGTTGCGGGCCGCGCCGAATACAAACACGATCTCGCGCTCTTGCCCTTCAGCCAGTTCAATCTGGATCTGGATCGCGGCGCATGGATCAATGCCCGCACCGGTCCTATTCGACAAACGTTTACGATGCATAGCAGACGGGTTAGCCAGCGAGCCGTTGCGGCCAATAAACTCCGTACGGTTTCCGGTTACCCTGCGCTCTAGCTCGCTGACCTGTACAAAGACAACCCTATTAGCGCATTCACGCCCGTAAGCATTGCGGGCAAGCAGCGCTCCACTTTGGGGATCTGTTTCAGTAACAATGTGCATCAGATTGGCGTGTCGCCACTCACCGAGCACCAGTTCCCAATACCCGGTCAGCGATAATCGCCGCGGGCGCCTTGAATGATTGCGCAGCTTTACCACCGCGAACTTCACCGGCGCGTCCATTGCGACGTAGGTGAACTGTTCCGAAGAGATGCCGGCTTGGCGATGTTCGAATACGCTGTACCCAAACCCATGCCGGCACACATACCGGGACCGACCGCGGGCGGGTAACGGTGTAGGCGACCAGAACGCTCCCGTTTTCTCATCCCGGATGTAGAGTGCCTCGCCGCTGCTGTCGCTCAGCGGGTCATTGTGCCAGGTGGTCAGCCGGAACTCGTGGGCGTTTTCCACCCAGGTATAGGCACTACCGCTCTCACTGACCACCGTGCCAATATGCGGGCTGGCGATGACATTGACCCACGGCGCCGGTGTGCTCTGACCAGGCTCAAGGGTGACGATGTATTCGCGCCCGTCGGGCGTGAAGCCACCCAGTCCGTTGAAGAAAATGCGTTCGCGCGGCAATAGCGGCTGGGCTTTTTCAGCTGCCGGTTGCCGCACTGGCTCGAAACGATCTGACACACGCTCCGGCGACACCCGGCGTTCCACCTGCTCGATCACTGTCTCTGCAGTATCGGTAAACACCACCCGGGCGACGGTCTGGAATAGGACCCGGTCCTCTTCCGAAAGTTCTTCGGCGCGCCGCACGAAAACGCCCCCTGGCTTGTCGATAAGATGCGATCCGGGACCAGTGTTGATCAGCCCCATAATCTGGTCTTGCAGAAGTGCCCGGTAACCCGAAAAATCCTCGTTCACAATCACCAGATCCGCTATCAGGCCCTTAATCCGCCAATAAGCATGGGCTTGCAGCACCTGCTTTACCAAGTCGATTCGGTTCAGGTCGCCGATGCGTAGCAGAACGATCGGCAGATCGCCCGAAACGGCAAAGCGCCAAAGCCCGGACTGGCCAAGCTGGTTACGGGCAATGACGCTGGGCGCGGCACGGCGCAGGCCATTACTGTAAATGACGGAGCTGGCCAAGCGGCCATAGACCTGGGCCTCGGCTTCGGTTGCGTTGAGGTGGCGCAGTACCTCCTGACTTTGGAACCAGGACATTTCAAAGGCCCGCTCAACAAAATGCCGGTCACAATACTTCTCAAGCAAAGCCAATGCCGCCTCACGCGTAGCCGCGACACCGGAGATGATCTGCACGGTTGCCGATTCGTCAGCTGACAAGCTGATAGTGCAACGGATCGCCACGATGGGATCGAGCACAGATCCATCCGTGTTCGACAGTGTCGATGGGCTGTCACTGCTATCCAGTACCAGCGGGTTGGCCGCTGTCCGACCCCGCCCGATAAATTTGGCGCGGTCAGTCTCATAAGAGGGCTCGTCTGCAACCGCGCCAGGTGTCGCCAAAAGGTGAAACATCCACATCGCCTGCTCCCCCGGTGAGCGTCGGCGGCGCGTGCAGAGGATCGCCTGCCGATCGGGCAGGATTTCGGTTTGCACGAACAGGTTGCTGAACACGCGATGGGCCAGGTCGGCATTCAACGGTGCTAAAACGACCTCGGCGTAACTTGTTACCTCGATATGACGGGTATGGGATGAGAGATTGGTTAGCGTGACACGACGGATCTCGACGTCGTCTTCAGGAGAAACGCTGATCTCGGTGTGCGTATCGATCCCCTGATCGCGCCGCCGGTATTCAGCACGCGCCTGCACGAAGATCGCTTCGTAGTAATCGGCCTTACGCAGGGTCGGTTGATATGAGGTTGACCAATAACGCCCCGTGTCGCTATCGCGCAAGTAAATGAAGGTGCCCCAGCAATCGGAAGTGGCGTCCTCGCGCCAGCGGGTGACGGCCAGGTCGCGCCAGTAACTGTAACCTCCACCACCATTGGTTGCCATGACATGGTACCTACCGTTGGACAACAGGTGAACTTCAGGTATCGGCGTGTTCGGGTTGGTGAATATCCGCATGATAGCGCCTGCTTCCGCGGCGGCGGGATGCGCGGTGGCGCTCACTTCGGCAGCATGCGGGAGCAACGGAGCACCCCTTTTCGGAACCCGCTCCTGCAACAATAATTCCGTCGCCCGGACGAGGGGATCTGACATAAACCGGCGCTGCATCGGCCGATTTAGCAACACATGCTCAAAAGCCAACAAGCTCATGCCTTGATGATGCGCCATAAAGGACTGCACGATGATGTGATTCTTGCCCCGCGGTACCCGCGATGGCGTGTAATCAACTGCCTCGTAGAACCCATAGCTGCCCAAAAAACCATTGGTGGCCAGTGTCTGTAAGTTGCGACACGCTTTCTGTGGCATCACTGTCAACGCCAGGGCACTGGCGTAAGGAGCGATGACCAAGTCGTCTCCCAGCCCTCGTTTAAAGCCCAGTCCGGGCACGCCAAAAGCCCGATATTGATAGATCTGGTTCATATCGGTGGCATTATAGCAGGATTCGGAAATGCCCCACGGCACAGCGCGTTGCCGGCCATATTCGATCTGGCGCGACACCGCGGCCTTACAGGTTTGCCCCAATAAGGTGTTCTCATAGCCCGACATGAACAGCTGTGGCATGAGGTACTCGAACATCGAGCCGCTCCACGAAATCAAACTCACGTTACCACCATGTCTGGACAGCAGGCGGCCGAGTGCGAACCAATGCTTCTGCGGTACCTGTCCCTGCGCGATAAGCAGGAAACTGGCCAGGCGCGCTTCAGATGCCAGCAGGTCGTAGCAGGACGGATCGCGGCGCCGTTCGCCCACGTCGTAGCCTAAAGTCAGCAAGCTGCGCGACGTATCGTAGAGAAATTCAAAATCCATCACCGCTAGTTTGCGGCAACGATCAACCAAATCATCGATGATTCCGAGCCGTTCTACCGCGCGCTTATTACGGGAAACTGCTACCCCGGCTGACGATAGTGCTTTAGTACCAACTGTGTTCTCGTTCGCCAATTCCGCCAGGATCGGGATGTGGTTAAAGTGCCGCGGCTCGGGTACCAGTAATTCAAGGTCATCTCGAAGGGCGCGAGCTTGCCGTTCAAATGCCCGTGCCCAGTAATACAGTTCACCAGCGATTTCAGTATCCGCTGGTAACCATGCCACCAGACCTTCACCAGTTCGTAGAATCTTTTCCAGTAAAATATCGGCATCAGCCAGTGCCTGTGGCTGCCCGTTCCGGGTGCAGGAGTTGAGAGTGTCCTGCAGAAACTTGACCTTCTTGACAATATCCGGAGCGGCTGCCGAGGGCACATGATCGGCCAGCACCTGCAAAGTGTCCTGCAGCCCCTGAAATGCGCTCAAGGAAAGCAGCGGTTGATCTTTTAACTCGGCCAGCCCCGCTTGCAAGGTAAGCAAGCTGCCGGCCAGGTTGCCGCTGTCTACCGAAGAGATGTATTGCGGTTGAAGCGGTTGCAG
>CAZTXJ010000022.1:23797-25412 GCA_964617285.1 uncultured Calditrichaceae bacterium | reverse complement strand
GCCCGTTGATCAGCGGTTAAGTCCGGTTCGGGGGAGATAAGCGGTATGCTGATCCACCAGCCGACGACCGGTGAGATCAGCCAGAGCAACAAGATAGGCGCCCAGAAGAACCATGCCGCCGGGTGGATTTGCCACAGTGTAAAGGCCAGCGCCAGCGCCAGAACAGGTGCGATCCACATCTCTATAAAAAAATCGGCCAACGTATGGCGCGTGTTACGGCTTTTGTAGGATTGCAGTTGCCAGAGCAACAATCCGCGTTGGGTGAACAGCATCCGCACACCCGAACGCAGGATCGCATCCAGGCAAATCAGTGTGTCGTAGGGTAAAAGGACGAACGTCAGCAAAGCCAGCACTAGTGGGTGACCCACAGATTTGCTTGTCAGGATCAGGTGCACCAGCCAATCACGTTCTTCTGGCTTACGAACGAGCTCGATCACGGCTCTCAGTAAAGTGGGTAAAAACACCACACCCGCGACCAGCAGGGTCCACAACCACGCCGATCCCGGACCAAACAGCCAGCCAACTACCAGCAAAGCAAGCAGCGACGGTGGCACGAGGCTGCGTCGAAGGTTGTCGAAAATTTTCCACACCGACAAGGCGGTAAGCGGGTTCGGTTGCCGCTTCGCCTTTGATCCATTTGGCCCAGGCGGTCCGGGTACGCGCGGAAGCAGCCAACCAGCAAGCTGCCAGTCGCCGCGTATCCAACGGTGTCTCCGGCTGGCCTCTATGGCATAACTTGCCGGATGCTCTTCGATGAGGTCGACATCGGTCACCAGTGCCGAACGTGCATATCCGCTTTCCAGCAAGTCGTGACTGAGAATGAGATTCTCCGGAAAGCGCCCATCGACGGCCTGACGAAAAGCGTCCACATCGTAGATACCCTTGCCGGTGAACGAACCTTCCCCAAAAACATCCTGGTAGACATCTGATACTTCACGCGTGTAGGGATCGATGCCCGATTCACCCGCGAACAGTTTTGTAAACCGTGATTGGCCGGCACTGGTTAAACTGATTGAAGTGTTTGGTTGCAGGATCGCGTAGCCTTCAACAATGCGTTCCTTTTCAGCATCGTACACCGGCCGATTGAGAGGATGAGCGATGTTGCCTATAAGTTTGCGTGCCGCGTCGCGAGGCAGTTGCGTGTCGGTATCCAGGGTAATGACGTACTTGATCGAACCGAGGATGGACGCATCACCGACAATATCCGAGAATGCAGTTTGCTCGCCTCCCCGTAGCAAGGCATTGAACTGCTCCAGTTTACCGCGCTTGCGCTCATATCCCATCCATACTCCTTCATATGGATTCCACACCCGAGGTCGGTGAAATAAATAGAAGATACAGGCACGGTCCTCGCGGTAAGTCTCGTTGAGCGCCTGGACAGCTGCTCGTACGTGGGCGACCAAAACGTCATCGTCTGGCAATGTGCGCTCAGAAGCGTCAGGGAAATCCGTCAGTAAAGCAAAAAACAGATTAGGATCGCGATTACCAAGGTAGCGGATTTCCAGGGCTTCGACAAGATCATCAATTTCCTGCGGCCGGTTCAGTAAAGTGGGGACAATTACCATAGTACGGTGAACCGATGGAATACCCTGCGAAAAATCCAATCGTGGTAAAG
>CAZTXJ010000022.1:3890-23697 GCA_964617285.1 uncultured Calditrichaceae bacterium | reverse complement strand
CAACTCACTGCGCGAACTGCTCCTCGCCATATCTTCTATAACATGCCGGTACCGGTCGCGGGTGGTGAAATCCTGGCTGGCGTACACCCCCGTCGGGTCTTCACGCAATGTCTGCTCGACGACACTGAGCGACTCAACGTAATTCTTCCAGTCCATTGCACCGATAAAACGCAGACTACCGATACTATTTGCGATAGAGATCTGGTTGGTTGCGGCCGTTCGGCTGGCTGCCGCCGACAACTGCGTTGCAGTTACCCCTTGTTCGAGTAGTTTTTGCTCAACCCAGGTCTGAACAAACGCCAAAGCGGGCCCTTGGGCCTGGAGTCTTGCGTAAAATTCCTCCACAAACGGTGCGGTCAGAGGTACATCGGCATTGGCAAATTCAGCGAGTAGCTGGATAAGTTGTTTCGGTTCCCTTTCGGCCGTCGCGAGCATGCGGCTTGCCCAGGTGATTGCCACGTCGCGCTCCTCGCGCCGACGGGCGATACGCAACGCAACGCGGCGAAGGTTTTCCAGCAGCGCTAACTGCAACATGATTGGGAATGCCCACAACTCGCCCAACTTTAACGGTTCAGCGGTCTGGTACGAGGCGACGAATTGCGTGGAGTTGTCGCTATCGACACGACCGTCCATATGAGAAATCAGCTCCAACGCCAAATCATAGATTCGGGGGAAACCGGCTGACAGGCCATCAGCTAGTCGCGGCAACTGTCGGCTATACCCGCGCGGCAAATGTCGGCGCGCCAATCCGATTTGCTGCTCAATTAGATAGAAATTGTCGAGCAACCAGGCCTCTGCCGGCACCAACCGTTGTCCCGGCGTGGCCGCGGCTGTTACGACATCATACGCCATCATCAGAACGTGTGCATTGTCTGCCAGCCGCGGCAGCAACCTATCCGGCCCCGGACGCGGATCGATTTTATGCTGGCCAGCCAGTATTACCGCGTGACGCTTAAGTTGCTCGATGCTAAACAGTTCTGAGCGCAGCAACTCAGTATTCTGGTCTTTGCGTAGTGTATTCCGTGTGCGTGCCGTAAATCCGAACTTTTTGATGACTATAACATTCTCCTTACTCGAATTCGGGTTGGTTAGTACAGACCTGGCATGGTAACATTTGTTTATCGAAAACTCATTCTAACGCCTTTCAGATCATCAGCCAGTTTCCTGCCGATCGCAATAATCTTACACTGTTTTGGCAGATATTAAGGTCATCAAGCAAAAATGTACAGTGTCGCAGAAACGTTTATTCTGGAACTCAAGGCCAAGGCTTTAGAGCTTGTCCGGTGTCACTTGCGCGTAAAAGCGTAACCCGTAATATCAATTTCCCCAACAAGCGGAAAATAAAAATGCTCTTTTCCGGATTTGATGGATTTAATCTACATTTTTAGAATAAGATATTCAAGAAAAAAATCTTATAACCTACAGTTGTCCCGTTATCCAGGTAACAGAAGTATAATCCATAATAGCAAACAATAAGAAAATATTTTTCTGGTAATTTTCTGCAAAAACTGTTATTTTAAATGGCAATAATTAAAAAAGGAGGCATTTATGTTTAAGAAGGTGCTAATTATTTTTTGTATTTCAATCCTGGTATTTTTCCTGACATTCACCAGTGGATGCGGAAAGAAAGCAGAGGAAACTCCAAAAACGGAACAGCAGGAAACCGTGACCCCACCTGCTGATACCTCAATGACCGACACAACGGCCATGGATACCTCACAAATGAATAATATGTAAATTCCAAAATTCAAGTAAAGAGGAAGTCATTGAATCCCCCTAAAATTAAAGGGGGATTTTTTTATTGGCAAACCTATCAGAAAAAAAACCGGATATTTGAGGTTTAATAATTTTTGAAATAAATTTAGTGGAAGGATAGGCTTCGGGAAACAAATAGATCTCCAGGCAATCCCGGATCAATTTTCTTTCAATCTTTATTACTTTTATCTTTCATCTTTTAATCTTTAATCTTACAGAAAAGCCCGGCAATCACCGGGCTTTTCTGCGGGGTGGCACCTCCCCGAATCGAACGGGGGACACACGGATTTTCAGTCCGTTGCTCTACCAACTGAGCTAAGGTGCCTTTGGTTTAAATCGCCGAAAATATAATTCGGAGGCCATTTTAAAACAACCTCTTTTTCATTCTTCGAATATATTGAAATTTTGCTTCAATTTTCCTATATTGCATCAGTTGGAGGATTTATTCCCATGAATCGGCGAGATTTTTTACATCGTAGTATCCTCATCGGGGCTGGCTTTTCTTTCCTGCCCGCTCTTCCATTGAATTTAAGAAAACTGACCGCCGCTCCAACTGGCTCCAGAATCATCGAAATAACCGATCCGGCTGTAAGGGATAAGAGCGGTTTTAATCACGATATAATAGAAAATATGCTGGATGAAGGTCTGGCCGCATTATATCAAACCGATGAACCGGAAAAAATCTGGAATCAACTTTTTTCAGAAAAAGATGTGGTGGGAATCAAGGTGAACTGCCTATCCGGCAGCCACGGTTCCTCACATATGGAACTGGTCGAAGTGATTATAGAGAAGCTGAAAAAGAGCGGGATTCCCTCAAGTAATATCATCATCTGGGATAGATTAAATAAGGATCTGGAAAGTGCCGGCTACCGGATCAACTGGAAAAATAGAAATAAAGTACAGTGCTTTGGAAATGATATTGCCGAATATGATAATCGGCTCTATCTCA
Source organism: uncultured Calditrichaceae bacterium (assembly GCA_964617285.1). Lineage (GTDB taxonomy): Bacteria > Calditrichota > Calditrichia > RBG-13-44-9 > RBG-13-44-9 > CAYVKM01. The sequence goes on along the minus strand of CAZTXJ010000022.1, from coordinate 20,993 downwards.
ATGGTTCGGTGGGTAGTCTGATTTCCCGAACGCTCACCCAGACCTGTTCGGCTATCATCAATGTGCCGGTTTTAAAAGACCACGGTATCGTGGGAATTACTTTATCCATGAAAAACTTTTTTGGGGCAATACACAATCCCAATAAATATCACGGCAAGAATGGAAATCCCTATATTGCCGATCTTTATCAGATGAATCTTATCCGGCAAAAAACCCGGCTAACAATTTGTGATGCGCTGGATGCCCAGTATGAAGGCGGTCCACCCTTTAAACCGCAGTGGACCTGGCCATTTAACGGTTTGCTGATCGGGGTCGATGGGGTGGCCCTGGACCGGGTGGGCTGGCACATTATCGAAAGCAAGCGGAAAGAAATGGGTTTTCCGGATCTGGCAACCGTAGGCAGAAAACCGGAATATATTCTCACCGCCGGCTCCATGGGAATCGGACAAAGTGATCTTAATAAAATTGACTGGCAAAAAATTAATTGAAATAAATTATGAATCAGAAAAATAAGATCGGACGACGAAAATTTTTAGAGCAGCTGAGTGGAACCGGTTGTTTATTGCTGTCGTCCGGCCTGGCTCCATCCCTGATGGGTTTTCCGGCTGAGAAAAACACTCATCAGTTCGAGGCCCATTGGTACGAGAAACAAGCCTATAAAAAAGTACTATGCAAACTGTGTCCGCGGGAATGCAAAATTGATGACCGGGAGCGGGGTTATTGTGGGGTCCGGGAAAACTGGGATGGGATTTACTATACCCTGGTTTATGCCAAGCCATGTACCTACCATGTGGATCCCATCGAAAAGAAACCTCTATTTCACTTTTTACCCGGTACGGTTGCCTTTTCCCTGGCAACAGTTGGCTGCAATGTAGATTGTAAATTTTGTCAGAACTGGCAAATTTCACAGATTCGTCCGGAACAGGTTGAAAACTTTGATCTATCCCCGGAACAAATTGCCGGGATGGCGGCTCAGGCAGGAGCGCCATCTATTGCCTATACCTATTCCGAACCGGTAATCTTTGCCGAGTACATGTACGATACCGCTGTTGCCGGTAATAACAAACATCTGAAAAGCGTGATGATCAGTAATGGTTACATTCAGGAAAAACCCATGCGGGAACTCGCTACGGTTTTAAGTGCGGTGAAGCTCGATCTCAAAGCATTCACCGAAAAATATTATCAGGATATCGTGGATGGAGATTTAAAGCCGGTTCTCGATACCCTGGTCTTGCTGAAAAAATTGGAAATCTGGACGGAGATTGTCTATCTGGTTGTGCCAACTTATAACGATAGTGAGAATGAAATCACCCAGCTCTCCCGCTGGATGAAGAATAATCTCGGTACCGATGTACCTATCCACTTTACCAGGTTCTACCCGCAATATAAGATGCAAAACCTGCCTCCTACCCCTACCAAAACCCTGGAAAATGCCCGGCAAATAGCGCTTTCCGAAGGCATTAAATTTGTCTACATCGGAAATGTACCGGGACATGCGGGAGAAAATACATACTGTCCTAAGTGCCATAAAGTCCTGATTGAGCGTCAGGGATTTTACATAAATAGCAATAATATTAAGAATGGGAAGTGTCCATTCTGCGGTATGGTCATTCCCGGTATCTGGACATAATCGGGAATAATTAAAACCAGACAGTAAAGATTTATCATAATTATTGGAGATATCAATGGTCAAAACGATGGGGGTACTCGGTATGATCATATTTTTGACAGCATTTTTACATGCCCAAAAATCGGATATGGTGAGGTCTCCAGAGGTGGCAGGGGCATTTTATCCGGGAGATGCCGGGAAACTAACCAGTATGATCGATGACTTCCTGACCGAGACCAAACAGGTTATCGAGGGAGATATCGGTGGATTAGTCTCGCCCCACGCCGGATACGTTTATTCCGGACCAGTGGCTGCCTGGTCCTACCGGCAAATCGAGGGTAAAAAATATGATGTGGTTATTGTGATTGCCCCTTCACATTTTGAATACTTTAAAGGATCTTCTATCTATCCGGGTACTTCCTACGAGACACCACTGGGATCAATAACCATCGATCAACAACTTGCCCAGAAAATTGTAGCGGCAGGATCGACTATCCAGTTATCCAAGGCTGGCCATGAACCGGGCATGATGGGCCGGGGTGAGCATTCGCTTGAGGTACAATTACCCTTTTTACAGACTGTGTTGGGAGATTTTAAACTTATTCCCATCGTTATTGCCGAACAAAAATGGGAAAATATTCGGGATCTGGGTGATGCGCTGGCTTCTGTATTGAAGGATCGCAAAACACTGATCGTTGCTTCCTCCGATCTATCGCATTACCATGGGTATAAAACGGCATACGAGCTTGACCAGCATCTACAGGACCTGTTTAACAACTTTGATTACCGGAAAATAATCGAGCAGTGTGAAACCAGAAATATCGAGGCCTGCGGATACGGACCAATTGCGGTAATGATGTATACCTGCCAGAAACTGGGATATAAAAAAAGTAAAGTCATCAAATATGCAACATCCGGTGACGTACCCATTGGCGAGAAATCCCAGGTAGTCGGATATATGAGTGGCGCAGTTTATCGCTAATTAACTTTAATTTGGAATGGATTCACTTATCGGTAAAATAATAGGTCCCTACCGGGTTTTGCGCAAGATCGGTAAGGGAGGTATGAGTGTTGTTTTCCTGGCGGAAGATGAACGTCTTGGACGCAAGGTAGCTCTAAAAATGTTGGATCAGCCTTCCGCAGACCGGGAAAAAATTCTCACCGAAGCTCGACATCTCAGTCAACTCAACCATCCGGGAATCGTAACCATCCACGATGTAATTGATCACCCAGAAGGTATTTTCATCGTTATGGAGTATGTGGAAGGAGATTCGCTGGAAAATTTTCTGCGTACCCACCGGGTTGATTTACGACTAGCTCTGCGGCTGGCAAAACAAATTGTTGAGACGGTAAAAACTGCCCATGAACATAATCTAATTCATGGAGACCTCAAACCAAGTAACATCATTATAACCCCGGAAGGTAGCATAAAATTACTTGATTTCGGATTATCCCGTTTTCTTGATATCCCTTCGATTAATAATAGTATTACCGGAACATTTCCCTACATCTCACCGGAACAAATTTCCGGTTCTTCGGCTAACGAAGAAACAGATATCTATGCACTTGGAATGATCTTATATCAATTGGTTACCGGTACCATTCCCTTAAAAAAGGAGAATCAGGCTGCACAAATTTATGCCATAATGAATGAAACTCCTGTTCCACCAAGGATATTGAATAAATCTGTCTCAGAAAACCTGAATAAAATAATACTCCGGTGCCTGGAAAAAAATGTGAACCTGCGTTATAGCTCGGTTAAAAGCCTGGAATCTGATCTTAATTCAGCCGAAAATGATTTGCTGCAACCAAAATCTATTTTTTCAGATAAAGGTATATACTGGTTTATTTTCATCCTCACCGTCTTTTTTGGTATTGTGGTCTATTTTCAAATGAAAATGACAAAAGGAACAGAACCAGTTCAAGCCATTTCGGATATCTCGCTCAATCAACCGGTAAATCTTTACTTTTATTACAATCTCTCGGGAAATAACAGTCCTGATGCTCAGGCAAGAATTTTGGGATTGATCGAGATCTTGACCGAACAATTAAACCGGGTTTATGGAATAAATATCGAGGAAGCAAGCCCAATCACGGATAGTTCCATTAATTCATCTCCCCCATTGAATACCAATCGAATTTTTGTAAACTTTTCTTTACAGGGTAAGGAGGAAAATAACTACCATCTGGAGTATCAGATCGAGAATGAAAACCTTCATAAAAAAATCCAATCAAGTGTGCACTGGGCGGATTTTCTGGATATTTCCTGGATAAGTAATAAAATATTAAGTCAGGTTTTAACGATCATTCTGGGAAAACGTGTATCGTTGTTAACCCCCAATAAAGAGCTGATCGATAATGCTTATGCCTATCAATATTTTTCTCATGGTTTATATCATTTTAATGAAAAAAACTATAGAATCGCACTTCGGAACTTTAATGAAGCTTTAAAAATAAATCCCTTTTTCACCCAGGCAACTTATTATAAAGGACTTTCACTTTATTATTTAAAGGAATATACGCAGGCGAAGGAAGCTTTTTTGGAATCCTTGCCGGAAGTAAATGAGAAGAAATTTATTGAATGGCAGATTAAGATCCCTGATTCAAGTACGAGTGGAGTATATTTAAAACATGTTTCCTCCGATCAGGAGGTGACCAATTTTCTTGTTCTTTTTAGTCAAGAGAATCCGGATAAACTTATGCTTATTGATGTTGAAAAAAAGGAAAAGCAGTATTTAGAATTTCCTATTCCCAGAAAATCATTGGACTATATTTATTATAAATCAGGGAAGTTTGTGTTTATCTCCTCAAATGATACAAGACCCAAAAATTCTCTTCTAATTTACAACCCACAAAATAATAAATGGGAATACAACCTCAACATTCAACCTAATTATATCATTTCATTCCCTTACCTTTTCTTTCAAAAAGATTCGACAAATATAATCCAATGGGTTAATTTAGGGAGAGGAGATAAACCAGGAACCATTTCTCTAAACCATCAACTTTATGGTAGTTTTGATATAATTCCTACCTCCGACCCTGTTATTTATGTCTTTAAGAATAGTGAACAGATTTATCTGTTAAATATCAAAGAAAAAACTGCTGAATATTTAAATGAGCTGTTACCCGACTTTTCATCGACCAGCAGAGCTTTATTTGGCATTAGAGACTATGTTATCTTTCAGACCTCAGGGGAAAATTATTTAAATTTATATCATATCTTTCATAAAAAAATTGAATATCAATTTCCCTTGTGGTATTCAGAAAACTTTGGTTTTAGTGAATATCGTTTTCCCTCGACTTTCGTCATCGACTCTAATACAAATCAAATTCTCGTATTAGAACCGGACTCTTTATTACATCTATATCAGCTTAATAACAATGGATCAATTGGCTCATCCTTCACCTTTACTGCTAAAAATTTTTACGGAAAATTTCAATTAATTAAAAGCCCCAATATTTCCGGGTCTATATCTGCCCTAATGCTTTATGATAAATTTAAAGGAGACATATTAATCCTGAATTCGGTGAAGGATAAAATTGAGCAAATTCAGTTAAAGGAAAGAATAATTTCCACTGAGCTTAAATCGCCAGACTTTTTATATGTTTCAACTCCTACGCGATGTATTATTGTAGACGTTTCCATTCCTGAAATTATTTGGGATTTCTCAGGAAAACGTTTTTCACATCCATATTATTACGCAAACAAAAATGTGATGATTTTTTTTAAGAGCAATGAAGGCATGATACAAATTCTCAATCTTTCTTCCATGGACATCACCGCCTCTTATAAAATTTCTACTGGTAATCTTTCCAACATCAAATTTATCGGAAGCAGAATGGTAAGTTTGGAGAAAAATACAGTAAAGGTTTTTGATATTAATAAATTAATCGAGAATACTCCGATGAATATTTCCAATGTTTACCAGAAAATAGCCGAATGCGAATACCAGTTGGGAAATTATAATAAATCTCTTGAATACCTGAATAGAATTTTAGAGGATTTTCATCCAAACCAGGTTAGCAGTTTAATTTTGAAAATGAAAATTTTGGATGTTAAATACGGAATCAGGAAAAGTATTAGCCTTTTGCCTTTGGTCTATAATGTTTATCCTGAGGGCAGCCTTCCCAGAAAAAGGATTGAAAATGAGCTGTATCGCACAGGTCTCTATCGATGGGAACAAAATATGGTAATGACTGAAGGTAATCGAATCCTTGAGGTAGCAGGGGATAAGGTTCTTTTTGCCGATGTAAAAAGCATGATACAAGATCAATTCTGGATTCTCCGGGCAGATGATGGCTCCATTTTTAATAATTTTTCCTATAAGTATCAATTTAATGCCCTGGTGATCTCACCTGAAAAATTATTCTATTGTGAATCAGAAAATCGGGACGAGTATTTAGATTATTTTATCAGAGATATTTCAGATATTTCCAATAAAAAGTTAATTGATCATAATATTCGGGAAGAAATTACCCCGAAGCTTTATCACTATAACCGGAGCTATATTATTGCCTTCTACCCTAACATCAGGCAATCACCGGGACTAATTCAGTTAATCAATTTGGATAATTTCCAGGTTTACGATATCTATAGATCCATGGATCAAATTTGTGAACCCCTGATAAAAGATAATAAACTCTATTTTATTTCAGGTAAAACTTGCTTTACTTATAATTTAGACACCCAGCATCTTTCCAGCAGTTATATGGATTTTACAAGCAAGGTTCCGATAAACTTTATTGGTGTTGTCGATGTCAATCCGGATGAAAAAATCTGGCTGGTAATTATCAAAAATTATTGTTTCAGACTTAATACAACCGACGCTTCACTTGAACATACTGATAAAATCTCGCATTATTTTCAGAATCTTGGCTATGTATCCACAAAAAACGACGTGAAGATATTTAACAATTCTCACAGATTCTCTTTCAGGTTACCCAACGATTTTGAGGTAGAGGACATTGCCGTTCTGGGGAGCAAAGTGTATATATTACAGCCGGATCAATTGCTTGTTTGGCAAAAGGGTAAATTTATAAATTCCTACCCGCTGTTGTGGCGAGCCATCAAGTTTACTGTTCAAAACAACACTGCCTATGTCCTCAGCAACAATGGAAAAATCTATGCACTTAATTTAAAATGGACGTTTCATAAACTGAAAAAGGACTTGATTCTCAGTTTGAATTAATCTAAATTTTTCCGCTCAAAAATAGGGGTCGTAGTTCAGTTGGTTAGAACGCCGGCCTGTCACGCCGGAGGTCGCGAGTTCGAGTCTCGTCGGCCCCGCCAAGGGCCTTAGGATTCACCTAAGGCTCTTTTTATTTAGGGGGCATGATGTGGTATACCTACATAATCTACTCGGAAAAGTTGGACCGTTACTACATTGGATACACTGATAATCTTTCCTGGAGGTTGGAGCGACATAATCAGGGATGGGGTAGATTCACAAAGGGCGGTATTCCTTGGGAGTTAGTTTATTTTGAGAAATATCAGACTAAACAGGAGGCGTTAAAAAGGGAAAGAGAAATCAAGTCTAAAAAGAGTCGAAAGTATATTGAGAATTTGATTTTATCTAAATAATTCTGCCGGAGGTCGTCCCGCACTTAATTCTTAAGTGCGGGAAGTCTCGCTTGCCTGGCTAACGCCAGTTAAGACAGGTCGGCCCCGCCAAGGGCCTTAGGATTCACCTAAGGCTCTTTTTATTTAGGGGGCATGATGTGGTATACCTACATAATCTACTCGGAAAAGTTGGACCGTTACTACATTGGATACACTGATAATCTTTCCTGGAGGTTGGAGCGACATAATCAGGGATGGGGTAGATTCACAAAGGGCGGTATTCCTTGGGAGTTAGTTTATTTTGAGAAATATCAGACTAAACAGGAGGCGTTAAAAAGGGAAAGAGAAATCAAGTCTAAAAAGAGTCGAAAGTATATTGAGAATTTGATTTTATCTAAATAATTCTGCCGGAGGTCGTCCCGCACTTAATTCTTAAGTGCGGGAAGTCTCGCTTGCCTGGCTAACGCCAGTTAAGACAGGTCGGCCCCGCCAAGGGCCTGGGTTAATCTCAGGGCCTTTTTATTGTGAGGAATTTATGTTCTTTGTCTATATTCTATTCTCCAAACGGCTTGATAAATATTATACAGGAGTCACCTATAATCTAATCCGGCGGTCAGAAAGACAAAATAAGACTGGGAACGTTTTTACCAAGTATGCATTTTCTTGGAGTTGTCCTGCCATAAACAATCTTCAAACTGGAAAAAATTTGATTGGCATCTTAGCTTATCATTTTATACTCATAATTTTATAAATTCCTTCCTCCTCTAATATGACTTAGAATTTTGTATCGATGAAACAAGCACAATCGCCCACCAAAATCAGAATCCTGTAAAAAAATAATTGCCATCGAACAGATTTAATTTGGTTTTGCCTGAATTTTTACTTTAATTATGGCACTATTTTATGTTTATTGAGACCCATTCTTATTTAAATAAACTTAGTTTAAATCTGATCTAAAAATTCGAGGAGAATTGTTACATGAGTAATTCTTATAAATTTACTTTTCCATGGATATTAATCTTAGCGTTTACCATTTCAGCCTTCGCCCAGAGTGATTCGGCCGTAATCAAAAAACTTTCTAAAAAAGCTGATATAATTTTGACCGGTAAAGTATCTCAAAAAGAATCCAGCTGGAATGAATCTAAAACCAGAATTTTTACCAAAGCCACTATACAAGTAGACGAATTGCTGAAAGGTAATAGCACCCAAAATTATGTGGAAATTATGTATCCCGGGGGTGAAGTTGGCGATGTCGGTGAGTTATATACCCATATGCCTAAGTTTGATAAAGATGAGGAAGTTTTAGTATTCTTGAAGAAGGACAATAAAAAAGGTGTATATAAAGTTTTGGATGGAGAAGTTGGGAAAATTTCAATACAGGAAGATGCAAAGACGAAGGAAAAAATCACAAGTTCACATCTGCGGATCAAAGATCTTAAAACAAAGATCAAAAGCTTTTTAAATGAACAGTAGTTTGTTCACTTCGTAATCCAGTACTCAAAGAAATATACACTTTTAATCATTACCCAGAGGACAACATGTTTAATCAAATAAATAGGCATTTATCAACGACAGTTTTGTTCATAATAGGTTTTTTCTTTACTAATATATTTGCGCAAACAGGCAATAACTCCTATGTTTTTAATGGTGAGTCGAGTTACGTGGGTATTCTCGACAACGAAACCTTAACTACCAGTGCGAACAAAGCTGCCTTCCAATATTTTGACAACCCATCATTTGCCAACGATAGTATATCTGTTGAGGCCTGGGTTTATCTCATCGGCGAAAATCCCGGAGTCAAGATGCCAATCATCTATCGATCTTTCGACAGCGGATATGAAACATTTTCATTATATATACAGGATCGAGTCGCTTATTTCTCAATCGGTAATGGTATTGGTATGGTTAGCACAATCGGTCAGACACCCATTTCCGCTTTCAGGTGGGTTCATCTGGCCGGTACATATGATGGACAAAATCTCAAATTTTATTATGATGGAGATTTGGTACAGAATCTTCCGGTCTCATTAGGCAGCGGTTATAACAGCGGAAATGGTGGACTCTATATTGGAAAATCAAACGAGGGTGCGTTTCGGGGTTTAATCGACGAAGTAAGAATTTGGAGAATCGCCTTACAGGATAATAATATCAATGGATCCGGTGGGAACGGTAATCCATCGGAAAACTTTCCTCAGTCACTTGCTCCCTATTTAAACGGACGCTGGTCTTTTACAGAATTTTCTTATTTCAATGGTATAAAATCTCTGGAAGATTTATCCGGCTTTAACAATCACCTCAAAGTATACAACATTGATGAAATTGTAAACAGTAAGCATCCACGATTACTCGTTGTTAATTCTACTGGTGACGCTCCAGACTTAAATCCCGGCGATGGAATCGCAGATGCGGGTAATGGAGAAATTACATTTAGGTCTGCAATTCAAGAAGCTAATGCATTATCTGGAAATCAGACAATTTATTTTTATATTCCGGGTTCCGGAATCCATCAAATTCAACCAGGATCGGCACTACCAGACATCACCGAGCCAGTATTTATAAATGCGACGACTCAATCCGGATATACCGGTACACCTCTGGTTGAAGTTGCCGGCGCAAATGGCGGATTGACGGTTACAGGAGGTTTAACCACCATCAATGGACTGGCGTTAAACAACACTTCCGGATTTGGCTTAACTCTTTCTAATAATGGAGAAAATACCATTGAAGCCAATCAAATATCTGGTATTTCAATAAATTCTTCCGGGAATTATATCAATAGCAATACTATCAGTAATTCAGTTAGCGACGGTATTGCTATTTCGGGTGGAGCTGAAAATAATATGATCGGGGTGTCGGCCGGAAATAATATTTCAGGAAATGCCGGATATGGTATCTCTCTGACAAATTCAAATAATAACCAAGTAATCAACAATACGATTAGCTCAAATTCACTTGGGGGCATTTCAATTACAAGTAGTGTTGGAGCACTTAACAATAATATTATTTCCAGCAATGTTGGACCGGGAATATCCCTAAACACAATTAATGGATTCGATGTCTCTGATAATGTGGTGGAGAATAATACTTCCGGTGGTATTTATGTATCAAACAGCACTGGGAATCTAAGTGGAAATTCAGTAACTGGTAATATGGGTTTCGGTATTTCTCTGAATCTGTCCGATAACAATACACTCACCGAAAATGAAATTGCCGGAAATTCTGGCCCGGGTATACTGATTAATGGCAGCAATAATCAAATAAACGATAATACCATTTTTAATAATGGCACCTCGGGATCAGGAGCCGGTGCTTTTATTGAATCCGGAAATAACAATTCGATCCTTTATAATTCAATATATAATAATTCTTTTCTGGGTACGCAATTGGGTCTCTCTGCTAATGATTCTCAGGCATACCCGACTTTAAATACGCTTTACACCTGGCAGGATGAAACAGCCCTGCCCGATATTAAGGGCGGAACCTCAATACTGGGGACTCTTACAGGTGACCCAGGGGAAAATTTCAAAATACAGTTTTTTGCAAACGCCGGGTCTAGCACAAATCGGGAAGGTAAACGATACCTGGGTGAAATTGAGGTCAGCACCGATATTTCCGGTGAGGCAAGTTTTGCCGCCAATTTGAAAGATATTGTTCTTCCTGAGGCAGAAGGAGAAGTGGTTAGCGCTTCGGCAACCAGACTGGATATTCAGGGCAATCCGTTAAGCACCTCTGAATTTTCTTCCGCCATTTCCAGGGAAACTGATGAAGGATTGCATTATCAGGTAAACACAACTCTTGCCGGAGTCCCGCTTCACTGGGAAAATGGAGAAGGCGATTATCAGATTGCATCATCAGTGGTAGCCCGGGGATATGATGATGAAGTACAGAATGGATTTGATACCTGGAGTGCTCTGGAACAATTGACGTATACCAGGAAACCAAACTCTACCGAGCAATGGGGCAGCAACCCGGATGGCGTGAATAACGTTGTCTGGATTTCCGATTCTACCCAATGGGTAAATGAAATTGAGGCACCCACCAATGTTATTGCTGTGACCAGAGTAAGATACAATGCGCTGAACGGCCAGTTTGTCGACGTGGATATCGCTTTCAACGGCGATCCAATTTCATTAGCTGGTTTTGGCCACTTTCAGTGGGCAACGAATGGCTCTGGCGACAGATTGGATGTGCAGAATACGGCTACACATGAAATCGGCCACTATTCCGGTTTGGCTGACCTGTATAATCCGGGTGACTTCAATTATCTTTCCTTTATGAAGAATTATAACCAGGATGCAACGATGTACGGCCGAATCGATAATGGAGAAACCTATAAACGCAGCCTCGCTCCGGGACCATCCGATCCCGATTGGTCCGCCAATCAACTTGATATCACCAAGTATGATATTGGTGGCATAAATTATATTTACAGCAACCTGGGAGATGTGAATTACGATATTGCCCTGGTGTTTGATGGTTCCACAAATTTTACCTCACCCAGTGTCCTTAACGGATTTATTCCCGCACAATATGCTACTGCAGAACTTATTACCCAAATGAGAACAGGTGATCGAGTCGGATGGGTAAATGGTACCAACGAGGTGGAACCAATCGGTTCCGATTTCAACCAAAAATTGTCTTCACTCACCCAACTGCAACCGAATGAAACCGGAAATCTATCCGAACGAATATTAGCAGCCGAACAACTATTGACCGGATCATCAAGTAACAAAAAGATTATTATCCTGTTCAGTGCCGGCGAAGTGTCCCCGTTTTCACTGATCACAAATTTGAATATTAATCCGGATATTAAAATATACACCCTGGGATTCAAAGAGATTACCGAAGGGCAGGAGTTAATGAGCTGGTTAGCTAATGAAACCCACGGGGAGTACTATGAGATCGCAAGTTCAACTGAAATCCCCACGGCAGTAAATATTATCTGGTTACGGTTGTTGGGTGTTCAGATTTCCTATCTCTCCGGGGCAATTAGCAGTGATTATTTTTCCGGTGGACTTCAATGGCAGGGCGGCTTGCAATGGCAAGGCGGATTACAGTGGCAGGGTGGTCTGCAGTGGCAGGGCGGCCTGCAATGGCAGGGCGGTTTGCAATGGCAGGGTGGTTTGCAATGGCAAGGCGGTCTGCAATGGCAGGGTGGATTATCCTGGCAAGGCGGAAGTCTCGATATGGGACTTTCCTGGCAGGGAAGTGAATATTCATTAGCATTGTTTCCGCCGGGTGTCGTACCAGTTAATCCTCCTACCCTTCCGCCGGGTACAATTACCCAGGACAATTATCAGGATTCGGCAAATGCCAAATATGATATTGAATTCATAGATGGGTACGGAACCAATGGAACCGGATATCCTTATAAATTTTTCCGGGTACATAATCCCGGTCTCGGACAATGGACTTATGCCATTCTTGAAAATACACCCCCTGATACAACTGAACCCATAAGGGTATTTATCTCAAATGAAGCCGATTTAATACTACAATTTAAATCCGACAAAGAGCGATACTCATTGCAATACGATCAAAATGGAAATCCCATCCCCATATTGGTGAACCTGGAAGCAAAATTGACTCAGGGTGGTGAATCAAGCGGCCTTGATGATCATACTCTGACGGTTGGCGAACCGGTAAATGATGCATTGGTTAGTGTGGAAGTGACTTCACCCGATGGTCAGATGGTCGTCGGCAGACTGGCACCATCCGGTTTAGGAGACGGGATTTATACTATAGCGCTTCAAACTGAATTAATCGGAAATTATGACATCACTGTTATTGCTTCAGATAATTCATCGAGCGGTTCATATAATAACAGTCAATATCTGATAACCACTGAGCACTCCTTCTATGTCTCGCCTTATGAGAACCCAACTGAGCTGACCGGTAAGATTTATATTCAGAAAGCACTGGATGAGCTGAATGCGATAATGGCACAATATTGTCCCGCAAACAACAACTGTAGTCTGGACAAAAATACCAAACGCAACATAAACAGTGCAATCTCTTTGATTTCCCAGGCACTTGGTTATTTTGAAGCCGATGGTAATCACCTAAAATCGAATAAAGGATTAAGCTTCTACGACAATATTACCCAATCCGTGAATGATATATATACCTACATCAGTAATCCAGATTTTGGCACTAATATCGATGATGCCATCAATTATTTGAAACAGGGTTCGTACAAAATTGCGGTTATTATAAGGGATGAAGCTCGGGAACCCGGAGCTTGTCAGGTTTCCAATTGTGATCAGCTCATCGATAATGCAAATGATGAAATTGGCAAAGCAATAGACGAGTCCAAGCAAAATAACTACGTATATATATTTAACCATCTGACCAATGCCTGGAAGTTTGCCATGAACGTCTTTGGGAACAATTACAAAAATCAGACACCCGGGGACAATTCTGAAACGCTTTCCGCCCCCGGCTCAAAACCGACAAAATATGCCTTGCAGCAGAATTACCCGAATCCGTTCAATCCCACAACCAAAATTGATTTTCAGTTACCGGACAAGAATTTTGTCAACATTAAAATTTACGATATCCGGGGAAATCTGGTCACTACTCTGATTTCCAAACAACTGGATTCAGGTTATTACAGCACATACTGGAATGCAGCTGGTTATGCAAGCGGCATATATTTTTATCAATTAACTGCCGGGTCATTTGTCTCCAACAAGAGAATGATCCTGCTGAAATAAAATCATGAGGCCCTTGGTTTCGAAATGAGATCAAGGGCTTCTTCCTGTCGAATGTTTTTGATATGGTAATATTTGGATGTATATTTGCCAAAGTTTTGTTCCTATGCCAAAAACATTTTTTCGATGGTAGAAATTTGCAATATGCCCAGATTCGTCACTGTTAGTTTTTTTTTATTACATTTTCTCTTCTCGGAAATCCTGTCCCAAAGCAATATTAATTTTAATCATTTAACCGTTGAAGATGGTTTATCTCAGAGTTCCGTAACCTGCATCCTCCAGGATAGAACAGGATTCATGTGGTTCGGAACCCAGGACGGATTGAACCGATATGATGGTTACACCTTTAAAATATTTAAGAATGATCCTTCGGACTCAACCAGTTTATCTGATAATTTCATTTTCTCGATTATCGAAGATCAGGCCGGCATACTCTATATTGAAACCCAAAGCGGTAATCTGCACAGATACAATCCCAGGCTCGAATCTTTTCAAATTGTAAATAAAGATAGTGTTGATCTAACCACAGCAAAGATAAATACAGTGGGGGCTGTACTTCGGGAAACTTCAGGCATAATCTGGACCGGTGGTCAGGGTAGCGAAACCGGATTGAAAAGAACCAACACCAGGACAGGTGAAGTTACGGTTTTCAAACACGATCCCGAAGATCCTTACAGTTTAAGTAATGATAAAGTTTACTCGGTATTCAGGGATCACACCGGAAATTTATGGATTGGCACCTTCAACGGATTGGACAGATTTGATGAAATTAGTGATAAATTTTATCATTACCGGCACGACCCTGCTGATCCAAACAGCATACCGGATAATTGGGTCTGGCCCATCTTTGAAGATTCTCACGGAAATCTATGGATCGGAACAGTAAATAGCGGACTATGTTTGTTTGATTACACTACCAATAAATTTACTGCCTATAAAAATGATTCCAATGATCCAAACAGTATTAATGATAACTTTATTTTTTCAATTAATGAAGATCGAAGTGGTCTGATCTGGGTCGGGACCAATTTGGGGGGCATTAGTTATTTTAATCCTGCCACTCAAGCTTTTGAGCATTATAAGCACGACCCGAATAACAAAAATAGCCTGAGTGACGATATTGTGCTCTCAATGTTAGTGGACCAAAAAGGTTATTACTGGATCGGTACCCGAAACGGCGGATTAAACAAATTAGTTTATCACACTAAAAAATTTACCCATTATCTGCATAATCCGTCGAATCCGAACAGCTTAATCAGCAATTCCATTCAAACTTTATTGGAAGATCAATCCGGTACGATCTGGATTGGCTCTTACAGCAGTGGCCTGGATGCCTTCGATCCTAAAAGCAACATATTCACTCATTACACTAACGATCCGGCAAACTCCAATACCATTACAGATAACCGGATTTATGCTTTAGCAGAGGACAAAAGTGGGATCCTCTGGATAGGAACCTACGGGGGTGGGCTGAATCGGCTGGATAAAAAGACAGGTAAAATATCCCATTACCAAAATGACGAAAACGATTCCACTTCTCTCAGTTCCAACTCAACCTGGTCCCTGGCCCTTGACGGATCGGACAATCTTTGGGTCGGTACCTTTGGTGGTGGCGTGAATATCTTTAACCGCAAAACTCAAAATTTCCGCCACTTTAAAAATATCCCAGGAGATTCTACCAGTATTAGTGATAACAAAATCATCCGGATATTTAAAGACAGCAAGGGAAATATGTGGTTCGGCACAACCAAGGGGCTCAGCACCTACTCATGGGAATCCGGTAATTTTAAGAATTATGAAGAGAAAGACGGTTTGGCAAACAGTTTCGTTTATGGAATTCTTGAAGATAATGAAGGCAACCTTTGGTTAAGCACGAATGACGGCCTTTCAAAATTTGATCCGGAAAAGGAGATTTTCAAGAATTATTATGAGAGGGATGGTTTACAAGGGAATGAGTTCAACCAAAATGCTTTTGCAAAAGATTATCAAACCGGCAATTTACTCTTTGGTGGTCTTAACGGATTTAATGTTTTTAATCCCGATTCACTGAAGGAAAATACATACCCACCGCCCATAAGTTTTACCGGATATACCAGATTTAACACGGACGATGAGGAAGGTAAACCCATTATCGAGAAAGGCATTTCGGTACGGGATAGTATATTTTTAACCTACAAGGACAACATAATTACTTTCGATTTTGCCGGGTTGAGTTTTTTCAACAATTTTGAGAATCAATATAAATATAAACTCGAAGGATTCAATGATACCTGGATTCAGCTGGGCAATAATCACTCGGTTGCATTTACCAATTTATCTCCCGGTGAGTATAACCTGCGGGTCATTGGATCAAATAATGATGGTGTCTGGAATGAAACGGGAACATCCCTCAGAATCTTTGTTTCCCCACCCTGGTGGAAAACGAAAATTGCCTACGCTTTCTACTTTGTGGCATTCTTCAGTTTATTATTTGGTTTAAGACGATTCGAAATCAATAGACGAGAGCAAAAAGCACAGATCAGAGAATCGGCCTTACAGATTAAGGCAACCGAAGCGGAGAAGAGAGCTCTGGAAATTGAGAACGAAAGAAAAACCAAAGAACTGGAAGAAGCCCGGCAACTTCAGTTATCCATGCTCCCAAAAGAGGTGCCCACCCTCGATGGTTTAGAGATTGCCGCATTTATGAGAACTGCTACAGAAGTCGGTGGAGATTATTATGATTTTATTGTTCAGGAAAACGATGTATTAAATGTGGCTTTTGGCGATGCGACCGGACATGGTCTTCAGGCCGGCACGATGGTCACGCTAATGAAAGGATTCTTTACTTCCGATTCATCCAAACTCGAACTTAATGAGTTTATGAATCATTGCAGCAGGGTGATAAAAGAGATTAAACTTGGCCGAATCTTGATGTCTTTTAGCTATTTAAAGATTGATAATAAAAAACTCCGGCTGACCAGTGCCGGAATGCCCCCAATTTTTTACCATAATAAAAAGACTAACGAGATAGAAGAGATATCCATTCAGGGAATGCCGCTGGGGGCCATGCGAAATGCAAAATATCAGATTTCGGAAAAACAGTTGAATAGCGGTGATACCCTGTTATTGCTTACCGACGGGCTTCCGGAGCAGATGAATAACCAGGAAGAAATGTTTGACTATATGCGTCTGAAAGACCATTTTTGTAAAAATATTGATAGCCCCCCCGAGGCCATTAT
>CAZTXJ010000022.1:0-3790 GCA_964617285.1 uncultured Calditrichaceae bacterium | reverse complement strand
CGGGTTAGCATTACCAGGGAAATCCCGTCAGGGATTAAATATTTGTAACAAGCAGGATTCTCCTTTTTTGACAAAATCCCTTTAGGGATAATATGTTTATAGCCCTTATATTCCCCGGTTTTAATAAAACCCTGTTAAGGGTGGCATATACTCCGCGATTCGATTGTTCTAATAGCACAACGGGTTAGACTAGAATTTATAAAGAAATCTTAAGATAACCTCAAGAATTGGCCTTCATCAAATACAGCGCGGTAATGTCATCGCTTTGGGGGGTGGAGCTGGTAAAATCATTCAGATCCGAGATTAATGCTTCAATAAAATCCTGGGCGGTTTTTACCTGGTTTTTCGCCAGGAATTTGGTAATCGGTCTGATATCATCATACTGTTCTTCTTTTTGGTTCATCGCTTCGGTTACCCCATCGGTATAAAAGAAGACACTATCCCCCGGCCCCAGGTCCCATTTTATACTTCCGTATGGTGGGGGTACACGGATCATCCCCAATGGGATTCCACCGGTACTCATCGATTCTAATTTTTTATCACTTCTCAAAATATAGGTTGGATTGTGACCCGCATTTACCATAAGAAGTTCATTTTTTTGCGGATCGAGAACTGCGAATACCGCAGTTATATATTTGTCAATCGTGGCAGTATCGTAAATAACTTCGTTTAATTTATTAACCAGAGATTCCAGTTCAAATGGGCCATTCAAATAGGCATGAGCAGAGGCATGTAAGGTGCTCACCAGTAAACTTGCTGCGATTCCCTTTCCGGAAACATCGGCCATAATAAAAACAAACCTGCCATCCTTAAGTGGTATACAATCATAAAAATCCCCGCCAATAAATTTGGTTGGGATATTAATACCATACTGATCATAGCCATCGATTTTCGGTAACTCTTTTGGGATCAACTTCTCCTGGATAGTCCCGGCAATGGAAATTTCATGATCAATTCTTTCCTTCTCCAGAGATTGTTCATAAAGATAATTGTTTTCCAGGGATACATGGACCTGACGGGTGAAAGCATCCAGCAATAGTTGGTCTGTTCCATCAAAGTTTACCAAACCTTCCCGGCTTTCTTTTTCGAACAGATAAAACTGATAGATTTTACCAGAGAAACGAAAAGATGCCGAAACCTTAGATTTTCCCTGCTCCAGTATTTTTGATTTGAATGGAAAAGGAAAGTACATTTTTTCAAGTACCCGACTTCCCTCTTTAATCCGCAACATTCCTTTGGAGGCGTTGGTTAAGGCAGACACCCGCTCAAGGGCCAGGTGCAAAAGTTGGTTGCTTTCCTGTAAACGGGACACTTCAATGCCGGTATCGATAAGACTGTTTAACTGCAGCACGCGATGGTTAAGGGTAAAAATCAATTGCTTTTCCTTTTGCCGGGCTACATAAAATTGATACGCGCTGCCTAACTGTTGCAAATAAAATTGAAGAACTATCTTGTCAAATTCCCCGTATTCGGATTTGTCAAGTTTTCCCCCCAGGAAAATTCTAACAATTGAATTATCAGTTAGTGGATGGTTAACAGATAGCTTAAATACGGGATGATCGATCTCAGAAATGCTGAACCTGTCGTCCGGAGCCAATAATTGTTTATTATCCGGACTTAATTTTTTCCTGGAGAACAGGACCTGCCATTCTGCCTCTTTGCCGCTTTTAAAAAAAATTGCTGCATCCAGCACCAGAAGACTGCCACGTAATATCTGAAAAAATACTTTTGCCAGCTCTTCCAGGGTTTTAGCCCGGCTCAGCAGATTAAAACTGTCCTGGAAGGCTTCGCTTTGCAACCGAAGACGGTCAATTAAATTATCCACGGTTTAGCCTGCTTTTTTAGTCAGGGTTTCCAGTGCAGCTTCAACTGTGGCTTCCTTACCGGCATAATTGAATAATCCCATAATGCTTAGGGTTTTGTCAATCGCCGGTTCCAGATTGGTAAAAATCAAATGACCATCCTTATCATTCAGTTGGTCAATAATTTCTATCAGAAACGAGATGCCAATAGAATTGACTACTTTACTTTTTTCAAGATCAATGACAACTTTTTTTAGGCCCTGTTCAAAATGCTTGTTAAATTCCCGGGCAATTTTCTCACCCCCCACATTATTAACATAACCCGAGGTATGCAACACCAGTACATCATCGCATATCTCTGAGGTGAGTGTGAAATCGGCTTCCATTTTTGCTCCTTCTTATTCCAAATTTTTTATGATGGTAATTTTTGTTCCCTTCTCATCGGAATCAATCCGGAAATCATCTGACATGGATTTCATCAGTTTAAGCCCCCAGCCACGTTTATGGCTCGATCCCAGCTTTTTATCAATCTCCGGTTCTTCAATTTGTTCCGGATTAAATCCTTTACCAAAATCTCTGACAAAAATAATCAGTTTTTCCTGGGTCAGGGTAAACTCCACCTCCACCACTGGATTTTCCTGTCCCGAATGTTCGAATCCGTTAATTACCGCTTCGGTGACCAGCACATGCGCTTCACTGATTTTTTCTTCAGGAATACCCATATGCCTGGCCATACGATCCATACCCTCAATCGCCACCAGTTCAATATCCGGTATCTTGGGCAAAATCATCTTTAGCTCTATATTATCATTCATATTTTCTCCATCAATTTATTGGGTCAGAAATTGCACAAATTAATCTATTTCTAAAGATATACCAAATAAATTCCGCATTCTAATACCCATGGATCAAATCAAATAAGATGTAAACCAGCAAAGCTCGATTGATCCTACAGTCCGGTTGTTATTTTAGATATCACTCGGCAGATTTTTCTTTGTATATTTCATCGCCAATAATTAAAAATATCAGAAGGCAATATTTAACCAAAATTCTGCGCAAAACGAATTAAATATCAGACTTCAAAAAATTCTGAAAATGAAACAGTTTTGAGAAATAAGTATCATTTATAATTTAACCTAACTTTGAATCCAATAATTCAAGATGAAAAAGTCAGAACAAAATCCAAGTAAACATTCTTCTTCCGAATTTTTCCGGAAATTAGCGGAAAATGCAAATAATATTTTTTACCGGTTAGTCTTACTTCCGGACATGAAATTTGAATATATCAGTGATTCCGTTAGCGAAGTTACCGGTTATACCCCTGAAGATCATTATTCAAATCCGGAACTGGGATTTAAAATTGTTCATCCGGAAGATATCAAAATTCTCCAAAAGATTAAAGATGGTACAGAAATAAGCAAGAACGCCCAAATAATACGCTGGATTCATAAAAACGGAAATATCATCTGGACCGAGCATCATATCATCCCGGTAACGGATAAGGATGGTAATATTTTAGCAATAGAAGGAATTGCCCGCGATATTACCAAACGTCAGAAGATGGAGATAATTTTACAAGACAGCGAAAAACGGTTCCGGCAAATGGCCGAACATATCCATGAAGTATTCTGGTTGTGTAACCGGGATATCAGCAAAGTGCTGTATATCAGTCCGGCCTATGAGGAAATTTGGGGACGTAGCTGCCAGAGTTTGTACAATAATCCGAAATCTTTTCTGGATCCGGTTCATCCGGAAGACCGGGACGAGGTTATCCCATTCATCCTCAATTACATCACAAAGGGATATGATAAGGAATATCGGATCATCCGGCCGGACGGGTCAGTACGCTGGGTCCGGGATCGGGCATTCCCCATCCGGGACGAGAAAGGTGAAATTTACCGGATTGCCGGAATTGCCACAGATATCACCGGTCGGAAAGAAGCCGAGCAGTTACTGAGGGAACAATCCCAGATAATTGATCAGATCCA